>CALCEB010000240.1 GCA_937900045.1 uncultured Acidobacteriota bacterium
AGTTTACCCTGAGCGAAATGCCGGGATTCTTCGCTACGCTCAGAATGACAGGCGAAGGGATCAGGATGACAGCCCATAGCCGCGCGATGGCGTCCACGTCATGGATTCCCGCCTGCGCGGGAATGACGGCCATAGTGCCAGCGTCTCGCCCTTCGCTGTCACCCCCGCATGGGCGGAGGTCCATGCCGCGACCGGCATGCAGTGGATTCCCGTCTGGCTGGAATGACGGTTTCCTTGTGTCAGCGGGGCAGACGGAAATGCTTTTATTAAGGTATACTACAGGATGAAAGCCGCGACGCTTTCGGGGCGGGGTCAGCCTGGTTCCGCCAATCCTCTGGCAGCATTGAAGAAGACAAAAAGCAAGAGACAAGAGACAAGAGACGAGTGACGAGATAGGAAGAGGGAATGTTTGCATCTCGTCACTGCCCTCGCCTCTTGTCGCTGGAATCTGCCTTGTGCCTGGAGGTCTTGTGATCCCGAAGCAACGAAAGGGAACCGAGCTTTGGGGACAAATAGCGTATTATTCGAGTCTGGGATTCATCATACCGGCCGGAGCCATTGTGGGTGTGCTGATTGGCTGGGAGCTGGATCGTTTATTTCACACGGCTCCGGTGCTTGAGGTTGTTATGGCAGTGGCCGGAGGCGTGGGTGGTTTTATCGAACTTTTGCGGGTTCTGAAAAAAGCCGAAGATCGTGGCGGAATGGAAGATGACGGAAAGGGAACTTAAAAAGGCTGAAATCCGGATGCCGCGCTGGATGGCGGCGCTCCTGGCGGTGGTCTGCGCCTCCTTCCTGATCCAAGGCGAATGGAAATTTACGCTGGGGTTGATGCTAGGCGGGGCGGCCGGAATCCTGAATTACCTCTGGCTCTATGAGGCCGTGAATTCCATGTTTTCCGCCGGCGCGGCCAAGGTTCCCCGGCCCATTCTGATTAAAATGGTCCTGCGCTACCCGCTGATTTTCGGCGGGGTTCTTTTTTTCTACTGGACGGGATGGCTGCCTTTTAGCGGCATCATCGCCGGGTTGTTCATTCCGGTGGGCGGAATGTTGCTGGAGGGTGGCCTGCAAGCGGCGAAGTACCTGTTCCGTAAGGACCCTGCGCCGGCTTACGAGCGTGCGCCAGCGATCGATCAAGGCTCCGTGGGCAAGGAACGCCAATTAAATACGAAGGAAAACAGACACAACAATGTGGTTCACGGCAATCCTGAATAAATTCTTGGCGGCTCCCGCCGCCTGGTTGATGGTTCGTTTCGGGCAGACTCCGCCCGACCCCTCGCACCCTATTCCCAACTACGTAGGAATGGAAGTCCTGGTAATAATTTTGATCGTCGCCGCGGCCCTGATCCTGCGCAGCCGCCTCTCCGTGGAGAATCCCGGCACATTTCAAGCCCTAATGGAAGAGGTATTCAAATTCACCAAGGACACCGGGGATGACATCATTGGCCAGAACAGCTCGCGCTTCCTGCCCTTGCTCGGAACGCTTTTTATTTTTACCCTGATTTGTAACCTGCTGGGAGTGATTCCGAGCCTTGAGACTCCTACTGCGCATATCCAGGTGACTCTGGGCTGCGCCGTGGTGGCCTTCCTTTATTACAACTATCACGGCGTGCGGCACCATGGCGTGGTGGGTTACTTGAAGCATCTGTGCGGTCCCATGCTGGCCATGGCGTTCCTCATGTTCCCCGTTGAGATTATCGGCAATCTCGGCCGGCTGCTCTCGCTCAGCGTCCGTCTTTACGCCAACATGTTTGTGGGCGCCATCCTGGAGCAGGTGTTCAGCGGCCTTGTGCCCGTGGCTATTCCGGCTTTGTTTACTGCGCTTCACATTTTTGTCGCGCTCCTGCAAGCTTATATTTTCATGATCCTGCCCGCGATTTATATTGCCATGGCCATCACCGAGGAACATTGACCGCTTTCGGACTTCATCATTCATACTCAAGGGAAAATCATTCATCCCTGGCTTCAAGCTGTACAGCGCCGTCAGCGTGAGACCGCCACTCCCCCGAGTTGGCGCGTAACCACCCACTGGCGGAATTTCATGATACTTCCTGCGGGCTTGCCGCGGGAATCGAGGAGGATAAAGTGAAGCGGCAACTTTTTCTGGTTATATCCGGGATTGTAGGCTTGTTACTCGCGGCGCCGCTGTTCGCCCAGACTTCAGGGGCGGCAACGGTGTCAGAGGGCCATGCGAAATGGGTAGTGATTACGGCAGGTTTCGCCATGGCCATTGCCTCGGCAGGTTGCGGCCTGGGGCAAGGCCGGGCCGCCGCGGGCGCCTGCGAAGGTTTGGCAAGGAATCCCGGCGCCCGGGCAGGTATCCAATTCCTGCTGATCTTTTCACTGATTTTGATTGAGTCGGAAGCGCTCTACACCTTTGCCATCATCTTCGCCAAGGTGAAGTGAACTGGCTTCGTGTCGAACTTCGTGTGAAAGGCCGGAGAGCAGATCATGCTCACCGGCCTTTTTTGTTTTACCAGCTTACTGAAGAACGTTTCTCGTAGCGCCGGCCAAGGTCTTACTGCCGTGCGTGGGACCCTGCGGATAACAACATCATGAATCAGGCAGCTTAGTATTGTTGGATTTTGACGACTTGGTCGCCGTTGAAGGTTACAAAGAGGCAGTGGGGCGCGTCGCCATAGATCCAGTCCTCAAGTTCGTTGCCGTCTTTGTCATCATAGCGCACCTTGCGGTTGGGAGGGCCTTTGGAGGAAAGCACAGAATCGCGGTCCATCCCAATGATCACCTGGTGCTTCTTGATGGCGGCCTTAACCTGCGGAGGCTCTTGGGGGGAGTAGAGAGAGGTGGGAGAGCGGCGGCTGAAGTCGAGCGCGTTGGTCAGGAGGACTTTCACCCGATCATCAGTGAGCTTTGAGATGTTTTTGGGTACAGCGAGCGAGATGTAAGAGCCAGCCGCCTGAACCGGCGCGGTGTTGGGCATCATGGGCTCATCCGGATATCCCATGCCGAATTCGATATGCTGATACCAATGTTCACCGTGGTGGCCGCCGTTCAGCTCAAAGATGATCCGGTCTGGCTTGAACTTGATGGCCGTAATCTCCACCGGCGCCCCCGGTTGGATTGCCGGACCATATTGCCGGAGCTGTTTTTGGGAATAATTCTGGTTTACTTGACCGTTGGCCTCAATGCGAATGCCATGCTTGCCTGCGGGCATGGGGAGCTTGGCCACCGCAATTTCATGATCGAGGGACCGGATCAACAGTAAACGGTCATTACGAGGCAGGGAGTCCTTGGCGAGAAGCACTCCCGACGCCATGAGAACAACTCCGGCACAAAAGCCCACAATCTTTTGCCACGAACGCGGCCGAAGCGGGCTTGAAAGCACCATGGCGGATGCCACCTGAGAGCCGGGCCAATGTCCAGAGGTCCCGTGAATTGCCATTCAAAGAACCCCAAGCAAGGCATCCGGCGTCTGCCTATATTCTAGCACTGGTGGGCAACCCGTCCCAAATGCAAATCCGGTGGTGTCTCAGTTTGCTTGCTGTAGCGGCGCTCTACGAGCGCCGAATTTTATTTATCAACACCTTCCGGCGCTCATAGAGCGCCGCTACAGCGAACTGTAACACTACCGCAAATCCTGAAGCCTTGACGAAAAGGGGTCACCACTTGGAGAGCGGCTTCAGGCCGGCCGCTTAAACCGGTCAAGAATCTGGAAGATGACCAGCGCCAGCGCCGAATTTACCAGGACCGTACTTGCCAGATCGAGCGGAACAAATGGCGGTGGATACTCCATTAGGACGTGCTGAAGTCCAGTGATCTCCAGGCTGTGACAGCAGATGAGCACGGCGGTGAGAAAGATGCGGCTAGTCATCCGTTCCGTGTCAAAGCGGACGCTGGCCCAAGCCGCAAGATATCCCACCAGGGCCTTGGCCATGCCAAACATGCCGATCAAACCGTGCGAGAATGCATCCTGCAATAATCCGACGGCCATTCCCAGCAGGGTCCCGAAAATTTTGTTGCGCCGTAACAATGTGAAATAGATGGTGAGCAGGAGCGGAAGGTCAAAGAGGCGAGCCAGAGGCATCTTGACCGGAAGCGAAACCTGCAACAACAGTGCCAGGAAAATGCTGATGGCTATGATAACGGGGGAAACCTTGAAGACGGCAATGGGTCTTTCAGCAACGCTGGGCATGAGAAAGAAGAGCCTAGCAAAGATGCGCTGGAAAGTTAAATGAATTACTGGCGGCCCTCGTTGTTGCCCGCTGAGGACGCTACGATTAGCATTTTTCGATTGGGCCCTGCCGCCGCTTCAGCGATTTCATTAGCAAAGATTGTTTTCCCTGTCAAAAATGGGCTTTCCGGACGGCGCCCAGCCAAGCCTCAGCCTTTCGTGCGCACGTCGGAAAACCTGATCCTCCAGGCGCTTCGCCGCGAGGACCAGTATATTGAAATGCGCCTCATCGAATGCTTGGGCTTGGCCAGAGAGGCCGAGGTGTCGTTCTTTCTACCTCATCACGGCGCCGCGCTCACTAACCTCCGTGGACAGAACCCCCAATCACTCGCCGGAGGCCCGGTTTACCGCTTTCGGGTTCGTCCTCAACAGATCATTACGATTCGTTTTCAGGCTGGGTCTAGAGTGGAAGCCATCCAACCAGTGACCGAGTGGGATCGTTTTGTGCCCCTGGCCAAGCGGCCCGCCCTGCACCAATACGGCAATTATAAAGGCCATCCTCATCGCTCAGGGCCATGAAAAACTCTTCCTGGAGTACATCCCACACCTCAAAGAGCACTTTGTGCATCCCGCCGAGGTCCGGAACGGCGTTTACCGGACACCGCAGGAAACCGGTAGTTCTTCCGACCTTCGCGCTCCGTTTTGATTCCGCCGGCATTGGCTGCTGACGGCATGGAGCGAAAATCCCAATCCGCAAAATTCCCGCCGGGATTGTTGCCAGGATTGTCGCTCTCGCTCGTGCTTGCTGCCGATGTGCTTGCCACGCGAAGATCCCCCATTACTGAATCAAGTACTCAGCCAGCTTTCCATCCGGCGTCGAGAACGTGGTCAGATGCAAAGGCTGGCCAGAAGCAAAGCCTATTTGAAAGATACGGAAAGACATGCCGCCGCGCAATCCATGGCCAGTCTGACTGAAACTCTTGGGTTCTCCGAGCGGCCCCAGGCTGGTGTGAGCATCGGCCAAGACTTGTGGCGTGAAATAAAAGTTGGCGTCTGGCGTCAGCAGCGCGCGATCAATTTTCCCTTCTTGCAGTTCTTTGAAAACCTGGCGAGCCTGGGCGAATTCATGCGCGGCTTGCGGGTCTTCCTGCTGGGAAATCAGCATAGGTCCGATTTTATTGGCGATGGCGTAAGCGGCTCTCGAACCATCCAGGTTGGTGAGCGCGGCGACCGCAGCGCCTTGATCGAGCCAAACCGCATTAAAGCTGACAAAACCCGAAACCGCGCCTCCGTGTTCCAGCTTGGGGAACCCTCCGGCATTGGAGACGCCGACGCCCAAGCCGTAGTTGGTGGGCGCGCCGTCTTTCAGCGGGACCGTCCGGATCATCTCCTGCAGCGATGACGGCTTGAGAAGTTTTCCGTCCAGCAAGGATTGATCCCACACGGCCAGGTCGCGAGCGGTCATGGCCAATTCACCCGCAGAGAAGAGCCAACCGCGACCCTCGGGTTGTGCCGGACGGGCCGGACCAAGGCCAAACCTGGTATAGCCTGCGGCGTCCGATTGAGTCAGGGTCTGATGGTCCAGGTCAATGGGGCTTTTCATGCCAAGGGGATTGAAGATACTGCTGCGCAAGAAAGCCATCAACGGCATCCCGCTGACTTTCTCCAAGACGGTCCCTGCGATAGCATAGTTGGTATTGCTGTACTGCCATTCGGTTCCCGGCTCGAAATTCAGCGGTTTTTTGGCAAAACGGTTTAGAATATCGCCCGCCGTGACCGGCTGAAGCATGAAGGGGGCAACGTAGTCCAGGGGATAGTAATCCTGATACCCCGAAGTGTGTGAGAGGAGTTCACGGATGGTGATCTTGTCAGCATCGGTGAGCGAAGGAAGGTAACGGGCCACGGGGTCATTCAGCGAGAGCTTTCCATCCTGAACCAACAGCAGCATGGCGCCGGCCAGGAACTGCTTGCTCACGGAACCGATCGAGTAGCGCATGCCGGGGCTTGCAGCGGTCATAGGGAGCAAACGGGCATTGCCATAAGCCTTCACATAAGCGATCTGGCCGTCTTTGACGACGGCGATGGAGGCGCTCGGGACGGAGGTATCGGCTAGAACTTTCTCGACGGCGCTGTCAATGTTGGTCCTGACTGATGGCGGCATCTGCGCCCGGAGGTGACTCGAAAATGCCAGGGTGATTGCCGTGAACAGGATTAAGCGAAAGTGGAACACGATACGCATCAAGTTTGTCCTTTCGAAGCTAAGTTACATAGCGCGCTTTAGAATTTATAAAATTGAAAGGCCTCCAGATGATTGACTCCCGGAACTCAGCGCCGGAGTCCGGCCAGCAAGTCTTGCGCAGGCGATGCTAAAGTTCTCCAATTCTACCGGAAAACCAGCCCGACCGCAGGGAACTTCCAATCTGCAATAGAATCCTACTTTGGGCACATTAGATATTGATTTGATTGGACATTCCGGCTTTGTTTCACATCTCTCGCTTGCCGTTCCCGCCTCTGGGCATCCATCCTGATGCGTGCGAACGGCCCGAACCATTGTCCCATTCTGTTTTTTTGTACTGGCTTGGCGAGGCGCGAGAGACCGGCAGGTGCCCAGCGCCTCAAAGCCTTTGGAATTTTGGATAAACCACACGGACAGGTCACGCTCCAGGTCTACTTTAATCCAAGGGAATGAGATAAGGGAGACGAATGAGACAGGTGGGACGGATTTTGTTACCGGATTGTTATCAACACGTTTCCACGCAGTGTCAGGCATATTTCGTCCGGCTCTTACCAAAAGTGTGCCATTTTGCCACAGTTGGTAATGGAACAAGAAGCGGGAAACCCCGGGACCGGTATCAAGGTTCGTGATACCAACGGAAGCCGTCGCGTTGCTCTTCGTCGGCCTGCTTGAGCAGGGCCAGCGTCTGGCGGCGGCGAAGGTTAGCGCAAGCCACCAGCAAAACGTTTAGGAAGGCCATCGGCGCCACATAAGATCCCGCAAAAGATGGGCTTTCAATCGAGACCAGAAAAGACTCCTGGGAATAACGAACGACGGGGGAGAGATAGGTGTCCGTCAGACCAATGCAGTAGGCGCCGCGCGCCCGCGCCTGCTTCAATCCTTCCACGGTCTGCCGCAGACCTCGGCGGAAGGTGATGCCGATGACCACATCTCCCTTCCTCACGTTCCTGACCAGGTGAATCACGCGGCCGGGCAGCGTACCGCTGACGGTGCTAAGACCCAGGATCGTCAAGTTGTATTCCAGAAAGTCGGCGAGGGATGCTGCCAGGTCGCCTCCCAACACGATAATGCGCCGCGCCGCGCAGAGGCGGCGCGCCAGGTGGCCGATGCGCTGCACCTCCAAGGTGTGACGGAACCCCTGCAGATTTTCAAAGTCTCTTCGCAATGAATTGTTAATGTGGGCGGGAATATCCTCCTGACCGGCTCCCATGTCTTGCATCAGGTCCAGCATAGTTGCCAGCTTGATGCTTAGCTCGTGCAAGTACCTTTGAAAATCGCGATAGCTGGCAAAGCCCATGCCTCGCACAATGCGCAACATGGTGGCAGGGTCAGTCTGGAGCTTGCGGGCCAGGTCACGGATGCTGAGCAGAACGTAGTCGCGGGGATGTTCGAGGACGGGACGGATGATCTCCTGGCGATGCCCTCTCAATTTACGGACCAGACTCCCAAAACTTTCCGGTGGTTCAACACCGTCTTGGCTTATCCGGCCTTGAATTCTCATTTCTGCCATCTCCTGATAGTCTTCTCTTTCAAGCTGCCGCGCGCGGAATGTAACATTTGTGTCAGATCTCGGATTCGCCTTTTGACTCGAGGCACACAGGATGCCACAACTTGGGCTTTACGGGAAAATAAAAGCAATTTTGGACGATAAAAATAAATTTCTTGACAGACAAATAGGGTAGGGGTAGGTTCTTTGTTTCAAACGAACGGCAATCCGTGATACAAGTGTTTCACTTCTTCCCATGTGGGGCCGGAGCGGAACACAGAGAATTAAAACCTACCGGCTGACTGACAACGAAATTTTAAGAGGAGAGTCTTCTGGGTAAAACCGGGATGGCATCATCCCGGCGTGCAAGCAAGGGATTGCAGCCTAAAACGGCCTGGATTGAGGGGATGGGCACAGCCCGGGAAGGCGGGCTTCAACCCTGGGCCGGCAGTTAGGCATTCGAAAGGACGCCGAAAAATCGTCAAGCTTTTCCGGAGGAAGGCGATGAAAAATGCAAAGCAACTGAAGCGCGGGCTGGGATGGCTCACCCTCGCGATACTCCTCTCTTTGGGAACGGCGCAAGCCCAGTTAAACCGCGGGATCATGGAGGGAATCGTCACTGATCCGCAAGGGGCGGCAGTGGTTGGAGCTAGGGTCACCATCACGGACTTGGCTACCAATGTCACAGCCGTGACCAAAACCAATGACACCGGTTATTACCGCGTTGTAGACCTGGTGCCGGGAAAGTACAGCGCCCATATCGAGTCGAGTGGTTTCGTCGCGGTTGAAATCGTTGGTATTCAAGTGCCGGCGGGAGAAACGATCCGTGAAGACGCCCAGATGAAGCTCGGCGCGACTCATCAATTGGTTCAAGTCACGGCCAGCGCGCCGCTGGTTGAAACCGGCGCGTCCAATTTCTCCACGGCCATTGACAATCGCACGGTTCAAGACGTGCCGTTGCAGGGCCGTGACTTGCAGCAGTTGATCTACCTGCTTCCAGGAGTGAGCAGCGCCGCCGGACCGCCGGGCAGCAACTTTGGATTCAACAGCCAATTTGGAAGCTTTCCCGACCCCACTTACGTTCAGGGATCGGACGTCTCCGTGAATGGCGGCCAAGGCGGGGCCAATGCCTGGTATCTGGACGGGATGATCAACCTTTCCGGGATGGCGGAAAACGTAGCCGTCAATCCTTCGCCAGACGCTGTGGGGGAGTTCCAGGCCATCACCAACGGCTTCGCCCCGCAATACAGCCGGACAGGAGGCGGAGTTTTCGACGTCGTTCTGAAATCCGGGACGAATCAGCTTCATGGAAACTTATACGAGTACGTTCGCAACAGCGCCACCAACGCTCGAAACCCGTTCACTTCGATTGACGCAACCGGCCACATCATTCCCCAGGATCAGCTTCGCTACAATGATTTCGGCGGAACCCTGGGCGGACCGGTGGTGATTCCTCACGTCTACAACGGCAAGGATAAGACCTTTTTCTTCGTTTCTTTTGAGCACACCATCCTGCATTTGAGTGGAAGCCAGGTGTTTTCAGTTCCCACTCCTGCCATGCGTCAAGGCAATTTTGCGGAGGATCCCAACTCCACCAATTTTGGAATCTGGAATCCTTACAGCACGGTCGGCCCGAACTCCAGCGGATTGTTCACGCGAACCGCTTTCGGAACGCCGGTGGCAGGAAACCCATATGGCGCGAACGGGTGCTTGAATACCTCGGTGGAGGCGGGTAGCGCCAAAGGGATCAAGACCTGCAATTTTGCCACCACCATCCCTTCCAACATGATGGACAAGTCGGCGATGTTTTTCTTGAATTCCTACCCGCTTCCCAATTTCGTCGATCCGCTGAGCAATTGCCCGATGGGGAAAGGCAACTACCGGATTTGCGACAATTACCTGGGCTCAGTGGGGAGCAGCCAGAATCCGTATAACATCTCGATCAAGGTTGACAACCAGTGGAGCGACCGCAGCAAGTATTTTGCGGAGTGGGTCTTCAATCCCGGACAATACAACAATTACCAACTTCCCTGGACGGGGCCAACGTTCCCTTCGACCGGCTGGGGAGCAAGCCTGCCCTTTGATTTTGCTAACCAGGTGGCGGGCTTCGGCAATACTTATATCCTTAGCCCCACCTTCTTCAATGAATTTCACGCCAGCTTCAGCCGGCAGTTTCTGACCACCAATCCATCGCAAGGTGGATACCCCAACAGTGTTTCCGACCTCAGCCAGGTCAATCAGGTGTTGGGGCCGTCGCAAATTTTTGTGGGGACATTCACGGCCTCCCCATCCTTCTCGGTGGGCATGCCGGACGGGGGATCGAGCAGCTTTGGACCTCCCGGATGGGTGAATATGCTGATGGCCACCGAATCCTACACGATCCTTGACGATGTGACCAAAATCGTGGGACGTCATACCATTAAGACCGGCTTCGTTTACCGGCTGGAACACGCCGGACGATCGATCAGCGATCCCACCACCCTGGCCTTTGACGGCAGATTGACCGGAGACCCCAATACCGGGTTGGGGGCGCCGGGATTAACCCAGTTCATGATGGGCACCGTTTCGAGCGATGGCGCTTCCGCAACGGGCCTGACCGCTGACCCCTACCTCCGGGATAGCTACTGGGGCTTTTACGTGCAGGATGATTTCCGCATCACTCCAAAATTTACATTGAATATGGGATTGCGTTATGACATTCCGGGCTTCTTCCAGACGCGCGAAGGGCCGATGTCGAATTTCTGCCTGAGCTGCCCCAATAGCTATACAGGCCGTCCCGGTAAGATGATTTATTGGGGTGATCCTGGATTCCCCTGGGGGTCTAACATTGCTCCCGCCAATAAGACGGATTTTGGTCCACGGTTGAACTTTTCCTGGGCTCCGTGGAGTGACCGCAAGACGGTCTTTCGGGGAGGCTATGACATCTTCTACACCAACGCCACCAACAGCTATAACAACATTGGCCAGGGCATCGCGCCGGGGCCGGACTGGCAGTCCTTCAACATCTGGAACGGAAGTTTCTATCCGGGCCAATGCGCGCCCTTTTCAGGCCAATGCGTGGCTTTCCCGCTCTCGAACACTACGGTCGTCAAGGGCAACTTGACGACTCCCCCCGTGCCCGCTGACCATCTGCCGCCGGCGGCGCACGAAGTGCCGGGTTACGCTTCCCAGCTCCAGTTCTATTACCCACCGCCGGCCGACCCGATGGAGGAGTCCTGGAACTTCAACATCCAGAGAGAGCTGCCCGACGACATGATGATCGAAGTGGGCTATGTAGGAACGCATGGAGTGCATCTGGCGGGCGATACTTTCCGCCAGTTCAACTACGTCCACACCGCCGACCGGGTCAAATACAAGACGGGAATCAACGCCAATGTTCCGATCACGCAAATTTACTCGGGACAAACGGCCACGGCGCTGCAACAAATCTGGGGAAGCTCGACGCTGCCTCTTTCCATATTGCTTACGGATTATCCGGCCTATGGAGCGCTTTTCCCACAGACGGTTTTTGACGGCACCAGCGTTTACAACGCCTTGGACGTGCGCTTCCAGAAGCGCTTTTCGCACGGCATGAACTTCATCGTTTCCTATACCAATTCGAAAGAAATTGACAACGCCTCCACGGCTCAACTCGCCGCCATGACGTTTGACACCATTCATCTTTCCCGGCCTGGAAACATCGGAGGACGGATCGGCGCCCAGGGCGGCGGCGCAGCCTCGGGCGTCTCCGGAGTTTTCGGCGGAGGCTATCAAAATCCTGACAATCGGAACGCCGATCGCGCCATTGCCATCGACGACATTCCGCAGAACTTCAACGCCACATTTACCTATGAGCTTCCTTTCGGCGCAGGCAAACACTTCCTGAATGAAAAGGGCCCGCTGAACGCTATTTTTGGCGGCTGGCTTCTGACTGGAAATCTCAATGCGGAGAGCGGGACACCTTTGACCATCACCGGGCCCTGCGACCAGTTGACTTGCCGGCCAGACCTCATCGGGAATCCCCGGATGAGCGGTTCCAAGCAGGCGCAAATCAACGATTGGATCAATGCCAGTGCCTTCACCCCGCCTTACGGGGCTGACCAGACCTTCTGGCAGAATTACAATCCCAATGACCCGCGAGCCTATCTGTTTGGGACGGCGGGACTGCGCCTGCCCAGTTTGCGCGGACCCGGATTCTGGAACTTGGATTCGGCCCTGGCCAAAGACTTTCACGTTTCGGAGACGAAGTACTTTCAATTTCGCTGGGAGGCCTTTAACACTCTGAATCACATGAACCCGGGATTACCGAACACCAATTATTGCTTGCCTCCCGGACCGGGTGGCGAAACGGATACGGTGCATCAGGCGGGTTGCCAGTTCGGCCGTATTACCAACATCCAGACGGACCCGCGATCCATGCAGTTTGCACTGAAATTTTACTGGTAAAACCAGTTTGCGGCAGGAAGCGGGCGAACGATTGCCCGGCGGAAGGGTTTATCCTGGGCGAAATGCCGGGATTCTTCGCTTCGCTCAGAATGACAGGCTCGCCGCACAAATGTAGAATCTCGTGAATAATCCAGTTGGAGTCTGACACGATGAAGCACCGCGCTATTCGACTTGCACTTCTGGCCATTGCCAGTGTAGCCCTTGCCGGCCTTGCCCGGCCTTCCGAGGCTCAGGATGTGACCAACTACAGCCAGATTTTTAACAAGCGGGATGTCATGATCCCCATGCGGGATGGTGTCCGCTTGCACACGGAGATCTACATCCCTAAGAATGCCAAAGGTCCGCTGCCCTTCCTCATGGAGCGGACTCCTTACGGCATTCCGGAAGATGCAAACGGCTTCACCCGGAAGCTCAACCTCTACCGCGAGATGATTCCGGATGGATACATCTTCGTGTTTCAGGATATTCGGGGCCGTTATAAATCCGAAGGGCGCTTCGTGATGCTGCGCGACCCGCGCAATCCCAATGACCCCAAGGCCATCGATGAAGGCACGGACACCTACGACACCATCGATTGGCTCCTGAAAAACGTGCCCAACAATAACGGCCGCGTGGGCATTGTGGGGATTTCCTACGGCGGCTGGCTCACGGTGATGGCGACGCTTGACCCGCATCCGGCGCTCAAAGCGGCGTCGGAGCAAGCCTCGCCCGCCGACATGTTTCTGGGCGATGACTTCCATCATAACGGAGCCTTCCGGCTGAGCTACGGATTTGAATACTCGACACGAATGGAAACGTCGAAGCAACAGGTGACGTTTGACTTTAACCGGTGGGATACCTTCGAGTGGTATTTGCGCCTGGGTCCGCTTTCGAACGTGAACGCGCTCTATCTTCATCACAAGATTCCAACCTGGGATAACTTCGTGAATCACCCGAACTACGATAGCTTCTGGCAGAGGCAGGCCGTCACGCCGTATCTGACCAGCGTGAAGGTACCGATGCTGAACGTGGCGGGATGGTGGGATCAGGAAGACTTTTACGGACCTATCAAAATTTTTGAAACCCTTGAGCCGCACGACACCAAGAATCTGAATCATCTGGTGTCGGGACCTTGGAATCACGGAGGCTGGGCGTTCAACACGGGCCGGAGGCTGGGTCCGGTGGACTTCGGCAGCGATACCAACGCTTACTTCCGCCAGAATGTGCAGCGCGTGTGGTTTGCTTACTGGCTGAAGGGTGAAGGGGATGGACACTTCCCCAAGGCGCTGACCTTTGAAAGCGGAACCGATAAGTGGGAAACCTACAAGCACTGGCCGCCCCGCGATCGTGCCACCAACCGCAATCTTTACATTCATGCCGGCGGGAAAATGTCGTTCAGTCCGCCTCAAAGCGCCGCCGCCAGCGCTTATGACAGCTACGTTTCCGACCCGGCGAATCCCATTCCTTACCGTCATCGTCCGGTTGAGCCCACCTATCCGTTCGCGGGATGGCCGACGTGGTTGGTGCAGGACCAACGATTCGCCCAGCAGCGGCCCGACGATGTGAGTTGGGCGACTCCGGTTCTATCCCAGGACCTGCATGTAGCGGGTGATATTGTAGTCCATCTTTTCGCCTCCACTTCGGGATCGGATAGCGACTGGATTGCAAAACTCATCGACGTCTACCCCCAGACCTATCCTGCCAACCCGAAGATGGCCGGGTACGAGCTGATGGTGGCGAACGAAGTGTTTCGCGGACGCTTCCGAAAGAGCTTTGTGCACCCAGCGGCCATACCTCCAAACCAGGTGGAAGAATACACCATCGATATCCATACCAATGACCATTGCTTCCTGAAAGGGCATCAAGTGATGCTCCAGATTCAAAGCACGTGGTTCCCGTTGATTGACCGCAACCCCCAGAAGTTCGTTCCCAATATTTTCAAGGCCACTGCTGCGGATTACCAGGCGGCCACGCAGCACATCTACCGTTCCAAGAGCTATCCCACCCATGTCACGCTCCCCGTGGTCACGCCCTGACCGGGACGTGGAAATGAGACGGCGCGAGTGGTGCCGGGATTGGCTGACTCTCTATACACGAGGACATAAGTCGGCAACGGGAATTTGCTGTAGCGCCGCTCGGAGCTTGCCCTGACAGGGAGCGGTGAAATCCGCCGGTCACAGACCGGCGCTACAGTCCCGGGCGTCGCCGACTTACGACCGTGCGTATAGCTTTGACTGGAGCAAAAGCCGGATTGGCCTGCTTGATGAACCGGTATCGCGGTTGATTGTCAGTTCGACAACGACTTCATAAATGCAGCTCGAAGCATTTCATCCTCGCGGCTGGAACGCTCGGCTTTCAGTTTTGCGAAACGGCTTCGCGCGGTTGCCGCCTCGGCATGATGACCCAAGGAATCCTCCACTTGAGCCAAGTGGTACCAGGCCTCGGGCAAGGCGGGATCGAGTTGAACCGCCGTTTTAAGGTCTCGCAAGGCATCCTCCGCGGCGTGCATTTGCCGGTGAGCCTTGCTGGCGGCGACGTAACAAAGGCTGCATTTTGGTATCCCTGCCTCTGCCACGTTCAATTCTCTAAGGATGCGCGGAGCATTGGACGAGTGAAGTTTCAGCAAGACTGCGGCGTCCAAGTAGTCGAGATAAGGATGCGATCCCGGAGCTTCAACTCCGTGACGGGTGACGGCGCCGGCCGCAGTAAAATTGCCTTCAACATACAATGAATAAGCCAGCAAGAGCCGGGCAGAGGACAGTTCAGGATGCTGCCGGAGAAGGCGCGCGCTCGTGGCGCGGCTGGCAGCAGTCTCGCCCGCCAGAAACTGGCCGAGCGCCAATCCCAGGGCCAGGTACTGCGAGCTTGAGTTGCGCGATAGACCCTTCGCAAACACTGAAACCGCTTGCCGGTAATCCAAGGTTTCGAGGTCGAGCAAGCCCAGGTCCAACGCGTAGTTTTCATTGTTGGGGCGGGCCTCAAAGGCCGATTGTAAGTCCTGCCTCGCCGCAGAATTCTCTCCTCTGGCAGCTTCGATCTTGCCTTGCAGGTATTGCCGGGCGAACTGCTGCTCGGCATTCACCGGTCTTGCCGCCTGGAGCGCCGCGCTTGCTCCCGCGTCGCGCTGCTGAGCAAGCTCTGCAAGCGCCAGATTGTAGTGGGATTCAAAGGATTGCGGGTAGAGCTCTGCGGAACGCGAGAACACACGGCTTGCCTCTGCATAATTTCCCCCTTCGGCAAGGTGCATGCCAAGCCGCATCAAAAAATCCAAAGTCAAGTTGCGATGCGCTAGAATGCCGCTGAGAATCTTCTGCGCCCGCAGAGGGTCCTTCCGGTTCATGGCTTGGTCCAACTGCGCTTGGAGCGAACTCAGTCCGGTGGCCGGATCGAGGGGCATCGCCGGACTATTCAGAACCAAAGCCGGTATCATTGCGATCAGGGATCCCCAGATAAGCCAAGTCAGCGCGAGTCGAACGCGAAGACAGAATGGCTGTAAGATTCCGGAGGCTATCATTGGCATGTCTTGACAGAGCTGCCGCTTTCGCGCGCGACAACATGGAATGCCATACCCCCGGCCTTTTCCCCGTGAGCGTGGCCAAAAGCCCAGTGGGACGGGGTAAATCCCGTCATTGTATGTGAAAATCAAAAAGCAAACTTATGCAACCATGCATTCGAGTACTTCCCAGTGCCGCAATGCCAAAATCCATTTTCAAGGGCGGTCACAAGTCGAAAGGCATGAACGCAGCGCCGGTCAGGGCATTTATATTTTTCGCTGCAACCGTGTTTGCTGCCCGCGCTGTTGTTCTGCCCCTTACAAATAGCAATTCCACAATTAGCGTCCAGGCCGCTGAAGCCCATCTGGGTAAAGGGTACCAATATCTTCAGCAGGAACGCTATCAGGAAGCTGCGAAAGAATTTCAAGCGGCCCTTGCAGGCAATCCGTCTTTGGTTCGAGCCCGATACCAGCTCGCAATCTGCCACTTTGCATTGGGGCATATGGGGCAGGCTAAAACAGAGTTCGAGTCGCTTTCATCGAAAATGCCCGGTGACCCCCGCCTGGATTATTATTTGGGGCGGATTGATCTGGTTCAGGGGAAGGCCGGGCCGGCGATTATCAAGCTCCGGGCCATTGCTGCGGCGCCTCCTTTTGCGGACACCGCCTATTACTTAGGTTCGGCCTATTTGGAAGCCGGAAAACTGCAAAATGCCGAAGCATGGTTGAAGAGAGCAGCAGCCTCGAACCCCAAAGATTTCCGCATCCCGGACCACTTGGCGCGCGTTTATCAGCGCGAGAAAAAAATGCCCGAATCGGAAGCAGCGTACAAAGCTTCCGCCCGGCTTCATCAATACTACGATGAACGCTCCAGCCAGGCTCTGAAGTGCGAGCAAGCCTTGAATACGAAACCGCTGGACCAGGCCCGGAGCGTCTGTGGGTCTCTCGCCAACCGCGCCGATCCTGATATGTTAACCCTGCTCGGGATGATGTATGGCCGGCACGGCGACTACCCGGACGCTCTTCCGCCCCTAGTTCGTGCAGCTCAGATGGATCCGCAATCATGGGAAATCCAGCACAACCTCGGCCTCACTTACTTCCGCTTGAAGCAATATCAACCGGCGGCCATCGCCTTGCAACGGGCGGTTTCCATGCGGCCCGATTACTTTGGGTCAAACGCTTTGCTTGGCGCATCTCTTTATGCCTTGAAGCAGGACAAGAGTGCTTTTAGAGTGCTGGCGCATGCCCACCAATTGAATCCTGCCGATCAGGACACCTCCAGTTTGTTATTCAATGAGGCATTGGTCCTTGGAAGGGCCGCATTTATGGCGCACAACTACAAGGATTGCACAAAATTCCTCACTATAGCTTCTGCGCTGCATCCCGAAGACCAGAGCATCCGCCGCAAGTTGGACCAGGTCGAACACCTGCAATCCTCAAAGTCCCAAGAGGCTTCGTCGAACTGAAGTCACGATACGACAGCGCGGGCCTTATATTTATAGTAGCCAAGTGTGTAGCTCCGGCCACCGTCGAATCGGCAGTGAAGCTGGAATGGCGCATGGTTAATCAAAACATTTTTCGAAAGGTGAAGGGAGCAAATTCACGGGGCAAGGAGACCGTCTTTTACGTCGTATCACGAGCGAAGCTTGAGGAGCCCCTTGCTTCGAATCCGTCAATATTGGGAGGCGCCGGCGCTCGCATGGACCTCCGGTGATTTTTCCGGACCTTTCTTCAGATTGGGGATCCCCATCCAGGCGATGAGGGCCTGGTATTGCCACGATTGCTTCAAGTCCGGCCAGCGAATACCGCCGGCGTGCGAAAGGCCTCCGGGAACTCCTTCGCGCGGGCTGGTGGGTTTGCGCACAATGTAACTGTCAGAGGGGGCTGTCTCATCCACCACCCGAAGCGCGGACTGGTAATTGTTGACGATCTGTTCGACCGAGAACTTGCCCTTGCTTGTCTCGGGAGATTCGAGATGCAAAATCGCGTGAGTGGAATGGCAATTAATACAAGCGAATCCGTCCGGTCCGGGGGTGGAGAAAATCGGCTCAACATGCTTCATGAAGTAAGCGAAATTCAGTTGTTTGCCGGGCGCGTCCTCAAGCTTTGCGCCCTTCAGCCAGTCGGAAACAATCTCAAAATCCGCGTCATATTGGTTGTGCCAAAAGACGCCGCCATCATGGCCCAGTCCGCGAAGCGTGCCTTCGCGTGTCGTGGGATCGAGCGGCTTGAGCAAGAGTTTGCTTTTCATGGGTTCCTTGCGGTCGATCACCGCAAGGACGGAGATAAAATTGACGCGCGACTGCTCGATGGTATAGCGGCCTCCGGGCCCGGGGGCAAGGATGCGGAATTTGCCGGAGGAATTGGACTCCGGCGTGTGACACTCGACGCAAGAGGCGCTGCCATACTTCTTCACGAACAAGGGCTGAACAAACGCCGTAAAATAATTGAAATCGAAGTGTACATCGGCCATGGAAATCTTCTGGCCGGTCAGGGAAACCAGCCGCGCTTGGGGGCGGGGCGGAGGAACAGGCACTCCGAGCGCCCGCGAGGCTTGCAACTGCATGTTCGGATCGCCGGTTTCAAGCGCACTTTCCAGCGCCGACTTCGTCTTGGCGCGCAAACCGGGCTGCCCCTGCTCGTAAATCTTCACGAGCAAGCGGATGGCAGCATTGCGCACGCTCAAATCGTCATCCTGGAGGGCGTCCGCCACGGCGCCGTCCATCGCTGGGTCGGACCACAAAGCGCGCGATCCGTCCACCAGACGCAGCAACTGGGGACGAAGCGAACTTTGAGGATTCGCAAGCATGGAGACCAGCATGAGGCGAACGGACGAATTGGAGATGAGATAAGGATCTCCGTGGCTGGCGTCAGGGTTGGAATAAACGCCCCCTCCACCCGGCCCGCCGATCAGATCCAGCGCAACGAGCTGCGCCGCCCGGTCCGAAGTCTGCTTCAAAGCGTTTTGGATTGCGGCCAGCGCCGCATTCCCTTCGGCCGCGCCGTGATACCGGTCCAGAATCCACCCCATGTTGGAGATGGCCTTGTCGCGCACTTTGCCGTCGCTGTCCTTGAGAGCAGCGAAAATCGGGGAAACAAACTGCGGCGACTGGGCGCGCTTGTCCGTAGCGATCCACTGAAGGGCAGAAGCCCGCACGTCCGCCTGCGGGCTGTGCAACAGCCGTTGCAAGGTGGCGACCACCAAGGGATCAATTTGGCTTGCCGCAGGGGATGGAGAATCAGAGGACACGGGACTCGAGGACAAGCGAGGTCCGCTGAGAACAAGCCACAAGCAGGCGCAAAACGAGACCGGCAAGATTAGACTCAGATTCCGGTTCAAGAACCTCATGAATTACTTTCGCGTTGATGTGAAGTTTTCAACCTCAACCCGGCAAGGTCCCTTTTCAAAAACATTCACAGGTTCCATGCCAATGGGGCAGGGACGCGCGCCCGGTTGCAGCCGTGCGCAAAAGCCGCGGCGCCAATTCCCTTACCGGCCGCCGCCCGCGCCCCCGGCAGACTGCGAGTGGCTTTTCGTCTTCGGGACTGCCGGTTGTGCTTTGGCTAGCGCGGCGCCGGAAGGAGCATATTGCGTGGGGAACTTTGCCAGCTCTTGTTCCGCGACCTGGCGGGCGTGCGCATCCTTGGAGGTCATGTGATCCATCACCGCCAGCAGCAGGTCGCGGTCATCGGCGTCTCTGGCCACGGCGGCGGCTTCCAGGGCTTTTGCGGCGATCTGCGGATCGGAAGAGCTCATGAGCGGCAAAATGGCACGGGCCATAGTCTCCGCGGATTGACGGTCGTAAAATGTGATCGAGTCATAATCGTTGCCGATACCGCCGCGCAGGAAATAATAATCCAGGGCAGTGAGGACCGTCTGCCGCGAGGTCGTATCCGGAGCGCGCAGCGCCGCTGCCAGTTCGGCCGAGAGGGGACGCTCGACCTCCGCGATGCGGGCAGATTCAGCTCGTTTGCGATCCTTTTCCAAGGCCATGGAGCGCAGCCAGTTGCGCTGGAATTGCACGGTATTTTCGTCCAGGATGTTGTAGAGTGCTTGCGCTACATTCAGCCGAACGAGCGGATTTTCCCGTTCGACGGCGGCGCGCTCCAGAAAAGCATGTTCAATCTGCCTGCGCAGAGTGAAGTCCGGCGTGCGATACCACCATCTCCAGAGAGCTTTCAGGCTTTCAATCCGCACCAGCATGTCCGGATCGTTTACGCGCTCAATGAGAATCCGCGCCACGTCCTCGCGCGGGATCATGTGGTACCAGTACTGGTAAAAGATTCGTGCAGCGCCGCGCCGTGTGTAATCGTCCGGGCTGTTAAGGGCAACTTTGATGGCGCCGATCCCCACACCGTCGTTGCCAAGCTGCCGCAATGACCAGGCCGCGGCGCGGCTCACCATTTTGGTGCGGTCGCCCAGCAACCGCGCCAGGGGCTCCACTGCCACCCGGAAGGGCGCGGGATTGGGCGCGTCCACTGCCATGCGCCCAATGGATGAAGCCGCAGCTTCACGAATGAGCGGTTCAGGACTATTCAGAAGAGGTAGCACCCGCTTCAGCGCCTGGGGATCACGCTGGTACCACAACTGGTCCAGCCATTGAAGGGCCGGAACCAGCGGAGGATTTTTCGTATTTTGAATGCTGGCCGGCGGAGGAAATGCAGGAGCGAGAGGCGGGTTGGACTCCGGATAAATTGTGGAGAGCGCCATCACGGTCCAGCAGGTTTCCAAATGCGGCTGAAGGAAAAGCTCGCCTTTGTTATCCAGCCATCCGCCAAACGGCTTTTGCAAGCCGAGCAGCCAGTGGATGGCCTTTTGAACGCGCGGGTCCTGCATGTTGTAACCGGCGATCTTGAGCGTGTAGAGCACTTCACCGGTCATGAATTGCAGGCTAGGGTCGCTTTTCTTTTCGAACGGGGCGCGGGCGGCGGCGTCAAAGAATTGTTCGTTGGACATATACTCGGCCGTCACCCAACCGCCGTCGGTGTGCTGCTTCGCCAGAATCTTCTGAATGTTGGCGGCGATGATGGGTTTGAAGCGCGCATCGCCCATCGCCACCATACCCTTGGTTTGCTCCACGATATCTTCGAGATCGTTGGTGGGCGCGGTGGTCATGAGCGCTTTCAAGTGGCCGGCGCTTTGGGCGTCAGTCGCGTTGGGACCGCGCCGGGCGAGATCATTCAGGACAAACCATGAGTCCGACGCAACCCGGAAGTCGCTGATGGGCCGGTTCCCGTCAAATTCATAGTTGCGGCTCTTGACCGGCTGAAACTCCGCGACGGAGTGGGCCGTATCCACGCGAGGCAGCAAGGTGCGGGCATCGTAGACCAGCCGGATGTAATGGGCGCTCTCGCCGGGTGTTTCAGTGGGGCGATGGCTCACCGAATCTTCATACATCAGGAGCATTTTGCCCAGGCGGCTGATGCCGTTGGTGGGCGCCAGCTCAAAGCGCAGCCAGTAAGTGTTCGGAAATCCGTAGAACGGCGCGGGCGCGTTATAAAGCTTGTCCATCATGAACTTGTATTCCGGCTCGTTTACCACGGAATAGCCATGGCGCTGCGCCGTGAGCGTTGAGAGCATGGTGAAATGGGCGGGATGGCAGGTGATGCAGCGTTCCGTCTCATCGGTGACGTTTTCGGCGCGGGTGAGCACGGCGCCCTTACGAGGTGTATTGGAGAAGAAGGAATCTCCAACGTCCACCATATAGCGCATCGCCACCTGCGCCGCCTCACGCGGGCTCTGGTAGGGCGGCACGTCATAGAGGGCCGTGCGCAGGCTCCAGTGCGGGTGGTTCGATTTGACACTCAAATAATAGCGCCCGGGAGTCAGCACGCGCGTGATCATTTTGAAATCTACCAGCGCGTCGGTCTGGTCATCATGGCGGATTTCGGTAGGGTCCTTGCCTTGCGTGTATTCCACCAGATGCGCGCCCTGCGGACCGTTTTCCAGCCGGTAGATTTTCAACGTACATGGAACGTCCCGGTCGAGCAAATCCAATTCAAAGAAGACGAGCTTCGGCTTGGGCAGATTGTAATCGAACGTCAGCCATTGCCACCCGACTTTGCCTTCGTCCGTGTTGTAAAGGTACTCGATGTCATCGGAGGTCCCGAAGACGGTCTTGCCCAGAACCATGGGCGAGGCGTGCTGCCAGTCGCGCGCCGTATTTGGAGCAATTTGAGGCTGATCTGCAGCGCTCACTTTCAGCGGACGAACGGCTGCCTTGAAACCGATGGGAGCGGGGTCCACGCTGGACGGGGCGCTCAGTGTGAGACGGGCTGACCCGGCCTTGGCCGCACGGACAATGAAATAGGTTCCCGGATCGCCGGAATGCAGCTTTTTGCTGATCTCGGGGTTTCCCTCCGAGTCAAAACTCGCGACAACTCGCGCCACCACCGGGATGACGTCCTTCTTCACCACGTTGAAGGTGATTGGAGAAGCGATCTTGCGAGGCACGAGCTCATCGGAGGTAGTAAGATTGGTCGGATCATTCAGGCTGATATCCACCGAATAGAGCGCGCCCGCCTGGAGTGCCGGCGTTTTCCACACCAACGCCTGACCAGGACGAATCAAGCCTTCAACAGGGCGGTTAAAGCGAAGGGACGCCGCCGGGAGGGATACAGCACTCTGCTGCGAAGCCTTGGAAAAGGATGGTCGCCACCCCGGGAAAGCAATCATTCCTGAAAGGGCAATCAATGCAATTAATGCGTGCCGGAAAACCTTGCGGAATAATGGGTCCATGTGGGTCCTTCCTCTTGCTTTTCAATACGATTGCCCCTACACGGGTAAGTATAAGTCCGCACAAAGGCCCAGTCAATAGTTAAAGGACCTTCGGAGCTGCGAAAACTAAAATCGACCGTATTTCCGGTAGGCGTCCAAAGGATGAACTCCCGCGAGCACGGCTTTTCGGACAAGATTTTCCGTGCTGACGACCTCTTCGGAGCGCGTCAGGACCTCGCGGATAACCGGGCGAGGGATCACCACCACTCCGTCCTTATCTCCCACAATGAAATCACCGCGCTCAATCTTGGTCCGGCCAATTTGAACCGGCTTGCCATAGGAAGTCAGCCTCCAACGGCCCATTACGTCGGCGGGGGTCCGATAGCGGCAAAAAACTGGGAAACCTAATTTCAAAATGTAGTCGATGTCACGGGCGCCGCCGTCGATCACAGCTCCCCGTGCTCCCCGGAACTTCGCGCTCTCGGCCGAAAGCTCGCCCAGGTGCGCGCTCACGTTGTCGTGAGGTTGGGAGACAATGACGTCACCGGGTTGCAGATCTCCAAGCATTTGAAGGATGGGAACGAAGATCTCCTCCGGATCTTCGCTGGCCGTCATTTCACCCTCCACCGTCATGGCGACACCGGCAACTTTTTGGTCGATCGTCAACCCTTGAATTTCATGGGGCAATACCTGTTGGTGGTAGCCCATTTCGTCTAGAACGTCGGAAATGGCCCCACCATAAATCAAGGAGAAGCGATTACAAAAATCGTTCACATCGAATTCAGCCGTAGCTTTTGGACTCGAATCCACTCATATCCTCCAAAGATGATGCTACCCGGTTTTGGGCGCTTCGCCGGGATGAACGCCCTTGATTGACCGGTGTATTCTACTACCCTTGCTTCCGGTTTTCAGTCCGTCTGCTTCGCGGGTGGTGGCGCAATTTGCTGTGGCGGCATCAAGCCAAACCAGAAAACCCTCTAACCAAACCTAAGATTTACACAGGCTACAAAATAACCCCTTTGTTTTGTGTTAAATGCTTAGCTTTGGCAGTGAAATGCAAGTTACCCTTTTCGATTCAATCCGTTACATGAAATTTTTAGCTTTGTTCCGGTTTGTTCCTCGAGTCTTCCTTTGTTTTCAATAAGTTTTAGGTTTGTTCCTGAAAGGAATCCTTTAGTGCTCCGATCCTGTCTTCCCGGCGCGGTTCCTGGGTCCGGTGGACTTCCGGGCATTGGAGTGGCGAGCTGCCGGGATTAAAGCCTTTGAATTCATAGGAATACTCCTTTGCGAAGGAAATTTGGAGTCGCTTACAAGGAAAAACCGGCACACGCCAAAAAAGAGGGCGTTACGAGGGGTAACCAAGCGCTAACAAAATGGTGGATGTTTGTCAAGGGAAAAGATAATCTGTAGCGCCGCCACTGCCCACTGATTACGGCAAGCGGCGGAATGGTTTTGTGGTATAGTGCGGCGTTTCAAGAAACTCGGAAAAGCAAATTCCCAACGTGAAGGAAGGATTATGAAATCCACAGCTTGGCTGATTTTCTGTGTCCTGCTCATCGGTATTCCCGCCCGCGCGCAAAAGCCTGCCGGACAAGGTTGGAAAGCACTCTTTGACGGCAGAGATCTGAACGGCTGGAAACCCTACGGTACCGAAAAGTGGATTGCCAGTCACGGCGCCATCCTGGGAGAAAGCGTTACCGCAAAGTATGGCTACCTCGTCACGGACAAGAGCTATAAAAACTTCGAACTCACACTGAAGTTCAATTGCGAAACAGAGGGCAACAGTGGCCTCTTTTTCCATTCACACATCACCGGAATGAATCCCAAGGATGGGCCGGATATCGAGGGCATGCAGGCGGAGATCGACCCGGCGCGACACACTGGCGGCCTTTATGAAAGTGGAGGCCGCGGCTGGGTAGCATTGCCGTCCGAGACGGGCGAAAAGGCGATTAAACCCCTCGGCCAATGGAATACGCTTGAACTCATGGTTGAGGGCAATCACATCGTTACGCACCTGAATGGCGTCCAGATTGTAGACTACACTTACACCCCGGCCAGGTTTGCGGACGGACAGATCGCTCTGCAAATCCACACCGGCCAGCACAATTTCCGGATCCGGTTCAAGGATCTCTACATCCGGGTGCTTCCGGAGAATTAACCCGGGGCAGCGAAAGTGAACGCGGCTTCAAGGAACGCTCACCGGTCGGGCGGCTGGAAATCGATTTGACTCTGCCGGCATTGCGGTGTAGTTATGATTAGGGATGGAGGAACTCAGCCTATGAATGACATGCTTTGTACTCGACGGCAAGCGATTCGTGCAATGGGCGGCATCGCAGCGGGTTTCGGTCTCTCCTCGGTCGGTTTTTTGTTCAGCCGGCAGGCGCCGAGCGCGCCCGTCGCTGTGGGTGTGTCTCGCACCTACGGTCCTGAAGTTCTTCCAACACTGGGGACGATGTTCGATCAACTCGGCGGGCTGGAAAAACTGGTGAGAGGCAAGACGGTGGCGATCAAGCTAAACCTGACCGGTTCGACCAGCGACCAGCTCGGCAATTTGCCTCTCGAAATGACCCACTGGGTTCATCCACAGGTCATCGGCTCTACCCTCCACTTACTGGACCGGGCTGGGGCCCGCCGCATCCGGCTACTGGAGAGTCCCTGGTCCACTGCCGAACCTCTTGAGGAGTTCATGCGGCAGGCCCACTGGGATCCGCGAGACTTCCAGGGAGCCGCGGCGCGGGTGGAGTTCGAGAACACAAATTATTTGGGCAATGGAAAGAAATATTCACGCTTCATGGTTCCGGGCGGCGGTCTGATGTTCCAAGGTTATGATTTGAACCATGCTTACCAGGACTGCGACGTCTTTGTTTCTCTTGCCAAGCTCAAGGAACATGCAACGGCAGGCGTGACCTTAACCACGAAGAATTGTTTCGGGATTACGCCTTGCACGATCTATGGAGAGGGCGCCGGAAAAGATGAACCGAGCCTGCTGCCGAAGGGGGGACGGGGTTTGATTCATGATGGGCACCGGTTAGCCTCCAGCAGCGCTCCTCCGCTGGTTAATCCGCACTGCTCCAAATATCCGGGGTTCCGGGTCCCGCGAGTTTCCGCCGATTTGGTGGCGGCCCGCCCTGTTCATCTGGCTATCATCGACGGCATCCAGACGATTAAGGGCGGAGAAGGCCCTTGGGTCTCCGGCTGCAAGCCCGTTCACCCCGGCCTTTTAATTGCCGGGAGAAATTGTGTTTCGACAGACGCCGTGGCCACCGCTCTGATGGGATTTGATCCCATGGCAGATCGCGGAACAGCGCCATTCGAAAGGTGTGACAGCACCCTGCGGCTTGCAGAGAAGCTTGGCGTGGGAACACGGAACTTGGCGCAAATCGAAACTCTGGGAGCTTCAATCCCCAAGGTGCGATTCAACTTTCGAGCGGCGTAATTCTCCACAAGCTCCCGTCGCTTTGCGGGGGTCGAGAACCCTTTCTTTGCTCGAAACACTTAATTCCGGATTTCCTTAGCGCGGCCCCCGGTGCGCGCCTTTGCAGTTAAGCGTACGCGATGTGACGCCCGGCCATAATTCCT
>CALCEB010000241.1 GCA_937900045.1 uncultured Acidobacteriota bacterium
GGAGATGTGTATAAGAGACAGTGGTAATGCAGGAAGGCGCGACGGAAGAACAGATTCAGGCCGTGATCAGCCGCCTGATGCAGCTTGGCTTCGACATTCACCGTTCCACTGGAATCTTACAGACGGTGCTGGGCGGAGTGGGCGCTAAAGTCGATTTTGATACGCGCGAAATCGAGCTGATGGAGGCTGTCCAGGAAGTCCATCGCATCGTCTCGCCTTATAAGCTTGCAAGCCGGCATTTCCGTCCCGAAGGGTCCGTGATCCAAATTGGGAATGGAGTGGCGGTGGGCGGTCCCAACGTCGTAGTGATGGCAGGGCCGTGCAGCGTGGAAAGTCCGGAGCAGATTAACATCATTGCCGGCGCTGTTTCCCGGGCCGGCGCGCGGGCGTTGCGCGGTGGCGCCTTCAAGCCGCGCTCCTCTCCGTACAGCTTTCAAGGGATGGGACCGGAAGGCCTCAAGCTGATGCGCCATGCTGCGGACCAGAACGGCCTGCTCGTCGTTTCCGAAGTGATGGACCAAACCCAGATTCCGATGATGCTTGATTACGTGGACGTTCTTCAGGTGGGTGCGCGCAATATGCAGAATTACAATCTGCTGCGCGAGCTTGGGAAAGTCACAAAGCCCGTTTTGTTGAAGCGCGGCATCTCCGCCACCATCGAAGAACTGCTTCTCTCCGCGGAATATATTATGGCCGGCGGAAACTACAATGTGATCCTTTGCGAGCGCGGCATCCGGACTTTTGAAAATTCGACGCGCAACACTTTGGATGTTTCCGCGATTCCCGTCATTCATAAGCTGTCGCACCTGCCCATTATCGCCGACCCGTCACACGCTTCAGGACGGCGTGATAAGGTGATTCCCCTGGCGCGCGCTGCGGTCGCCGCTGGCGCCGATGGCTTGTTGCTGGAAGTACACAACGACCCAGAGCACGCGCTGAGCGATGGGCCCCAGGCGCTTTACCCAGACCAGTTCGAAGAACTGATGCGGCAATTGCGGTTGATAGCTCCTGCCGTCAGCCGGACGATCTGATGCTCCCTTTCCAGTCTCTGCATCTTCCCGGTGATTCCATTAGCAGCCAGCACTCACCAGCCAAGGAGCTACTAAACTGAGAAAAATATCGACTCCATCGGCGAAAGAAATTCCTTTCCGCCGGATTGCCATTGTGGGCACTGGCCTGATCGGCGGGTCATGGGGACTTGCGCTCAAAGCTGCAGGATTCCAAGGAGTGCGAATCGGCATTGACCGCCGCTCAGTTCTAAGGCGAGCTATGCAGCGCGGGGCGATTGACGAAGGTCACGAAAACCTGGAAGCTGCGGTGCGCGGTACTGACTTGATCATTCTGGCGGCGCCGGTTGGCAGGATTTCTCTTCTCATTCCCTGGTTTGCAAGGCAGGCTCAGCCCTCGGCGTTGGTCACGGACGTGGGAAGCGTCAAGTCCGGCATTTGCCGCCGCGCCAAGGAATCATTCAATTCCGGAGCGTTGTTTCTCGGCGGACATCCGCTTGCCGGCAAAGAATCATCGGGAATCGATTCTGCCGAAGCCACCCTCTTCGCCCAGGCCTCCTATGCTTTAACTCCGTTAAGGCCCGAAGACATGGAAGATCCGCGGGCGAAGGCTTTCTGCGAGTTGATCCGCCGGGCCGGCGCTCGCCTGCATGTAACCACGGCTGAAGTCCATGACCAAGTGGTTGCGTATACCAGCCACCTGCCCCAGTTGCTTTCAACGGGTCTTGCCAGTCTGCTAGGCGAATTAATGGAAACGCGCTCCTTGGAATCGAGTGACTTGGCCGGACCCGGACTGCTCGATTTCACGCGCCTTGCTGATAGTCCTTATTCCCTTTGGCGCGACATCCTCCTGACTAATCACGGCAACATTCAGGATGCTCTCGACGCCTTTATCCAGAAGCTTGAAGAGATGAAGTTGCGGCTTTCTGAGCGCGCCATCGAACAAGACTTCAAGCGCGCCGCCCATCTGCGCAACCGCTTGAAAAAACGTTAGCGCCGGCCCCGGACGCTGTAGCGGCGCTCTATGAGCGCCGGAAATCGTTGAGAATTCAAGTTCGGCGGTCGCAGACCGCACTCCCGCCTCTAAACTGCGCCACCGCGAAGCGCCGCAAGATTATCAAGATTTGCACTTAAGGTATACTATCCGCCAGGAGAGCGTCCGATGCTAAAAGAGGCTCTTGAAATCCTCGCTACCACTCCCGAAAAATTACGCCGCGAAGTCCGGCAAATCCCCCTGCGGCAAATCAAGGCCCGGCCGGCGGAGAGTAAATGGTCCGTTCAGGAAATTCTCGCTCATCTCGATGACGTGGAGGAAAACGGCATGAGGTCGAGAGTTGATGCGATTGTGAATGAAGAGACTCCGTTCCTTCCGCTTTTCGATCAGGAAAAACGGGTGATTGAATTGCATTACAACCGTGTGGACCCTTACCGTTCCCTTGAATCGCTTTCTCGCCAGCGCCGCGCCAATGTCCGCTGGCTCCGCACCCTTCGCCCGGGCCAGTTGAAACGCAAGGGTGTCCACCACCAGGTGGGAGAGATGACAGCGGAAGAATACATTTATGAGTGGGCCTTCCACGATCTGGGGCATCTCAAACAAATTCTGGAGGTCCGGCGCTACGCGCTCTATCCGCTGATCGGCAATATGAAAGCTTATTATCACCTCGCCTGAATCATAGGGCGTTGGTTGGATCTGACGTCGTCCGGAGATCGATCTTCAATGAATAAGACGTATCCCAATGCGGATGCTGCCATCGCTGACGTGCCCGATGGCGCGTCGATCATGTTTGGTGGGTTTGGTTTGTGCGGCATCCCGGAGAACCTGATTGACGCCATTCGCCGCAAGGGTTTGAAAAACCTTACGGTCATTAGCAACAATGCCGGCGTTAATTCCTTCGGTCTGGGAAAGCTCCTCAAGAGCGGTCAGATTCGCAAAGTGATTGGCAGCTACGTGGGCGAGAATAAGACGCTTGAGGATTTGGCGCTGAAAGGAGAAATCGAACTCGAGCTCACTCCGCAGGGCACTTTCGCCGAGCGCATGCGCGCTGCGGGCGCGGGCATTCCCGCATTCTACACGCCCACCGGCTTCGGAACTGTAGTGGCTGAAGGCAAGGAAGTCCGCGAGTTTGACGGCCGCCCCTATCTGCTGGAGCGTGCGTTAACGGCAGATTATGCGTGCGTCAAAGCCTGGAAAGGGGATCGTTGGGGGAATCTGATTTATCGCCGCACCGCCCGCAACTTTAACCCGGTGATGGCCACCGCCGCTAAGATCACGATTGCTGAAGTCGAAGAGCTGGTAGCGTTGGGTTCTCTCGATCCGAATGCCATTGTGACGCCTGGCATCTACGTGAAACGGATTTTTCAGGGGCAAAATTACGAAAAGCTGATTGAGAAAAGGACTGTGCGAAGCCGGTGAGCGGATTTCTGACGCAAAATTGGGGGAATCTTGCCAGCGTCGCTGGCCTGGCTATCAGTGTATGGGTGCTCATTGTCGCAACGAAGGCAAAACAAGCGGCACAGGATGCTCGTTCTGCTGCGCGCCTGAAAAACTTCGTGGAAGTCCTTGAGGATGCACGCAGGAGCTTGGAGCAAATCGCTATTTTTCTCAAAGACCAAAAGTGGGACCTCGTGCAACTCCGGGCCACTGAGGTTTCGGGAGATTGCCGGATAGCCTTGGAACGATGGGGAGACTATCTTTCCGAGACGGGTGAGAATAATCTTGTTGATGTTGCTACGTTAGCAACTTCTATTGCCGGCACAGCTGCAGAGTCGTTTGTGAGACAATTAGATTCTGGAGATTTATATTCGGCGTCTCAGGCACAAATTGAAGCCGCCGGGCTCATTAGCAGTGTTCTGGGTGAAGCACAGAAGTCCGAAGAAAGGACGAAGACTGAGCCATGGTCCAAGACAAAAATACGGAGTTGCTTCAGCAGCTTATTAAGGCTACGAAAGAAGGGAAGGTTACCTGGCGGCCCACGGCAAAGCTTAACGAATTTACTAGCGCATTTAAGGGCCGGTTTAGCATCCTGATCGGTGAGGAGACTGGGACGAGGTATTACTTTCGGCTGCGAGACATTGACGGTCGGGAATTACTTACACTCTTCCACCCGTTTTGGGTGCCACCCCCGGACCTCGTTTCCTCAATCGAGAATCCATCGAAGGAAACTGAGGTGCGAGTTCCGCCAGCGCACGTTCCTTTGCCTGGAAGTGCGCCTAACGTAAGGATGCCGCCGGAAGAACTCCAAGTCCACGATTCGCCATTGGTCCGCGAATTGTACAGACTGGCTAGCCGCAGCGATTGGCAAGCCGAGCAGGCTATCGACTCAATTCTGCAAGAGCTTAAGCAATAGTGTCTGGCTCTCGCTCTCTTATGGACAAACGCGAACAAATCGCCCGCCGCATTGCCCTGGAATTAAAGGACGGCTATTACGTCAATCTTGGTATCGGCATTCCCACGCTGGTCTCGAACTTCATCCCACCGGGCATTGAAGTCGTGTTGCAATCCGAAAATGGCATGTTAGGTGTTGGACCATTTCCCTACGAAGGTGAGGAGGATCCGGATTTGATCAACGCTGGCAAAGAAACCGTAACGGAAATCCCTGGCACTTCGTATTTCTCAAGCGCCGATTCCTTTGCCATGATTCGCGCCGGCCGCGTGGACTTGACCGTGCTGGGCGGAATGGAAGTGGATGAGAAAGGCAATCTGGCCAGTTGGATGATTCCGGGCAAGATGGTGAAGGGCATGGGCGGCAGCATGGACCTGGTGGCTGGAGCCAACCGCGTGGTGGTGGCTATGGAGCACATTACCAAGGACGGCAAACCGAAGATCCTGAAGCAGTGTACCCTTCCTTTGACGGGCGCCGGGGTGGTGCATGAGATTGTAACGGACCTGGCCGTGATGGAGGTAACGCCGCAGGGGTTGGTGTTGAAGGAGCTTTCGCCGCAGGTCACCTTTGATCAGCTTCAAGAAATCACCGGGACAGTTTTGCACGTCGCACCCGGTTTGCGTCCTTACCGGCAGTGAACGCTGCCGCAAGTCGCCAGCAGCGGATTCAACACAACTCCGGAATACATCCAATGTCTTATGATCGACCCTCACAGCATCGTCATCGCCACTTTTATTTCTCCGCGCGAAAGAATTTGGGATGAGCTCGTCAGGATCCGGCCCGAGGGAGTGACGCTGCGCGGCATCAACCTTGATTCTTTTGACGAGTTTCTTCAACAGCCTCTGCGCGAAGGCACATGCGAACTCTGCATGGCCACCGCTTTCTATCCCGTGCATCGCGTCGAACGCATCGCTTTGGATGAGGCCGCTGGCCCGGAGCCATCGCTCTCTGACATCTTTCATGAGCGCGGGGGCATGACCGTTCAGGAGTATCTCGGCATTCCTGCAACTTCCTGAAATCCCGGGTAGTGTCTCAGTTTCTTTGCTGTAGCGGCGCTCTATGAGCGCCGCTACAGCAAACTGCGTCACTACCAAATCCCTTGGCAGCCTTCCAGTCTTCATTCCGCAGGCATTTCATCCCACTCAGGCCGGTTTATCTCCCTTCCGTTCCTGCGGATTGACAGGGTCATCCTGAATTTTTATAGTAATGAGGAGCTATGACTTCTCGCGTCCTTACGCCTGCAAATCAAATAACGATTCTGCGGCTGGTTTTTGTTCCGCTCTTTGCCATCCTGGTCCTGGACCGGCACTATGCGGGCGCCATGGGCGTGCTGGCGGCGGCGGCAGTCTCCGACGTGGCAGATGGTTTAGTAGCGCGGCGCTATCATCAGGTTTCTTCACTCGGAATGGCGCTTGACCCGCTTGCGGATAAGACGCTGCTCACCACCGCCTACCTTGTCCTATCCTTCTGCGGAGTTCTCCCCTGGTGGCTCACCATCATCGTGCTCAGCCGCGATATTGGAATGCTGCTCATCGCGCTGGTCATCAGCCTGGTCGCAGGTTATCGTCCTTTCCCGCCCACCAGCCTCGGCAAGGCGTCCACAGCCGTGCAAGTGGCAACCGTCATCGTGGCGCTGGGCTACAAAGCCCATGTGGGTGGAGTCACAAAGCCCTTTGCAACCTTCTGGATTTACCTTGCGGCGGCCATCACCATCCTATCCGGCATTCATTACCTGGTCGTGGCGCGCAATCGCTACAGCGATATTCTGAGTGATTCGGCGAAGTCTCGTTGAGGACCCGTCAAAAGGCCGGTGGCTTATCACTCGTCACTTGTCACTCGCCACTTTTTTCGGAAAGCATTCTTTGTTGCGCACAAGCAGAAAATTTCCGTTATAATTTTGCTCTGAGAGGTGACTCAGCATGGCCTATCTTTTTGTGATCGCGGCGGTACTCTTCCGGATTGTGCCGCACCCGTGGAACGTGACTCCGCTGGCGGCAATGTTCCTTTTCAGTGGCGCCACTTTCCGCAACAAAGTTGAATCCCTGGCGGTTCCCTTCGCGGCGCTGCTGGTGAGCGATTTCCTGGTGGATCGATTCCTTTACCATAATGCTTACGGGTTCTTCAGCCCGTTCACTTGGGGCGCTTTTCTCTTGATTGGCATCATGGGCTGGGTACTCGGTTCCAGGCTGACAGTCAGGCGCGTGGCGACGGCCTCGATCGCTGCTTCCACCAGCTTTTTCCTGATTACTAATTTCGGTTGGGCCACAGCCTCCACCATGTACCCCCACAATATCCGGGGCGTCTGGGAATGCTACGTGGCGGGGTTGCCATTCTTCCGCAACACCATTTTGGGTGATCTGGCCTGGTCCGGGATTCTCTTTGGGACTTATGTATGGGTGAAGCACCGCCGGACGCTGGCGATTGCCGAGACGCAATAACGGTCCGTGGTTTTTTTGTAGGGGCGGGCCTCGTGCCCGCCCGCGGCGCTTCAGCCGGCTTGCAACCTTCATGCGAATCGTCTCCCTCCTGCCAAGCTCGACGGAAATGATCTTTGCCCTGGGCATGGCTGAATCGCTGGTGGGTGTCACCCACGAGTGTGATTTCCCGCCCGAGGCTCTGAATCTTCCCCAGGTCACTCGCAGCGCCATTCCTCCCGGCGCCAGCAGCCTCGAAATCGATAAGGCCGTCAGCTCCGCGCTCACCGGCCAGGGATCGATTTACGAGCTCGACCTCAACTTGCTGGAGCGGCTGGCCCCGGACTTGATCCTAACCCAGCGGCTGTGCGACGTTTGTGCCGTCTCTTTTGACCGCGTTCAGGTCGCCGCCAGCCAATTGAGTTCCCATCCTCGGGTCATCAACCTCGAACCGCACGGCCTTGGTGACATCTTTGAAAACATTCTGACTGTTGGAAGAGAGTTGGGCTGCGATCAGGAAGGGCGCGCGCTGGTCAAGACGCTTCTCGCGCGGGTTGCGGCTGTCGCCGGCCAAACCAAGGAAATCGCGGTACGGCCCCGCGTCTTCTGCATGGAATGGGTGGATCCTCCATACTGCGGCGGCCATTGGATGAAGAAACTCGTCGAACTGGCGGGTGGCGAAGACGGGCTGGCCAATGACGGGCGTCCGAGCTATCGCATCGAGTGGAAAAAGGTGTTGCAATTTGCGCCGGAAGTCATTGTGCTCACCTGTTGTGGTTTCGGCCTGGAGCGGAATCTAAAGGAAGGTGAACTTCTGGCCGCGTTGCCGGGGGTCCTCGAACTCCCTGCATTTCAATCGGGACGAGTTTACGCCACGGACGGATCTTCGTATTTCAGCCGTCCCGGCCCGCGCATTGTCGAAAGCCTGGAAATCCTCGCTCATCTCATCCATCCTGAGCTTTTCCCGCCCCCGACCCTGGATCGGGCTTTTGCCGGGCTCAGCGCCGTAGGGGCGAAGTAGGGGCGGGCCTTGTGCCCGCCCGCGAGTCGTCCGGCAGCGCCCGCCATCGCTCATTGACCGGTTTGAGCTCTTGATTTTCGATATTGCTCGCAATATCCTGAAAACGTGAGGGCCTCCTATGTTCTCGATACCGCTGTTCTGGTTGCGGCCTTGAGGAGCAGCAGAGGAGCGTCGCGGCAGCTTTTGCTCAGTGCGCTGGACCAACGTTTTGATCTGCTGCTCTCGGTTCCACTCATACTTGAGTACGAGGCTGTTCTCACCCGGCCTGAACACCTGGCCGCGTGTGGACTGACCAACGCAGAGGTCCAGCGAGTCCTTAACTCTCGGCGGCCGTTGCCAAGCCGGTTAGTCTTGCATTTCGCTGGCGGCCCAGGTTATCAGATCCAAATGACGACATGGTTCTGGAAACAGCCGTAAACGGCAACGCCCATGCCATCGTGACGTTCAACCAACGTGATTTCGCAGGAACCGGCAGGGACTTTGATTGTGCAGCGATTCTTCCGCGATGGGCGCTTCAGCGGATCAGGAGTTCAATACCATGAGGAGAAATAATTTTGCACTGTGGCTCCAGCCGTCTTTAATGGATGAGGCCCGCAAGGCGGCGCAAAGCGAAGGAGTAGCGCTGAATCAACTCATCAACGTGGCTGTGGCGGAGAAGGTTTCCGCCCTGCGTACTGAAGTATATTTCTGCGAGCGGGCTCGCCGCGCTGATCGTGCTAAAACGCTGCGGATTCTTGACCGCGCCGGGAAAGGTAATCCTCCAATGGAAGGCGACGAACTTCCCGAAGAGTGGGGAAGAGACGTGAAAAGGCCGAACCGAAGGGTGCCCGCGCTGGCTGGCATGTCCCGAAAACCCAGAAAGACCTTGCCATTGACGAAGCGATAGTTATGTGCCCGGACGGTCCTCAAGCAAGACTTCGAGAACAATCCAGGTTAGAAACGGCCACATTCAGGACGCGAGACGTGCAGGCAAGAAAAAACCCCGGAGGGATGGGTTGCAAAACCGGCCCATTCTTTGCGCCTTTGCGAGAGATTGTTCGAAAGAATCTCCAGAAGCCAAATCCTTCAGCAGGCCCGTTCAACTCTCCGCCCAATCCGCATAGGTCGAACACCGTGGATTGTCATACTGACTGAAGCGAAGATTAGAAAGGAGCAAAAGGCATTGCAACTCTGTAGGTTGTCAGAATTACTGAAATTTCTTGCCATAGTTGTTGAAAAAACATGCCACGGTTAATGAAAAGATCCTATCGTGGCGGAAGCTCAGGCTCCTGCCGTGGTACACGCGGGCGCGAAGGAGTGCGGTCCTCACCCCCATGGATGGCAAGCGAGCGACCATCCTGGCGTTGGAGTGCGCCGGCCAACACTACGGCGTCAGGGATGAGTAAACGCGCTATGTTCGCCGCAAGGCCCCTGTCGCCGAAGGGCGCCAACTTCGGGATAGCGCGTCATTCGGCCACAAGTGAACCACAGTCTGATGTGTCGCATTTTTACTATTCTAACGTCTACGGTGCGACTAGTATCTGTATCTGCCTCCACGAAACCGTGAAGAGCAGGACAAGGATCGGGCATGGCGACGGCATCATGTCAGGCCTCATCGAAAGTGCGGAAAAAGGCTGCGGTCGAGCGTTGGTTCTTTACTGGTTTGGCGGTTGCGATGCTCTCTGTAGCCACGACTGGATTCGCGCCCTCGATTGTGCATACCGCAGCACGGCGCGCGCCGCTTTCACCGCTCGTCGCGGCACACGGCATCGTATTCTTCGTCTGGCTTGCCATTTTTCTCGTCCAGAGCAGGCTTGTCGCCACCCGGCACATTGCGCTTCACCGACGGGTCGGCGTCGCCGCAGGGTTCGTCCTCGCGTTGATGATCCCTCTTGCATTTGCGACAACTGTCTCGATGGTGCGGCGTGGGTTCGATCTGAGCGGCGATCTCAAAATCGACCACGACCCGTTGTACGAATCCATATTTCCGTTTGGCGACCTACTCATCTTCTCCGCGCTGGCCACAGCCGCGCTTGCTTATCGGCGTCGACCAGAAACCCACAAGCGCCTGATGCTGTTCGCGAACATCGCGCTCATGGGCGCTCCCCTCGCCCATTTCATCGGTCACACACCTCGGCTTGCCGCCCTGCCACCAGCGATCATTCTTGTACCGATTTCGATGTTCCTGGCGGCTGCCGTGATGAGGGATTGCCTGCTGACGAGACGAGTTCATCCGCTGACGTTGACGCTGGCGGTTGCGATGTTTGTATCTGGGCCGCTTCGGGCGAGCCTCATCGGTCCGAGTGCAGCCTGGCACCGGTTTGCGAGCTGGCTCGCTCAATGCCCACGGTGAGGTAGTAGTGCAGTTTGGTTGCTGTAGCGGCGGTCTGTGACCGCCGAACTTTATTTCTCAACAGTTTCCGGCGCTTATAGAGCGCCGCTACAGCAAACTGACCCACTACCCGCGGTGACATGACAGCGACTTTGTGGTATCGTAGCCGGCACTGTGAAGTCGTGTATTTCGCGGAAGCAGCGTAGTCATGCACCTTATCCGTTTCCTTAGGCCCGCGCCGGGGCTGGAAGAATATGTCAGGTTCTACGCTCAGCGCGAAGGACGCTTGGACGGCGCCACTCTAGTACACCCGGTGCCGGCTCGAGCCGCGCCCATTCTGGAATTCATGTTCGGCGACCCTTGCGGGGTTCGCCGTATGGGCCGCTCCGGCATCGAGACATCACCTCGCGCGGTGGTGGTTGGTATGCAAACACACCGCCGGATAGAGCTTCTGATTCGAGGGAAACCCGAGTCATTCGTGATCTTCTTCCAGCCGGCGGGCTTGCATCGGCTATTCTCCATACCGATGGATGAGCTGACGGACCGTGACTTCGAGGCGCGTGCAGTTCTTGGCCCATCGATATCACGGCTGGAGCAGCGCCTCAGCGTCTGCGGTTCGTTTGCCGAGCGTGCCCGAATTACCGGCGATTTTCTGCTTCGGCGCTCCCTGACTGTGGCTAGCGCTGACGGCGTGTGGGCAGCGGCAAGCAGGATCCTCCTCACCAGTGGGCAGATTCGGATTTCCGCTCTCGCGCACAGCGCCGGTCTAAGCATGCGTCAATTCGAGCGCAAGTTCATCCAGCAGGTTGGCTTGCCGCCCAAGTGGTACGCCCGCATCGCCAGGTTCGAAGCGGCGCTGGAGAGCAAGGCTAAGTCAATTGGCAAATCGTGGACCGATGTTGCCCACGAATCTGGATATTACGATCAGATGCACATGGTTCACGATTTCGAAGAGTTCACCGGCCAGACCCCGACGAAAACGCTGAATCATGTTGAAATGGTTTTCCGAGAACAGATTGAGGCCATGCGATCAGGCGACCTTTCTGCGAATGCTAGTGGCGCTTCTCGGTTGATACTCTAACTACTTCTGTAATTTGCCTTCCGCCGCCGCGGCGAAAGAGAGTGATAGCCGGCCGTGTCTGCCGCGCCAGCGGCTTCATTCAAACGGCTCTATCGGGAGTGACCCGGCGAACCAGCATCTTCCTGTTCCCCAAACATTCTCGCGCCGGGTCACTCCCGATAGAGTTCTAACGTCATTCGCGAGCAATCGGTGCCAACAGGATCTGGCTGTCAACGACGTTTCCAGTTATTGTCGCTTCGCGAAGAATTCGTCGGCCGCTATCTGAGTCTCTTCGTGACTCTGCTCTTTCACCTGTTGGTTAATCCCCCACTCGTGCCCGAAAGGGTCGACAATCTTCCCGTAACGTCCTCCCCAGAACATGTTCTGCACGGGCATGCTGACGTGCGCGCCGGCTGCCACCGCGCGCTCGACAATCCCGTCCGCATCGTCTACCAGAAGAGTGATGCGCACGCCCGTTCCGCCGAGCGTCTCTGGCGACTTGCAGGTCCCACCTTCGCTCGCGGGGAACTCGTCGCAGACGAAGAACTTGTGTCCGTCCAAAGTCAATTCGCCATGAATGAGCTTCTCGCTGCCCGGTTTCGTCATTCGGTGTACTTCTTCGGCGCCAAAGACACTTTTGTAGAAGTCGAGTGCGGCGAACCCGCCGCGCACGATCAATTCGGGGATGAACTGGTCCTCTCGATGCATGGTTTCCTCCCGGTCTCACTCGCAAATCGATTGGTTCAAGTCCGCACAACAAGAGCGCTGATGTCACAGGCCGCCCAAGCCGTGCCCGGTTATGTCGTCTTCTGTATTGTACTATGCTTCGTGCTCAAAAGTTGTTTGGTTGCGTTCCTCCGGCTACAGGTGAGTGTTGACGCCCGGCCGGACAGCGGAGCGAATAGCTCGATGCGGGTAGCCAACTCATGATTACCCCTCCCTTGTCGCCCAGCGTTTACCGACCTGCCCCGGCCGGTTAAAATGGCGCACTCGGAAACTACCCCGATTGGCCAAACGCCCGCCTCGGCGGAATGGGTGCGGATAGGACTATTTCAACAACAGTGACAAACGTCTAGGATCGTTTTACTAACCGTGGCGAGAATTATCACGAATTGTGGCATCGAGCTGCGGTTCCTGCTTTGATATCAATACGGACATTTTCATCTACTCTGACATCCTACAAATTCGCACCCTGCGAATCTTTCTTTGCGCCTTCGCGCCTCGGCAAGCGACTCCTTCACAAAATTTCCGGAGGGGAAACCAGGCAAGACACTTCACATCCCTGCCCAGGGTCAGTTATTCGTTCAAAGCTCGGACCCGTCCTCCACAATATCAAACGTGACTTCAATTTTGGCGCTCTTCGCAATCATTGCCCCCACCGAGCAATACTTGGTCTCCGAGAGCTCGATCGCCCGCTCCACTGCCGCCGGATCGATCTTGCCGCGCAGTTTGTGTTTGATTGTAACTTTGGTAAAGGTTTGGGGATATTCTTCCCGCTGCTCAGCGCTGAGCTCGATTTCGTAACCCGTCACAATTTGCCGTTTCTTGCGAAGGATGGTAATCACATCCATCGCCGTGCAGGCCCCGGAGGCGAGCGGCGATGTCGCACTGGCGGCGGAGTAAGCCTTCGCTTGGTACATAGATTTACGCTCCTTCTTTTTCCGGCCCTTCGTCAGCCCGTGTATTGTTCGTCGCTGACCTGTTCCATCCAATCAACCGCTTTGCCGTCGAGCTGTTCCTGAATGGCGATATGGGTCATCGCCGTGGTTGGAGTGGCGCCGTGCCAATGCTTCTCACCCGGCGGAATCCAGACGACGTCACCCGGCCGAATTTCCTCGATCGGGCCTCCCCAGCGCTGTGCTCGGCCACAACCAGCCATCACAATCAGAGTCTGCCCCAGCGGGTGGGTGTGCCATGCCGTCCGGGCACCGGGCTCGAAAGTTACACTGGCACCGAAAGCACGCGCCGGAGTGGGCGGATTGAATAGCGGATCAACACGCACAATGCCGGTAAAATACTCCGCCGGTCCCTTGCCGGAAGGCTGTGAACCGCCTCGTTTGATTTCCATTCTCTCCAACCTTTCCTGATCGTGAATTGAACATTAGCGACCGGTCATCTGCTCCAGCTTTTCGGGGTACCGAGCGCCTTGCACCGTGATCTTTGAGGCGGCGACATCGATGTCTCGCAGATCGTCAGGCGTGAGTTCGACTGAGACTGCCCCGATGTTTTCCTCCAAACGATCCAGCTTTGTGGTGCCTGGGATCGGTACAATCCACGGCTTCTGGGCCAGCAGCCACGCGAGCGCGATCTGAGCAGGTGTCGCCTTCTTCCGTTCCCCGATGCTGGTGAGCAGATTAATTAGGGCCTGATTCGCCTTGAGAGCCTCCGGCGTGAAGCGAGGTAGGGTGCTGCGGAAGTCGGAACTGTCGAATTTCGCGTTTTCGTCAATCGTGCCCGTCAGGAAGCCCTTCCCAAGCGGGCTATACGGTACGAAACCTATCCCGAGTTCCTCGAGTGTGGGTATCACTTCCTGCTCCGGCTTCCTCCACCATAGCGAATATTCGCTCTGAACTGCAGTGATCGGCTGGACTGCGTGTGCGCGGCGAATGGTCTTTACGCCTGCCTCGGAAAGTCCGAAGTGCTTGACCTTACCGGCTTGAATCAGTTCCTTCACCGTACCAGCGACATCTTCTATGGGCACGTTCGGGTCAACGCGATGCTGATACAGCAGGTCGATGGCATCAACCTTCAACCGCTTGAGCGACCCTTCGACGGCCTGCTTGATGTGGTCGGGCCGACTATTCAGACCTGCCGCTCCCGGCCGATTATCGCTGCCACTCAGATCGAACCCGAACTTGGTGGCGATCACCACTTTTCTGCGGAACGGAGCGAGGGCTTCGCCGACAAGCTCTTCGTTCAAGAACGGGCCGTAGACCTCGGCGGTATCGAAAAACGTGATGCCGCGGTCCACTGCAGCATGGAGAAGATCGGTCATCTCCTTCTCATCTTTGGGCGGACCATAAGAAAAGCTCATTCCCATGCAGCCGAGTCCTATGGCCGAGACTTCTAGATCGCTCTTTCCAAGTTTGCGCTTTTGCATTTATTTCTCCTTCGGAATCGTTTCTATCGTCTCCAGGTTAGAGTCGAGCGCCCAGGAGGCGGTATCCTGATCCTTCCGATTTATTGCCTATTCCTCTTGCCAGTGAAAGAATCATTGGCACATCCAGAGCCGCGAGGCTATCCTATGATTGGGACAAGGAAACCACATCAATGAGAAACCTCAGTAAAAGCGCCACTATCTCGCCGGATCGAGCATGTGAATTTCGAACGGAGCTAGCTCGCAAGATTGCCTTGTTCATTGGACCCGCAGAGAACCGGGCAACGGATATTCCCGGGCTGACGCTCCACCGACGGACCGCCCCTACCGCTCCGTGCTCAATGACTTACCAGCCGAGCGTGACCGTAATCGCCCAGGGGCGAAAGCGAGTAGAACTCGGCCGAAACATTTTCATCTACGATGAGTCGCGATTCCTGCTGACGTCGGTGGATTTGCCGGTCGTCAGCCGAGTGATTGAGGCAAGTGAAAAGGTGCCCTGCCTGGCGTTGTCGCTCAAACTCGAAATGCCGGTGGTCCGAGAGCTTCTCAGCCGGGAGGAGATTGAGGTGGCTGAGACGCCGTCTGACAGTCCTGGCATGGCGATCGGTGAGACCACGGTGGAATTCCTCAGTGCATGCTGCCGGCTCGTGGACCTGCTGCACACGCCGCAGGACATTCCCTTTCTCAGTGGCCTGATTCAACGCGAGATCATCTACCGAATCCTTCGCGGTGCGGAGGGAGCACGCCTTCGAGCGATTGCAACGCTAGGAGAGCAGAGCCACCGAACGGCAAAAGCGATCGCCTGGATCAGGGCGAACTATGCGAAGCCGCTACGGGTGGAAGATCTCGCAGAAATCGCGGGAATGGGCGTGTCCACGCTGCACCACCATTTTCGGTCGCTGACCGCCATGAGTCCTCTTCAGTACCAGAAACAACTGCGGTTGCAGGCAGCGCGGGGACGCATGCTCTTGGACGGTCTGGACGCCGCAAGTGCGGCCTTTGAGGTCGGATACGAGAGTGCCAGCCAATTCAACCGCGAATACAGCCGATTCTTCGGCCAACCACCGATGCGGGATATTCGGACTCTTCGCTCGCCAAGCGCTCCGCCGTTGGAGTCGGTCAGTAATCGGTAAAAACGAGTATCTGATCGTCTGTTCCGGGTGAGTCGTCGCCTATCCAGAAGTTACCCACCCAGGAACTTACTGCACGTCCACCGTCACACGTGGAACGCTGCCTTCGATCCCAGGCAAGATAAGTTAGCGTTTATGGGGTTTGTACCCGCCCACGGGCGGCGACGCGGGTCGCGCCTACAGCATGTCAATCCGGTGATTCATCCTCCATAATCTCAAACGTGACTTCAATTTTGGCGCTCTTCGCAATCATTGCTCCCACCGAGCAATACTTGGTCTCTGAGAGCTCGATCGCCCGCTCCACTGCCGCCGGATCGATTTTTCCGCGCAGTTTGTGTTTGATGGTAACTTTGGTGAAGGTTTGAGGATATTCTTCCCGCTGCTCGGCGCTGAGCTCGATTTCGTAAGCTGTCACTGTTTGCCGTTTCTTGCGTAGGATGGTAATCACATCCATCGCCGTGCAGGCCCCGGTGGCGAGCAGCGCCAACTCCACGGGTCGCGCCCCCGTATTCCCGTCTTGCGTGTCCACCACCAGCGAATGCCCGGCGCCCGATGTCGCCACAAACTGCTTTTGATCGCCTTGAACTGTTGCCAGCCTCAACTTGCCATTCAACATGATTTCCTCGCTTTCGAAGCTATAGTGCCCAGCCTATTGTTGGATTCACCCAGCCGGAATTGGATACTCGCCTGGTTTTCATTTGAGGATGGGGCTTGCGAAATCGACCCATCGCGGATTCAAGGGCCAGCGACTTAAGTTCTGTATCCCCGCCCGTTGCGCGGCGATGGCGGTGGCGAACCATGTCACAAAATATCAAACTGAGTCACTACCCGTTGCGCTGCTCAATGTCCGCAGCGTGGTAGAATATTCATACACACGGACCTGGGAAAGGATTTGAATTCATGCAACGCCGAACGTTCATTATTGCGGGTGTGGCGGGCGGAATCGGCCTGGTTGAATATGGTTTTTTCAGCCAATACATGAACGGCCTTCACGATCCGGCCAGTTTTTCTGTGAAGGCTTATGAACAATTCGGTGAGAAAGCAGCGTTCAAGGCCATCACCGCCAACGGCGATTTCTATGTGACCTCCAAGGGTGGCACGCCTCGGGTCGATGCCGGCGGATGGCAACTCCAGTTTGACGGTTTAGTGGCTCACCCGTTCACTTTAAGTTACAAAGAGCTCCTCAACCTTCCAAGTTTCGAACGGACCATGACGCTGGAATGCATCTCTGACCCCATTGGCGGCAATGCCATTGGCAACGCCCGCTGGACCGGAACCGCATTGAAACCCCTCATCGAGCGCGCCCAGCCCACGGCGGAAGCCACCCATGTTGTGATTTACGCTGCCGATGGCTTTTCAACCGGCCATCCGTTGGAGCGAGTTTGGAACGAAGAGAATTTTTTGAGCTACCGGATGAATGGTGAAGACCTGCCCGCCGTTCATGGTTATCCGGTGCGCGTCTTTATCCCCGGCAAGTTTGGGATGAAACAGCCGAAATGGGTGAATCGCATTAGCTTCGTGAAGAACCCGGTGCGGGGTTACTGGGAAAGCGAAGGATGGTCCGACAACGCCGAGCGGTGGGGCCACGCCCGATTCACGGACCTTCGCAACGGCGCCACTCTTTCGGGCAGCAAATTGGACTTGGCTGGTTTTGCCATCGGCAATCTGGATGGTATCAAAAACGTGGAAATCAGCTTCGATAATGGCGGTTTCTGGCGGGCTACCGATATTTTTAGTAATCCGTCGCCGATTGTGTGGACTTTTTGGAAATACACCTGGGTTAGTCCGGTGCCGGGAAATTACAAGGTCCGGGTGCGGACCATTGACGGCAAGGGCCGGGTTGAAGGTCCGGGGCCCGAGAGTATTTTTCCGGAAGGCGCAACCGGGCAGCAGATGCTTGAAATCAAGGTCGTCTGAGGTTTTGCGGTTTTGGGCCGGTTCGAAAGATGCGGTTCAGTCAGGGGGCTTTATGCGAATTAAATTACACCTGCATTTTCACTTGGCTGGTTTCGTTCTTTTCGCTCTTCTTGCAACTCTGATGTTTCCGTGGTTGGCGGCGCGACGGGCGGACGCGCAGGATGATTGGCAAACCCGAGTAGTGCGCCTCAGTTTTGTTGAAGGGACGGTGGGAGTCTTGCCGGCAGATTCTTCGGAGTGGGCAGAGGCCCCCATCAACACGCCGATTGAGCGAGGCTACGAACTGGCGACGCAAAAGGATAGCTTTGCCGAAGTTGAGTTTGAAAATGCCTCCACCATACGGCTGGGCGAGCTTTCAGACGTTCGTTTTGACCGGCTTGATTTCTCAGACTCCGGGCGGCGAATCAGCCGGGTCCGCTTCGAGAATGGCTATGGGACGATTCACGTCTTCTCCGGCTCCAGCGAAGATTTCCAGGTGGAGGCAGGTGGCGCGGTCTTATCCCCTGAAGGCGAATGTGAATTTCGAATCGACCGGGACGATCAGTCCTTGCGAGTTGAGGTGTGGTCGGGCGGGATTAATTTTGCCGGGCCGCTCGGCAACGTCGAATTGTTCCAAAACCAGGCGCTGACCTACGCTCCGGATTCCGGGGAGCCATACGACATTGAGTCTGGGCTCACCCAGGACGATTGGGACCGTTGGGTGGCGCGACGCGACCAGATCGAGACTTCGCCGTCACCGTCCATTACACCCAACAGCTACGGAGGAGTGGCCTCCAATAATCTTTACGGTTGGAGCGACCTTTCGAATTATGGGGAGTGGGCTTATTATTCGAATGTCGGTTACTCCTGGTTCCCGTTTGCTTCCACTGTCTGGACGCCTTACTCCTTCGGGCGGTGGGTCTGGTATCCGGGGTTCGGATATACGTGGGTTTCCTCCGAGCCGTGGGGCTGGTTGCCTTACCACTACGGGCAATGGGCCTATGAACCGGGCGCGGGCTGGGCATGGACGCCAAGCTCTTTCGCCAATTGGTCGCCCGCATTGGTGAACTGGTATCAGGGGCCGGGCTGGATTGGTTGGACGCCCCAAGCGCCCGGAGCTTCTTTGGGAAGCGGTATTCCATGTCCATCCCTGGTCCGAGGTTGCCTGGTCGCGCTGAGTGCCAGACAATTTCAACAGGGCACGTTTGTCACACCCCGAGGCAGCTTACGGGTTGACCCCCAACAGGGAGAGAGAGTAGGGAAACCGGACCTTCCGGCCACACCTTTTGCCATGCTGCCGGGTCCACCCTTGGCAAACCCTTCCGCCATACGGGGAATCCCGGCTGGGAGCATGTCTGCGGCCGCAGACCGCCAGCGGACTCACTTTGCGCCGCGAGCCATCGTAGGACGACGTCCTTCCGCTGTGCCGCAGTCTCATTTCACACGGGCACGTGCTCCCAGGTCCTCGCCCTTACCCGCAAGTCAGACTGGCGGAGGATTCGGAGGCATGGTTGTGGTTCCAGTGAGGCCGGGCGCCAGTCCGCACCCTGCATCAAGGCCGGCGCCTGTTGCGCCACGCGGCGGCGCCCCTCACTGAGGCCGACGGCTGCGGCGGGGCGAATATGTCCTGGGAGCAGCCAGCATTCCCATTATCGGACATCGTAGCGGATGAAGCGGAAGTAGGCGATGGCGAAGAAAAACAGCGACCAGAGGACGAGAAGTCCCAGGTCAGGCAAGGCACGGTCAATCGAGACGGAGAGCGTTTCACCTTGAAACTGGAAAGGGGGCAAATCCTGAAAGCTCATCACATCCGCTGTGGTGTCGTTGGGATGCTGCTTCAGGTCATTATCGACCTGTGCTGCCTTCTGGTCGTAGTAAGCCGTGAATTGGGCGCGGTAGTCCTGCAAGGCGGCGCGGAAGCGAATATCCCTTTGGAGATTAGTTTGAGCAAGGGCCATGGCCGCGAATGAAGCCGACCCGGCGGGTGAGAAACGCGAAAAGAGGAGCGCCATTCGCGCTTGATTCTGCTTGGTGCGCATATATTCATCCTCGATCCTTGCCAATTCCTGGTTTTGTTTTTCCCGGGATTGCTTGAGTAGCTCGTCATAAACCTCATGGGGAATCTGACCGGTTGGATGTTGGGCGCGATAAGCACTGAAATTTGTCTCAAAAAGGTTGGTTCCTTGGCGGTCAACCTCGATCTTTTGCATTTCGTAGGCGCCCAGCGATTCTTCCGGGGCTGCCTGCCGCGCCGCCACAATTGCAAACTTCGGAATAATCGCGACCATGGTGACCCAGCAAACTAGCGAGATGCCGAAGGCCAGGGTGGAGCGCGTGGTCATAGCGGAAATGCATATGCCCAGCGCGAAAATAACTATGAGGAAGAGGAAGAAATCAAGGCCGATCAGGGCAATCCGCAGGATTTGCTGCGTATTGAGGGAAATGCCGGGAAAGACAGCCAGCAGAATGGCCGAGAAGGCGAATGCCAATGCGACAGGGACCAGGAAGCCAATCAGATTGCCAATAAGTTTCCCGATCAGCAAGGTATCCTTCGGCAGGGAATTGGCGAGTTGTAGCTTCAGGGTGCCGGTCTCCTTTTCCCCTGTAATCGTGGAAAAAGTGAAGAGGAGGGCGGCGAGTCCCAATACGACTTCGACGACAAAAAGCAGGTCCAGCGAACCGAACACGGCAGCCATCGGATTCTCGCTGGTAGAACTGCCTCGCGGCTGCGGAAGAAGATAAAGGCTGAAGAAATAGATTTGTGGAGTATAGGGCTCGATGCCGCTCACCAGAATCTCAAGAACGGGGGGAGCTTTGGCAATTTCAAGCCCGGCCGTGGATAGCGTCCACAGGACTGTCTTTTCGGAGAGTTGATTGCGGACCGCTGACTGGGCCAGATTGAATTCTTCAAGATTGGACCGGTAACGGCGGACGCCGGTATAAATCGCCATGAAAAATAGGATGATGGAAAGGATAAAAACCAGGAGAGACCGGTAGCCATAAATGCAGTCTTTAATTTCCTTTTGGATGACGTAACGGAGCATGTGTGAAAGCCAGCCGGTTCAAGAGGTGAAACGATAAGGTATCCAGCCTCGAAGATTCTGTCAATGACAGAATCTCAGCGGCCATTCAATGTGCCTGATAAACCGGTGGCGCGGCCTCTGCGTGCCGGGTCCGGCGCACGCCTGACCGAAAGGATTTGCCAGTTTATTTTGTGATTCTCGCAAGGGTGGGGCCCAGGAATAGGGTGGACCGAGTGGCGCCTCAGTCCTGGTGGCGTTGGCCGGCAAGGGGCCGGCGGTACGGGCGTTCGCATTATCCAGCCATTTCGCGGACACCACACTGCGCGCTTCTTTCCGTGAGAAAGTAGGAAATGCTTGATGGAACAGATGATCGTGGCAATTGATTTGGGCGGGACGAAGGTCGCCGGGGGCCTGGTGGACTTTAAAGGAAGGCTTCTGAAGGCTATGAGCGTGCCCACCCGCGCCGCTGAAGGATTTGAAACCAGCTATGGCCAAGTCAGGCGGCTGGCGGAGCGTTTGGTGCGGATGGCGGGAGGCAAACAGAAAGTTTGCGGGATCGGCATCTGCGCTCCCGGGCCGCTGAACCCTAAGAAAGGGTTGGTCATTAATCCTCCCAACCTTCCGGGTTGGGTGAATATTCATTTGGCGGACAGGGTCTCCGGTCATTTCGGCTTGCCCACCAAGGTAGAGAATGACGCGAACGCCGCGGGCTTGGCGGAAGCATTGTTCGGCGCTGCGGTGAGTTACCGTGACGTTCTTTATGCTACGGTGAGCACTGGGATCGGAACTGGACTCATCATCGATAAGAAGATTTATCACGGTAAGAACGGTGTAGCAGCGGAAGGCGGCCACGTGACCATCGATTTTAACAGCGCCTATCGTTGTGCTTGTGGCACACTGGGCTGTATTGAAGTTTTATCCTCCGGGCCCGCGATGGTGCGCCGCGCCCGGGTGATGTTGGAGCAGGAACACGCCGTTCCCAGCCTGTTGCGCAATTACAATCACGCCGCACCGGACACCCTGACGGCGGAAGTCATCGCCCAGTGCGCGAAGAGAGGGGACCGTCTTGCAAGGACCGTGCTCGATGAGACGGGATTCTACCTGGGCGTGTGGCTTGCGGCATTATTGACCATGCTGGACCCTGACGCTGTCGTCATCGGCGGAGGAGTTGCACAGATTGGCAAACCGTTGTTTGACATGATCCATAAGACGATTCCGGATTACTCCATCAACCGGAAATTTCTGAAAAGGACACCGGTCCTGCCGGCAAAGCTTCAGAGGAATGTGGGTATTTTCGGAGCCGCCAGCCTTTTCCTGCCATCAAAGTAGCGATTCAGGAAATGGAACGGGACGAGCTTACCTTTGGGTCTTGCCTTACGAAAGAGAGAAATTTTATGCCTGGGGAAACCTCGTGTTGGTGCTTCAATGAATGACAATCCCTGCATAGCCTACGACCGCGGCAGGATCTCCCCCGGCATCGGCGGATGTAGCATATTTCGCGAGTTCTCCTTTTGTGGCTCCTAGCTCTCTTGCGGCGGTGAGCATGGCAATGGCAGGAGCGTAACCGCACATGGAGATTTGTTCGCGATCGATCACTTCTGCCAGGCCGCGAGGATCCAACGCCAGGATCCTCGCGATGGCTTTCTGGTCCTTGACCCGCGTCGCGGCGTCAGGCTCGTAGTGGTTCATATCGCTGGAGGCCACGAGCATGGTACGCCGGCTGCTGGCCTGGATGAGCCGGGCAAGAATTTGCCCTAGCTCCTCTAGTTCCGTGTAGCTCACGGCGCCGATGGAGATGGGAACAAAAGTGAAATCTTTCGAGAAATATTGAAGGAAGGGCAGTTGCACTTCCAATGAATGTTCTTGAGCATGAGCCAGGGGATCATCCGCAATGACACGGGACGCCTTTAGAAGCGATGCGGTGAAGGTTCTGTCCACAGTGACCGCGCCGAGAGGAGTCAACCAGTCAGATAATAGAGTAGAAAGCTGCTGACCCCGTCCGAGGTGGTTCGGGCCAAGCACGACGTAACATTGGCATGCAGGAAGGCGCGAGTAGACTGAATACGCCACAGCGCCGGAGTACATATAACCCGCATGGGGCGCCAAGCACGCGACAGCATCCTGAAAAATTGTATGATGCTGCGGGGCCGGGTCTTCGAGGGAGCGGATTGCTGCGATCAGGGCTTTGTTGCCCAGCGGGTAGAATCGCCCGGCAAACGCGGGAAGACGGATGGCCTGGGTATTCATGGAAAATCGCTCGGACTCTTTCAAAATAGGCCCGTGTCAGGAAGCTGTCAAGAACAGAGGCGTGGCGCTGTCGTCTCCCGGCGGGGCGTTCCTTCAAGATCCTGGCCTGCAATTTGAAGGTGAGTTTCCAGGCGGCTTATTATAGAATTATTAATTCCTCAGTGAGTAATCGGGTAGTTGGCGAGTCCGCCGTGACAGGGCCCCGACGGAGCGACGCGACTCATGCCATCGCTAAAGAGTCATTTGGGATGGTAAACCTTTTCCCCCCTTTTCACATACAAGAATGTATAATAACTAAGGTTGTATGGGCGCGTTCGGTTCCGTTTCGTTTGGGCCTCGGAGTTAGAGGTCATTCGTTGCGGTTTTGATCCGGAGGGGTACCGGGCCATATCATCCGCCACTAGCGGCAACAGAGGTGGGTACGCACTGGAGAAAATCGAGCGTTGAAATCCGCAACAGGTTTGAGTTTTCCCGATTCACATTGGGTGGCGGAAAACAGGATGCATTTGTCAGTCGAGACCGTCCTGCCCACTGTGAAATGCTCCTTCGTTTGTGCGTTACTGATTTGAGGGCGCAGGATAAACAAGAAAAGGCCCTGTCAGAAAATCCACAATCACAACTGTTTCATTCCAGCGATGTAAATGAAGACTGGCCGGGTATCGGACAGGCTCCAGAGATAGCGCCCGAGCCAGTCCCCAGCTTGGCAAGGGCTCTGGCGTGGAATCTATTGTTGTTTGTGGGTCTCCCAGCTCTCCTGTTTATTGCCCTGTTCTGGCTGACCTGGAAGTAGCAGCCTGAAAGGAATCGACCGCAGCCCCTTGAGCCGTCGCACTTTTGGCCCCACTTCGTCCCGGCTCACCGAGATCGTGTATTCTTTCAGTATGGACCTGGAGCAAGCGATCAAAAAGAGCGCGCTCGAAATTGGCTTCGACTTGGCTGGCGTAGCGCCGCTCGATGTGGGGCAAGACCTCGATTTTGCCCGCCGGTGGGCGGAAGAGGGACGAGCCGGAGAGATGAATTACCTCCGCAATCCCAAACGGCACGATCCGCGCCGGGTTTTGCCCTCCGCCCAGTCTGTGATTTGTGCCGGGCTGGTTTATAACTCCCCGTTGCCTTACTCCACCGAGGTTCACACTTTCCCCAAGTCACCTGGGCACGGAGGCGCTGCTTCTGCCGGCGGCAATCCTTCAGTGGCTGAAAGTTCAACAAGCATCCCTGGCAAGGCTTCAACGGAAACCGGATGGATTTCTCGTTACGCCTGGGGCCGGGACTATCACAAAGCCATGAGAGTAAAACTCGAAGCCCTGCGGAGGTCCATCGAGGCATTGGCGCCGGGTGTCGAAACCCGGGTTTACGTGGATACTGGACCGATCGTGGAGCGGGCTTTTGCTCGATTCTCCGGCATCGGGTGGATGGGTAAGAACACGTGCCTGATCAATCAGGAGAAAGGCTCATGGTTTTTTCTGGGAGTCATCCTGACCAATCTGGCGCTTCGGCCGGACTTGCCCGCGACCGACCGGTGCGGGTCCTGCCGGCGCTGTATTGAGGCCTGTCCCACCGGCGCTTTGGATGAGCCGTATGCCATGGACGCTTCGCGCTGCATCGCATACTTCACGATTGAGCTAAGGGGATCAATTCCGGTTCAATTCCGCCAGGCAATGGGAGTGAACGTCTTCGGTTGTGATATTTGCCAGGATGTTTGCCCTTGGAATTCGCGCCGGCCCAATCCTGGTTTGCCTCAAATTGACCAGAAAGACTCGTCTCCTCCAAGCTTACAAAGCCGCAAGACCCGTAGCGCAGCGGAAACGGCAATGCCAGAGTTTCAGGCGAAGCAAGTCTCCAGGGGCGGCAAAGAGTCAGACCCCTCTGGGGAGTTTTCGCTTTTCAACCCTTCGCTCGCGGCGCTGGCGTCAATGAGAGAGGAAGAGTTCCGGCAAAACTTCCAAGACTCACCCATCAAGCGGGCCAAGTTTCAAGGATTCATGCGGAACGTGTGCATTGCCCTGGGAAATTCCAGAAACTTTCACCTCCTCCCCGCCATCCAACAATGGGTGTCCCATCCGGACCCGGTGATTCGCGAGCACGCGACCTGGGCCCTCAAACGGTTGGAGAAATGCGACGACCCTGGCAATCGTGGCATATAATAACAGTGTGTAGCTGAAGGAGCTCGAAAACTGGCAGCGTGGGCTGTGAGAACCCTTTTACGGTACGCGCCCGGAATGAATCGCTGCCCCCTGACATCTTTAACAAGGAGGTTGCTATGTCATCTTCACCCAGTGCTAAAGGAGGTTTTATGCCGTTCTCGCTGCCGCCGCTGCCTTACCCCACGGACGCTCTTGAGCCTTCTATTGACAAGACGACGATGGAAATTCACCACGGCAAACATCATGGCGGCTACGTTACCAACCTGAACAAAGCCTTGGAGTCCGCTCCACAACTTTCAGGAAAGACGATTGAAGAATTGCTTGCTAACAATTGTGCCATCGTGCCGGAAAATATCCGCACGGCGGTCCGCAATAACGGCGGCGGTCACATCAACCATTCGATGTTCTGGCAGATCATGGCGCCGAAGGCCGGCGGAAATCCCCAGGGTAAGATTGGCGAAGCGATCAAAAGCACTTTTGGCAGCTTTGACCAGTTCAAGGAGAAATTCGCGGCCGCGGCGACCACCCGGTTTGGATCGGGATGGGCATGGCTGGCAAAGGACTCCTCCGGCAAGCTGGAGCTTCTTTCCACCCCCAATCAGGACAATCCCGTGATGGAAGGTAAATATCCTGTCATGGGTTTGGACGTTTGGGAACATGCCTATTACTTGAAATATCAGAACCGCCGCGCGGATTACATTTCCGCCTGGTGGAGTATTGTCAACTGGGCCGAAATTGAGAATCGTTTTGTGTCTGCAAAGTAAAGCGGCTCTGGCGATTTCTTTGCTCCAAAACAAAAACCGCGGTTCACCCTTGAGCGGGCCGCCGCGGTTTTTGAGCTTTTGCAGACGTGAACCCGGAGTGAATGGGGTCCCGTCGCACAAACTTTCAACCCTGTTTTGCGCCCAACTCCGGACCGGATTTGCAAGAACTCGATTCCCCGTTTCCTTGTTTCCCACCATTTTTGAGGAGTTCCGTCACGGACTGATCTAGCAAGAGAGTTCGCGTCGGGAAGGGCATATCGATACCATCTTTGGTGAATCGATCGATAATGCGCTTGCGAAGTTCGCTTTGCACAAAATATTGGTCGACAAACCGGCGGACGCTCACATTCAACGTGAAGTCGAGCGAGGAATCCCCGAAGCCCGGAATTAGCCGGACATTGGGTTCGGGGAGGGCCAGGAATCCTTCGAGCTGATCCTGCCCTGCTTCTTTAGCGACTTCGAGGAGCGCCGCCTCCACTTTCACCGGGTCGGTGCCGTAGGCTACGCCCACTTTAATCGAAATCGCGATTCTTTCATCCGGCATGGAATAATTGGTCAGGGTGGCCTTGGCGAGGATGGAATTGGGGACAAAGACGACAGTGTTCAGGAGCGTCCGTATGGAAGTGGCGCGCCAGCCGACTTGCAGCACATAACCTTCAAACCCCGAATCCACCTTGACGTAATCCCCTGGGTTTAAGGGCCGGTCTGCCAGAAGGTATAGCCCGGCGAAGACGTTACTCAAAGTTTCCTGGAGCGCCAAGGCTACCGCCACGCTGCCCACGCCGAGGGTGGTCCAGATGGCAGTCAGGTGGATTCCGAGATTTTCAAGGACGATAATTGTGGCGAGAATCGCAAACAGAAGGCGGACAACGAGCGTGGCAGGATGAGTGATCCGCTTGAACGCCGGATCACGCTGGCCGACGTGTTGCAGCACAACGACGATGGCCCTGGCCAGAAAGTAGAAGATCATGGTCACGACCAGCGCCAGCACGATCTTTGAGCCGATGTGTTCAAGCCGGGGCGGAGGTGTGAGGACCTCCATGGCCACGTACAAAGTGAGAAGAATGAGAAGTGGAACGGGGATGGATTCCAGCAGGCCGAAAAATATTTCGGCAAGCGACGTGCCGGCCTTCACTCGCCAGCGGTGGAAGATGCGGCTCAGGCCGAGCCCCGCAAAGGTGGAGACAACCAGCGCGGCCAGCACGATTAGCACAAACAACAGCCGTCCCGCGTGCTTTGCAATGGCAACGGTTTGAAAATGTAGCATGGCAGGTTTTTCTCTCTTGAATTGCTGGAGAAATTTGAGGATAACGTGCATTCCCGCAGGGGCGCAACCCATGCCCACGCCGGGCAGTCCTGAGCATCCAGCACAAGCCGCATTGAAGAGGTTTTGCATCTAAAGGAATGATGGCCAGGTGGGGGGCATTCCTGGACCCGGCCCATTTCAACTCGAGGGAAGATGTGATATTAAAGAAAGGCAATTCTGCCTCCATGATCTTGCGCTGCCGGATTAAGGACCACCAGCCCATGCACGGCTCGGCTAGTTGGATTTCATCCTAAAGAGGTTCGACCCATGGCAAACATCAACAAGAAAATCACTGATTTTAGTGAACTTCCGGTCCTGCCGGTCCGGGACACGGTCTTATTTCCGAACGCTATCCTTCCGTTAACGGTTGGCCGTGAGAGCTCGTTGCGGCTGATCGCCGACCTCAAGGAAGACGAAAAGTTCATCGCCGTCGTTGCCCAACGCGACCCTCGCGTGGACAATCCGCAACCGGTGGATCTTTACCAGATCGGCACGGCCGCTTACATTCACAAGATCATCAAGCTGCCGAGCCAGAGCCTCTTCATTTTCGTCGAGGGCCTGCAACGCATTGCACTGCAGGAAGTCATTTCCACGGAGCCTTACCTTCGTGTCCAAGTTAAACCTTTGGATGACGTGCTTCCGCCCGCCGATCAGTCCGGTTTTGACGCTTTGGTGCGCAGTGTAACTACCCTCTTCCAACAGGTGGTGCAACTCTCACCCACCTTGTCCGACGATCTTCAGACCGTTGTGATGAACATTGACGATCCGGCGCGGCTGGCGGATTTCATCGCCGCCAATCTGCCCTCCATCTCCAATACCGAAAAGCAGGAGTTGCTGGAGAGTCTGGAACTGACACAGCGCCTGGAACGCTTGAACCGGCAATTGGCGCGCGAGCTTGAAGTTCAACAGTTACGGTCCAAGATTCAGTCGGACGTTCAGGACCAGGTTACAGCCAGCCAGCGTGAATACTACCTCCGCGAGCAGATGAAGGCCATTCAGAAAGAGCTGGGTGAGGCCGACGAGCAGCACGAAATCGAAGAGTTGCGGGAAAAGATCGAAGCCGCGGGGATGACCGAGGAAGCCAAGAAGGAAGCGATGCGGGAGCTGAGCCGTCTCTCAAAAATGTCGCCGGCGGCGGCGGATTATCATGTCATCCGGACCTATCTCGATTGGTTGGTCGTTCTCCCCTGGACCAAAGTGAGTGAGCTGCGAGTGGACGTCCAAAAGGCCAAGGCCGTTTTGGATGAGGACCATTATGACCTGGTGAAGGTTAAAGAGAGAATCCTAGATTACCTGTCGGTGCTTCAGCTTAAACCGCAGCTCAAGGGTCCCATCCTTTGCCTGGTGGGTGCGCCGGGGGTTGGAAAAACGTCTCTTGCCAAATCGATTGCCCGCTCCCTCGACCGGAAATTCGTCAGGATGTCACTCGGCGGCATCCATGATGAAGCGGAGATTCGCGGCCATCGCCGCACTTATATCGGGGCGTTGCCCGGCCAGCTCATTCAAGGAATCCGGCGCGCGGAGACACGGGATCCGGTCTTCGTCCTGGATGAAGTCGATAAGATCGGTCACGATTTCCGTGGGGATCCTTCTTCGGCCTTGCTCGAGGTCCTGGACCCGGAGCAGAATTCCCACTTTCGGGATAATTACTTGGACGTGCAGTTTGATCTCTCCAAAGTGCTCTTTATCTGCACGGCCAACGTGCTGGATACCATCCCTCCGGCCTTGCTCGACCGCATGGAGGTGTTGGAGCTGCAGGGTTACACCGAAGAGGAAAAGATCGAGATTGCTTTGCGCCACATCATCCCGCGACAAACCGACGAACACGGCCTGAAGAATTTTGAACAGATCGAATTCACCCGCGAAGCGCTCGCCGCCGTGATCCGCCATTACACGCGGGAGGCAGGCGTCCGCAATCTGGAGCGTGAAATCGCCACCCTTTGCCGCAAGCAAGCCCGCCGGATCGCCGAGGGCAGCCTGGAGAAGCTGCTGGTGACCGCGGATAACCTTGCAGATTTTCTTGGCGTGCCACGATACCGGCCGGAAATGGAAATCGTCGAACGGACGCGCCGTCCGGGCGTGGCAATCGGCCTGGCCTGGACGCCCACCGGCGGCGATATTCTTTTTGTGGAAGCCACCGTAATGAAAGGCGGCAAAAACTTGACCATGACCGGACAACTGGGCCAGGTGATGCAGGAGTCGATGCAGGCGGCTCTTGCCTGGGTCAGGACGCATTCCAACGATTACGGGATCGATCCGGAATTCTTCCAAGGGAACGATTTGCACATCCATGTTCCTGCCGGCGCCATTCCCAAGGACGGTCCTTCGGCGGGGGTGACCATGGTGACTGCCATAGTGTCGGCGCTCACCCGGCGCCCGGAGGTGGAGCGGCTGGCCATGACCGGGGAAATTACACTGAGCGGCCAAGTATTGCCCGTGGGCGGGATCAAGGATAAAGTGCTTGCGGCGAAACGCGCCGGTGTCCGGGTGGTTCTTCTTCCGGCGGACAACGAACCGAACGTTCGAGAGGATCTCTCGGATGATCTCCTTCAAGGCCTCGAAATCCGCTACGTCAAGACCATTCAGGAAGTACTTGACCAGGCTCTCGAAAAGGAACCTCAGCCCCTGGAGGCTCACCGGGTCTCCACGGAGGGGCTGCTGGTTCCAGCCGGCGCTCCAAACTAATCGAGGGGTTGCCCTAGTTGCGCAGCAGGGGCGATTCTGGCGATCGCCCGCCGCCTGCCAGTCATCCCCAGTGCCCACGAGGGGGCTGACTCCTGGTTTGATTGAACTAACTTGCGCGGAGCGGGGGAATGCGGAGGGGTGCATTTGTTAAAGCAGATGATTCTGGACGTCGGCTGCGGCATCAAGAAGCATCCCAGTGCAATCGGCATTGACCGCAACTCTGCAAGCTCGGCAGACGTGATCTGCGACCTCGACCATATCCACTTACCTTTTGCAGATAACTCTTTCGACCGCATCCTTGCCATCCATGTGATTGAACACGTGGCCGATGTGATAAGGACCATGGAGGAGTTTCATCACTGTTTAAGGCCCGGCGGGTCGCTTCGGATTGAAACTCCCCATTATTCGGATTTCAGCTCTTTTTGCGACCCAACCCATCGTACCCATCTCACCAGCTTTTCCTTCAAGTATTTTGGCGAAAAGCACGGCGGGTTCGGCTATTACTCACCGGCGAGGTTTCATGAAGTCTCCGTGAAAGTGAAACTTCTGTCGCTTTGGAAGTGGCTGGGTTTTGAGTTTGTGGTGAACCACTCCATGCGCTTCCGGAAGTTCTGGGAATATTATCTTTGTTTCGTAGTTCGGGGCAAGGTCATGGAGTTTGAGCTGGAAGCGGTGAAATCGCACTGCCTGCCCGAGGCTGACGGGCGTGAAGCTGAGCCGGTTTCATCGCAACAAACCGCCGAGTGAAAAATCTTAATCCATTCGCCCCGCTCGATCGCGCCGGGCTCCCGCCAGAGCCGCTTGCGCGCTGGGCCTCCATTTTCTTCACCCTTTCCATTGCCACCATGTTGCTCTCTGTGGCCGCCTCCCAGAGCTTCCTGGCGCTTTCCAGCCTTTGTTATGCGGCTCACCTGCTTTCCCGTCCTTCTGTTCCCAGCTTCCCGCCGGTAAAACTGCCACTTGCTTTTTTTTGTCTTACCACGATTCTTTCGATTTTCTGGTCTGAGAATCCGGACGCTTCAGGATTCGTCATCAAAAAGCTGGTTCTGTTTGTCATCTTGATTTTGACGGTGAACCTGATGACCAGCGCCCGGCAACTGGAGTGGGCTTTCAAGGCGGTCTTCGTGGAATCGGCGCTGGCCGGGATTTGGAGTGTCGTGGAATTCGTCCGCCAATATCATGAGGTCCTGCTGCTCCATCCCACCCGGGTCTACACCTTCATGACAGTCCGGCGGGTCACAGGATTCATGGGTCATTGGATGAATTTTGGCGGGCAACAAATGCTGGTATTGGCCGCCTTGCTCGCATTCTTGCTATTCGAGGGATCGAGGGCCGAAGAGCAAGATAGCCAATCTCAGGCCTCAATGCCGCGAGCCCTGTGGTTTGTCGTGGCGGGAGTCGTGGCGTTTTCCATCCTGCTCAATTTCACCCGGGGCGTGTGGTTTGCCTCCACTCTTGCGGCGGTATACCTCGTGGCTCGCTGGCGAGCCCGATGGTTGTGGCTGCTTCCTGTTCTGGCCGCACTCTTGATTTTTGCATCACCCCGGCTTCTGAAAGCAAGGCTGGACTCTGTCCTCCATCCTTCGGCGCATCCGTCCGAGGCAATCCGTTTGGAAATGTGGGACGCCGGCATAAGGATGATCCTTAAGCATCCTTTGGTAGGCGTCGGCCCGGGGAACATCGTTGAAGTGTACCCCCTCTATCTGCCCGCCGGGAAGACGCCGATCGTGGGATTCCACGATCATCTCCACAACGATTACATACAATTTGCAGCGGAGCGGGGCATTCCCTGTCTTCTTGCCTGGCTGTGGATGATGGCGGCGCTGGGCATTCATACCTTGCGCTTCTGCCGCAAGCTCGGGGGATTACGGTGGGTCGCCCAGGCCTCATTTGCCGCTTGGATCGCGCTGCTGGTGGAAGGTTTGGTGGAGTTCAATTTCGGCTCGACCCCGGTGCTGACGGTCTACCTGTTCCTTGCTGCCGCTCCATTTGCCGCGGCAAGGATCGAGGCTCTTGAAAAAGATGGATGACGGACTCCGGGTTTAGTTCCCGCGCCCCTATTTTTACCAGGACGTGAAGGAACTGTTCCTCCGTACTGCTGGCAAAAGTGCCTGGCGTTCCAAGCGGACAGCAGCCGGAATACTCATCTTCGCACATGACATCGAAGCGTCATCTTCTCCGCTCCTCCATGACGGTCGGCGTATTTTCCCTGATCAGCAGTATGACGGGGATCATTCTGGAGATGAGCATTGCCGCAAAGCTCGGCCTTTCCAGAAGCTCGGATACTTTCTACGTGGCCTTCACGGCGCCCTACGTCATCACCACGCTTCTCTCCGCGACGGGACAATTCTCTCTCGTGCCCTTCTTTTCTTCCCTCGAAACCGCTGGTGATGAGAAGGACGTATGGCTCGGCTTCAGTTATGCCTTGAACCTCGTGGTTTTGGGCCTCGCAACCGTGGCTCTGGTGGGCGCGGCAGCGGCTCCCTGGATCGTCCGAGCCATTGCACCCGGTTTCACAGTGGCGCAATCCCGCGTGGCCGCGTCGCTTGCGCGGTGGCTGTTTTTCGTAATTATTCCAGCGGGCGCCGCTGAAATTTTCAGGTCTTTTCTCTACAGCCGTCATCACTTCGCTCTGCCCGCTGCCTCCGGTTTCTTCCGAAATATTTCTGTGATCTTCTTTATCCTCGCCACCTTCCGCGGGTATGGGGATTACAGCATCGTCATCGGATACTTCGCCGGTTATGGTCTCCAGCTTTTGCTGCTCGGCGGCCAACTATTCCTTTTGTTCCCCGTCCGGTACACTCTGCAACTGCATGGATCTGGAGCCGACTTTCAAAAGCTTCGCCACACTGGATCAGCACAACTGGGGGCGGCGGTGGGTTGGCAAGGTGTCGTCGTGGCGGAACGGATCATTGCTTCATTTCTTCCTCCGGGGAGCATTACCGCGCTTAATTACGGACTGAAAATCATGTCGACGCTTTCCGAAGTGCTAACCGGAAGCGTCGGCACGGGAGCGTTACCCGCGCTTTCCCGCGCCGAAGCCAGGCAGGCGTTAGAAGAATCCCGAAAACTCTTCCGCGATGCGCTGGAGATTAGCACCGTGTTGGTAGCCCCTGCCCTGGTGTTCTGTCTGATGCTTTCCCGCCCGATCATCCGGCTGGTCTTTGAGCACGGCTTGTTTGACGCTACGGCTGCCTCCCGCATGGAGCACGTTTTCTTCTATTACTCGCTCAGCCTTCCCCTGTACTCGACGCTCCGGCTGATCATTTTTTACCTTTTTGCGCGCCGGGAGTCGCGGAACTTCCTAAGACTTTCGGCCTTCAATTACACCCTGACGGTGGCTTGCGATCTGCTGTTCGTGGGCATAATGCATATGGGCGTTAAGGGAATTCCGCTGGGCCTTTTCACGAGCCTCTGCGTGACTTGCCTGCTGGTCTATCTCCGCGACGTGGCATCCCTGCGGAGAATCATGAACCCCGGCTTTGCGGTGTTTGTAGGGAAAATCGCAGCCGCAGCCGCCCTCACCGCCGTGCTTACTGCTGTCCTCAAGCGCAGTGTAGCGGCGGGCTTCACCACTCCTCAGCTATTTTTCTCATTAACGATGGTTTGTGCCGCGGGTTGCTTGGTCTTTATAGCAGTCCTGGTGGTAACCAAGGCACTATCCTTTTCCCAAATCGCAAGTTTCATGAAGGCATCTGAGGTCTCTTGATTGCATTGTATTGTATCGTATAGCACAACCTTGGCCTGCCGGACCTTTGTGTTATGATCTTTTGAGGAAACAACTTCCCGATGAGTCTGGATACCGCTCGCAAAGTCCTAAAAATCGAGTCTCAAGCCATCGGCGATCTGTCGGAGCGGCTTGACGGGCGCTTTTTGGCTGCAGTTGACCTGATCCTGGGCTGTCACGGCCGCGTCGTAGTGGCGGGCATGGGCAAATCCGGCCTGATCGGGCAGAAGATTTCGGCAACCCTTTCGAGCACTGGGACGCCATCCTTTTTCCTCCACCCGGCGGAAGCGCTACACGGCGATTTGGGCCGTTTGGTAAGGAATGATGTACTCCTGGCTCTTTCTTACAGCGGCGAAACGGAAGAGCTCCTGCGCTTGCTCGATACGGTCAAGCGTCTGGCTTTGCCCATGATTACTCTGACCGGGAATCTGTCCTCGACGCTCGCACAATCGAGCGACGTGGTGATCGACGTCGGCATCCGGGAAGAAGCTTGTCCGCTGGGGCTTGCCCCTACGGCCTCCACTGCCGCCATGCTTGCCGTGGGGGACGCCTTGGCCATGACCCTGCTGGAACGGCGGGGATTCAACGAGGAAGATTATGCGGTGCTCCACCCGGGCGGCGGCTTGGGATGGAAGCTGCGCCGAGTTGAAAACGTCATGCACACCGGCGACGCGCTGCCGCAAGTCCAGCCAGAAGCTCCGCTGCCTGACGTCATTTATGAAATCAGCCGCAAGGGATTGGGCCACACCGCGGTGGTGGATGGTGAGAACCGGCTGGTCGGATTCATCTCCGATGGCGACCTGCGCCGCTTCTTTGAAAGGGAAGGGAATCGCGCCCTTGGCCTGACTGCCGCCCATTGCATGACCCGCTCACCGGTCACCATCCAGCCGATGGAACTTGCCACCAAGGCACTGAACTTGATGGAGGCACGGAAGATAACTTCATTGCCTGTTGTCAATTCTCAAGGAAAACTCGAAGGCGTGATCCACATCCATGACCTCTGGACCACGCAGATGTTTTGAGGAAATCCACTTGACCCCAGTTCAATTGCTGATAGCCACAATAGATCAATGATCCCTTTTGATGTTTCGGTTTTTCACATCGAACCTCTCAAGTCAACTCTTCGAAGGATAAGATTATGTTATTGAATTTACGAGAGATCCGACTCCGCGCCAGCCGTATCCGTTTGCTCCTCCTCGACGTGGATGGGGTCCTCACCGATGGCCGTATCTACTACTTGCCTCGCTCCGGTGGCGGCCTCCTCGAATCAAAAACCTTCCACTCCCGTGATGGCTTGGGAATTCGCTTTGCACATGAAGCCGGAGTCCTGACCGGCATCATCTCCGGACGAGGAACCCCGGTGGTGCTCCATCGCGCCCGCGAGCTGGGCATCCAGTATATTTACCAGGACGCGCTAGAGAAGCTGCCGCCTTTCGAGGAAATCTTGCGGCTGGCGAGTTTGAAGGCCGATGAAGTCTGCTATGTGGGGGATGACCTCGTGGACTTGCCACTTCTGACCCGCGTGGGCCTGGCGGTAGGCGTGGGAGACGGCCATCCGGAACTCCGCCGCCATATCCACTACATCACGCGCAACCCAGGGGGCAAGGGAGCCGTCCGGGAAACTGTGGAATTAATCCTGGATGCCCAGGGAAAACTGAAGCCGCTTTTAAAGCGCTATCTTTCTTGAGTCTTCTTATGTTTCGTTTCCGCAACCGTTTTTCAGCCACCCGCGCTTGGATCTCTAATGTGTATATCGCGGCAGGAAGACCAGGATTTGAGATTGAACGGAAGGGCATGGCATCCTTAATTTGCGAGTAACAGCAGGTCCACGTTAATCTTGCCTGCGGAATATTTCTCCTGCCGCAAGCACCACCCAGCGCCTGGGCAGAAACCGCTCCAAGAAAATCATCAGACGGTCCAATTTGCGGGGGAGCGCCAAACCGCCGCCCCGGTCGAGCGCCTTAAGCGCTTTCGCCACAACTTCCGCAGGTTCTTGCATAGCGCGGCGAAAACCTCCCTGGGAAAAGCCACCCGAGTCGAAAAAGCTTGTCCGTGTTGTGCCCGGGCAAAGTGTTACTACTCGCACTCCAGTGCCGTCTAGTTCTTGGGCGAGGGCGAGGGAGAAGCTGGTAACGAATGCCTTCGTAGCGGAATATGTCGCCATGTGGGGAATTGGCTGAAAGCTGACGGCCGAGGAGACATTGATGATGCTGCCCGCCCGCCGCTCGACCATCGCCGGGATTAAGAGCCAAGAAAGTTCAAGTACAGCTTGAATATTGAGTTGCACCATCTGAGCCTGGCGTTCAAGCGGGATTTTCAGGAATTTGTCCTGGGCGCCAAATCCGGCATTGTTTACAAGCAATTGAACGTGCAGTTTGCTCTTCTGCAACCATTCGACGAGATTGGCAGGCGATCCAGGGACGGCCAGATCAATAGGGTAAGCCAGAGCTTCAATTCCGTGATTTCTAGCGAGTTCGTGAGCAAGCGATTCGATCTTGTCCTTGGAGCGGGCAGCCAGGACCAGATTCTGCCGCCGGCCCGCAAGGGCTCGGGCAAAGCTTTCGCCAATGCCGCTGGATGCGCCGGTCACTAGAGCGAAATTCCTGTCATTCATTGTGGTTTCCAGATTCCCCGCTGACCGTCCGGCACGGAGGTCCTCAGCGCAATCTGAGCCGCCCGAACGTAGTCTTTGTGGATGTGCCTTGCACCCTTCTCGACCAACGCACAGCCTTCGGCCTCCGTGCCGATTCCCCCGCGCGCCCCAAGCGCAGTACAGTTCAGCCCGGCCATCGCATTTGAGAAGTCGAGGTTCCTTTCCACAGGCCACCCGCGCAATAGTCCGTAAAGGAACGCCCCATGGAACACATCCCCGGCCCCTGTTGTATCCACCGTCTCCACCACAAACCCAGGCGAATAGACAAACCGCGAATCAGAATAAACAAGGGCGCCATCGCGGCCAAGGGTCATTCCTGCCATCCTCATCTTGTATTCCTTTGCCATGTACTCAAGGACGCGGAAGGGGTCCGCTTCGCCCGTAGCGGAGGGCAAAAAGTTGGCGGAGGCGATCAGGTAATCGATGAGGGGAAATAGCCTCTCAACTTCGCGGTAGACCGTATCCAGATCGGCGGTGACCGGAATGCCCATTTCCCGGGCCCAGCGTGCCGCCATTACACAAGCATCCACGTCGCAGCCGTCGAGGTGCAGAGCCCGCGCGCCGGCCAGCGCATCCGGCGTCATTTCGGAAGGCTTCATCGTCAGGCGAGGATCGCGGTCCCAGAAGACGGTCCGCTCTCCAGTTGCCTGGTCTACCACAATATAGGCAAGTTGATTGGGAGTGTCCTTGGAGATTTTTACTCGTTGGATGTCCAGCCCCTCTTCTTTTAATGTTTTCAATTGGAACTGGCCGGCGTCATCGTCACCGACTTTTCCGATGTATCGGGAACGAAGACCCAAACGGCGGCAAGTCACCAATGCCGTTGCGATCTGCCCACCCGCCTGGCGCGATTGGCTTACGACTCTTTCCTTACCGCCTAGGGCAGGGAAGTCCCGCACCAGGATCACGGTGTCCGTTGCATTTAAGCCCAGCCCGACCACATCTACAGTACCGTTTGACAACGCTTCCTCCCGCCGAAAATTGTCACGCTAATTTATCTTCTCTCTGAACCTGCTTCAAGTAAAACCCTTTCGCCGCCAAACTCAAATTGTCACCAGAGTCCGGTCCTGATTGCCGCCGAACTTTGGATCCAAACAACCCCGGAAGTGAATAAGTATTCACAGGCGCGTCTGATAATTTTTGTAGTGGCAGTTTGTGAGTTAACATAATTAAAACTCACAGGGAAGCCTTAAGAGTGCCCAAGAATGTGGAAAAGTGCGCAAGAAAGGACTCCTCCGCCTGGTGCCTTGCCATCCAGAGCTTGATGCCCAGGTCAAGAGAGTGGACAAGAGTCGGGTGTTGGTGGAAGCTCGGAGATGGGTGGTGTGCGCCCTACTGGTTGGGCCTATGGGTATGCTACGGGCGCCGCTTTTTCATTTTACGCCCTTAACATTGTGTGATAGGTTTATACATTGTCGACGCGTCGACCAACCGCTGCCTTTCGCTCTGAATGCCACTGTTTGAGACCGAAGCTATCGTCCTCAGAACTTACCGGCTAGGTGAGGCCGATAAGATCGCCTCGCTGCTCACGCGGCGGTTTGGGCGGGTGCGGGCGGTGGCTGCGGGGGCGCAGCGCCCCAAGAGCCGTTTCGGTGCAACTCTCGAATCGCTCAGCTATATCCGGCTCTGGTTGTTTGAACGGGAAAACCGCGAGCTTTTAAGGATTAACTCCGGGGAGTTGTTGGAATCTTTCTTTAACATGCAGCGAGATTACCGCGTTCACGTTGCCTCGCAATACGTCGCCGAGGCCGCCGAAAAGCTCCTCCCGGAACGGGAAACCAACGAGCGGGCATTTCGCCTGGTCGTCGCGGTTCTTCGCTCCATGAAGCGGACTGCCGAGGTGGACCGGCCGCTCATCTTCTTCAATTATTGGCTTCTAAGGTTGGGGGGTGTTCTGCCAAACCTTGAAAGTTGCGCGAGTTGCGGGCGTTCACTCAGCGATTCTCCTGCTTTCATCGGGCAGAATCACGAGTCCCTGGTTTGCGACCAGTGTCAGCGGCCTCGCCCGTCACACCAAGTATTGGGTGGATCTCTGGCACTGGCCCGCAGAGCGGGCCAGTCTTCGCTGGATGCCTGGCTAGACTCTGAACCGCTTCGCCCACAGGCGCAGGATGCAAGGCACTTCCTGGAATCCCTGGTGGAAGCTCACGCCGAAAAGAAATTTATAACTCGTGACTTATTGAACGAGAGCTTGTGAGCCATTTAGACTTAATGTTTGACGCTAGGTATGTTATATAAGATGATGATATAATTAATCTTAACTTATAGACTATCTTGGAAAATACATCGCGCCTGTGGAATCTATGAAATCACCTCTTACCTTTCAGGATATGATCCTGGATCTAAGCCGCTTTTGGGCGAGCCAAGGTTGTGTTTTGGCGCTGTCCTATGATCTAGAGGTTGGGGCAGGGACGATGTGTCCGGAAACCTTTCTGAGAGTCCTCGGTCCGAAGCCCTGGCGAGTCGCTTACCCCCAACCGTCACGCCGCCCCGCCGACGGCCGTTACGGAGAGAATCCCAACCGCCTCCTCAAGCACACCCAAATGCAAGTGGTATTGAAGCCACCACCCGAAACCATTCAGGATATTTACCTCCAGAGCCTCGCCGAGCTGGGCATCGAGCTTGGCGATCATGATATTCGCTTTGAGGAGGACAATTGGGAAGCTCCGACACTCGGCGCCTGGGGCATCGGCTGGCAAGTGATGCTGGACGGGCTTGAAATTTCCCAGTTCACGTACTTCCAACAGTGCGGCGGGATCGATCTGGACCCCATCAGCGTGGAGATCACCTACGGTCTGGAGCGCATCGCCGCCTTCCTGCAAAATGTTAATGATGTGTTTGAAGTAAAGTGGAATAACAAATTGACTTATAGTGACTTAAGGCGTGATGAAGAGCGCGAACTTTCGATCTATGACTTTGAGGAAGCATCCGTCGAGGCTTGCAGGCAAGTTTTTGACATCTGGGAGAGGGAAGCCCGCCGGCTCCTTGATTCTTTCCCCACAGGCGTTTACACATGGTCGGGGCATGAGGACCCCATGAAGGATCCGGTCCTAAATGCTTCGATCCAATCCTTGCCAGCCATACAGCGACGCTTCCCTTTGCGCAAAGTCTATGAGCTTTGCCTGAAGTGTTCGCACTTGTTCAACGTCCTTGACGCCCGCGGCGCAATTAGCGTCACCGAGCGCGTGTCCTTAATAACCCGGATCCGCAGTCTCGCCTGCGACGTGGCGTCCATTTATGTCCTCCGAGGAGATCAAACTCTACAGGAGGCGCGGGCATGAGCGGGCCAAACACCAAACCATTGCTGGTTGAAATCGGCTGCGAGGAAATTCCTGCACGATTTCTGACAAATGCCCAGAAGCACTTCGGAGAAAAACTTAAAGCTTCACTTTCACAAAACCGGTTGCTGCCAGACCATTCCGAGGTCAATACCTATTCCACCCCCCGCCGCTTGGTGGCTCACTTGCCAGTGGTCTTAACCCATCAAGGCGACCTTGAAGAGACCGTTCAAGGACCTTCTTTGAAAGCAGCTTACGATATTGAGGGCCGTCCGACGCGCGCGGCAGAAAGCTTTGCGGCAAAGAACGGCCAGACGGTTGCCGATCTCAGCCGTGTCCAAACACCCAAGGGCGAATATGTGGCTCTGATCCGGCGAACTGCCGGCCACGCCGCCGAAGACCTGCTGGGTGAAATTCTGTCCGGTGTCATTAGGAGCCTCGAGTTTCCCAAGAGCATGGTCTGGCCAAACAAGAACGGGATGCGATTCGTCCGGCCCATTCGCTGGATACTGGTGCTATTCGGGGCGGATCAGGAAAGTGTAGCGGCATCATTTCCCATCATCTCAGGACTGGCGAAGGAATTTTCCGGCACTGGAATCGCCATCGGCTACGAAACCCGCGGACACCGTAGCTTGGGACTTCCGGATCCCATCGCCGTTGAAAACTTCGAAGATTACTCAAAAAAACTGCGCGAAAACTTCGTGGAATTCGACCCTTCATCCCGCCTGGCAAAGGTCAAAAATGAAATTCAAGCATTACTTGATAAAAATGAGTTGAAGTTAGTGAGAGATTGGGAATTGGAAGAGTGGATTGTCAACTCCACGGAATGGCCACGCGCCATTCTTGGCGGATTCGACCGGCGCTTTCTGGCTCTGCCGCGTGAGATTCTGATCACCGTCATGCGCGGCCACCAGCACTATTTTGCAGTGGAGGATCACGCCGGGAACTTGGCGCCCCATTTTATCACCATGCTCAACATGGATGGCGACCCGAAAGGCCTGATTCGCCACGGCCATGAGCGAGTGCTCATGGCGCGCTTTAGCGACGCCGAATTCTTTTGGCAGACGGACCAGAAAACTCCTCTTCACGACCGCCTCCCGATGCTGGAAAGGGTCACGTACCAGAAAGACCTTGGGACCTATGGAGATAAAGTGCGGCGAATGAAGGCAATAGCGGCCGAACTTTGTAATACGCTTGAAGGGCAGGGAAGAATCACTTCTCAGGAAGCCGGTTACGCCCTCCGCGCCGTTGAACTTTCAAAGTGTGACTTGACCACGCAAATGGTTCAGGAATTTCCCGAACTCCAAGGAGTGGTAGGAGGGTTATATGCTGCCGGGCAAGGCGAGCCGCAGGCGGTGGCGGATGCGATCTACGACCATTATCGGCCTGCCGGGCTGGAAGGTGATTTACCTCGCTCGCTCGTGGGTGCGGTCGTTTCCCTGGCCGACAAGATCGACAGCGTCGTATCCGGTTTTGCCGCCGGTCATGAGCCGACCGGTTCGAGCGATCCATTTGGGCTGCGCCGAGCGGGGAATGGCATAGTCAGGTTGATTGTGCGCTTTAGGCTCCGACTGGATCTGCGATCGCTTGTGGATTTCGCGTACCCGCTGACCGGCCAAATACTATCGAGAGTAATGCGGACCTCAATTTCCTTGTTTCTGAGAGATCGCATCAGTCACTACATGGAGTTGGTTGAGGGCCTGCCTCGAACTACTGCTAACGCCGCACTGGATGTAGGAGCACGAAGCGTTGGGCTCCAACGCTTGCTGACCGTGGGACCCCAGCATCCACCAATTGACGTTCTGGACCTCGTTGCGCGGGCAAGAGCATTGCAGGAGATGCTTGGCACTGAAGATCTTCAAGCCGTATGCGTTTCTGCAAAGCGGATCTGGAACATCTTGGCAAGGCCCGGGGGCACGGCAGGTAACTGGACTTTTGATCGTAGCAAACTTACCCCAGGTCCCGAAGAAGATCTCTACTTGATGTTTTTGGAAGTCAACAAGCGTGTGGAAGAACTACAGGCTAGTTCTGACTATCGATCAAGCTTACAGGCAATCGCAACTCTGCGACCGGCAGTGGATATGTTCTTCGAGAAAGTTTTCGTAATGGCAGACGACCCGACCGTGAGAAGCAATCGGCTGCTGCTGCTCGACCAACTCGACAAACTTTTTTGCAGCATCGCCGACCTTTCGCAAATTGGAAGCGCAACTTCAACTTTTGTCGACGCGTCGACATCAAAGGTACCTTCGGAAAAAGATTGACTGCTCGCGGAAGGTTTTCGTGAAATTCCCGGCACGCCCACCAGGACTTGGCGATGCTCTTTGCGGCTTGGCGTGAAAGCTATTGCTGATTTTCCCAAAGACACTTTCTCGCAAAGGCGCGAAGCCGCCAAAAGGAAGGCGCTGAGGAGCGGAACGCGGCAGGGAACACGGCGCCCGCTACAATTCATAAGCATTCCATAACGCACGAGCGACAAGACGAAAAGGAGCATTCATCATGGAAAAATATGTTTATCAATTTGGAGGCGGCAAAGCGGACGGCAATGGCACGATGAAGGATGTCCTGGGCGGCAAAGGTTCGGGCTTGGCCGAGATGACCAACGCCGGGCTGCCGGTTCCGCCCGGATTCACCATCGCCACTTCCGCCTGCCGGCTCTACTTTGAGCACGGCAACAAGCTGCCGGATTCCATCCGCAGTGAAGTGCAGCAAGCCCTCGGCCATCTTGAGAAGCTCTTAGGGCAGCGCCTGGGAGACGCTGCCGCGCCGCTGCTGGTTTCGGTCCGCTCCGGCGCCAAGTTTTCCATGCCGGGCATGATGGATACCATCCTCAACTTGGGTATGAATGACACGGTGGCCAAAGCCATCGCCCAAAAGTCCGGCAACCCGCGCTTCGCTGCCGACAGCTACCGGCGCTTTATTCAGATGTTTGGCAACGTCGTGCAGGAAATTGAGAAGGAGCAATTCGAGCACATCTTTGACGGCCAAAAGAAAAAGCGCAAGGTGAAGCTGGATACGGAACTCACGGCGGATGACCTGATGGAAGTGATCGACGGCTACAAAAAGCTCGTGAAAAAGCTCACCAACAAAGACTTCCCGCAGGACCCTCGCGTGCAGCTTGACATGGCCATTGAGGCCGTCTTCCGATCCTGGTACAACTCGCGCGCCCAGACTTACCGCCGCATGAACAAGATTTCCGATGACCTGGGAACGGCCGTGAACGTCCAGGCGATGGTCTTTGGCAACATGGGCGAGACTTCCGGCACCGGCGTGGGCTTCACGCGCAACCCGGCCACCGGTGAGAAGGCATTCTATGGCGAGTTTCTGATGAACGCCCAGGGCGAGGACGTGGTTTCGGGCGTGCGCACGCCGGTTCCCATTAATGAGCTGGAGCGAGTCATGCCCGAGGTTTATAACCAGCTTCGCGAGATCACCACGCGCCTCGAAAAGCATTACAAGGACGTTCAGGACTTCGAGTTCACCATTCAGGAAGGCAAGCTTTACATGCTGCAAACGCGCAACGGTAAGCGCACCGGCAATGCCGCCGTACGCATCGCCGTGGACATGGTGGATGAAGGCTTGATCTCCCGCGAGGAAGCCCTGATGCGCGTCGAGCCGGACCAGTTGAATCAACTGCTGCACCCGGTGCTCGATGAATCAAAGCCGTTGAAAGTTGCGGCCAAGGGACTGCCTGCTTCGCCCGGCGCGGCGGTGGGCCGAGTGGTGTTTACCGCGGATGAAGCCGCTGTCCAGGGCAAATCCGGCCCGGTGATCCTGGTGCGCGCGGAAACCGTTCCCGATGATATTCACGGCATGGAAGTGGCCGCAGGCATCCTCACTTCGCGTGGCGGCATGACGTCCCACGCCGCGGTGGTCACGCGCGGCATGGGCAAGTGCTGCGTTGCGGGCTGCTCCGAAGCGGAAGTGGACGAGAAGAAGAAGACCCTGAAGATTGGCGGGACGATTGTGAAGGAAGGAGACTGGATTTCGCTCGACGGCTCAACTGGCCGGGTGATCCTGGGCAAGGTGAACACCGTGGCGCCCGATCCCCACAGCGGCGCCTTTGCCAAATTCATGGAATGGGCGGACGAATACCGCAAGCTGGGCGTGCGCGCCAATGCTGATGTGCCTCGTGACGCCTTGGCGGCTCGCGAGTTCGGCGCCGCCGGCATTGGCCTGTGCCGCACGGAGCACATGTTCTTCGCGGCGGACCGCCTGCCCCACATGCAGCGCATGATTATGGCCTGCAAGGATACGGCCGATCCCAAAGAGGCGGCGCGCTACGAAAAGGAGCGCCGTGCTGCGCTTTCGAAGCTCCTGCCCATGCAACGCAAGGACTTTGCGGGACTGTTCAAGGCTATGGATGGCTACCCTGTCACCATCCGCACTTTGGATCCTCCACTTCATGAGTTCCTGCCCAAGCGCGAGCAGTTGATGGTGGAAGTGGCAAAGCTCGAAGTGCTCGGCAAGAAGGGAGCGAAGCTAAGCCAGCTCAAGAAGATGCTGGATATTGTTGAATCATTACATGAATTTAATCCCATGCTGGGGTTGCGCGGCTGCCGCCTGGGTATTCTTTATCCCGAAATCACGGAAATGCAGGCCCGGGCCATTTTTGAGGCGGCGTGCGAGTGCAAGCAGAAGGGAATTGAGGCCAAGCCGGAAGTGATGATCCCGCTGGTGGGCGATGTGAAGGAACTGGCCCTGCAAAAGGAGATAGTGGACCGCGTGGCGGAGGACGTGTTCTCGAAGAAAGGCGTGAAGGTGGATTACCTTGTGGGTACCATGATTGAGCTGCCTGCCGCCGCCTTGAGCGCCGCCGAGATTGCCGGGCAAGCGCAGTTCTTCAGCTTCGGCACCAATGACCTGACGCAGACCACATTTGGTTTATCTCGTGACGATTGCGGAAAAATCATCAACGTTTACGTGAAGCAGAAAATTTGGCCGTCGGACCCCTTCGCGCAACTCGATCCGAAGCGCGTCGGCCGCTTGCTGAAGATTGGCACCTCCGAAGGCCGCGAGACCCGGCCCAATTTGAAGGTGGGCATCTGCGGCGAGCACGGCGGCGACCCGTCCTCGATTGAGGTTTGCGCTGATGCCGGGCTTGACTACGTAAGCTGCTCGCCCTATCGCGTGCCCATCGCGCGCTTGGCGGCAGCGCAAGCCGCCATCCGGCGCACCCCGAAAAAGCAGAAAATGTACAGCACGGCATAGGCTAACATTAAAGTATTTCTTGAGATTGCTGCCGAAGCGGGTCACGGGTGGTCACGGTCAATCGTGTTTTGATCGACCGTGGGTTTGTCTTTCATCGAAAGGCCTACTAAGGATCTTGGCACACCAGCGGTCGGAGGAACCTTATGCATAAAACCAAAAGGGTCTATTCCTATCAGATCAATTTAGTTCCGGAACCTGAGGGCGGCTACACCGTCCAGGTTCCGCTCCTGCCGGGATGTATTACCTATGGCAAGAGCATTGAGGAGGCCACCGCAAACGCCCGCGAAGCCATTGCGCTCCATTTGGAAAACTTGGCTGCCCACCACCAGCCGATTCCAGGAGACGATGGCGCGGTTTCGATCTTTACGACTTTGGTCCAGGTGAGCCCTTCCCATGTCTAAAGAGCTGCCCGCCTTGCGTGCGGCCCAAGTGGTGAAGATTCTGGAAAAGGCGGGATTTGCTCGCTGGCGGCAGAAAGGCAGTCATCTGACTCTCTACCGGGAAGCTGATCATAAGGCGCTCACTGTCCCGATACACTCATCAGGAACTGTTCCCAAAGGAACGCTCCGGGCAATCATCCGGGAGTCGGGTCTCACGGCTAAGGAATTTCTGGACTTGAGTTAGCCATTTCCTGGTTTAGGAGGGCGGGTAGGACGGTCACTTTCACCCCGGACGTTGAAAGAAGAATTGGAGAACTCTTGAAACAGGGGGTCATTGCGGCACCGATGTGGGCCTCGATTACGTCAGTTGTTCGCCTTATCGCGTGCCCATTGCGCGCCTGGTGGCAGCTCAAGCAGCCATCCGCCGGGCGCCGGAGAAGGCCCGCCCCTACCAGCAGTCGCCACAGCCAATCGGGTTTTGATTGGCCGCAGGTTTGTCTATCGCTGAAGATCCCACGGACAGGATGGCACTGTTCGTGAGTACCTGGTTTGATGGTATATTGACATTGTGTAAATACATTCGATGCGCTATAGTTGGGACGAAGACAAAAACCGCCGCAATATCGCGCTGCATGGAATTGGGTTCGAGGATGCGAAGCGGATTTTCGAGGGGCCGACGGTTGAGAGGGTTGACGACCGTTTCGACTACGGCGAAATCAGGGTGTACGCCATCGGCCTTGTGAACGGCCTGGAAATTACGGTGGTCTATACGGACCGGGACAATGAGGAAAGACGCATCATCTCGGCAAGGAGAGCGGAACCGCATGAGAGGCGCGCCTACTGGCAAAACGTCAAAATCTAAGCGCGGGACTCGCACGGACTGGAACAGGCTGAGCCGCATGAGCGATGCTCAAATACGAAAGGGAATCGAAGCCAACCCCGACGCGCTCGCTACCGATGAAGAATTCTGGAAGAATGCCCGGGTTGTATGGCCGAGCCGGAAAGCAGTGGTGACCATGCGGCTTGATTCGGACCTGCTTGAATGGTTCCGTCAGCAGCGTGGCTACCAGACGCGGATTAATGCCATACTGCGCGCCTACATGAACGCCCACGCGCCCGGCCGTGGCCGGTGAGTGGTAGCGCAGACTTCCGTTCTCTTGGAAGTCTGCGGCTTTTCACCGGTTCCAAAACAAAACCCGCAGAGTTTGAAATACGCAAACTCCGCGCTTATTTAGGTTCGGGGTATTTCGCGTCAAGACAGGCAAGCATTGTTAGAAACTCGTCCGCGTCCTGTAAAACGCTTTTGACTTGCTCATCCAAACGGAAAATGGCCTTGTCTTTGTAATCGGCATCTACACGAATTCGTTTCAGTCGGTCTCCAGTGTTTCCAAGTCGAGCACAAGTCTTGTCAGGTGTCTTTTTGTACTGGTCCCAGCACCACTGGTGGTAACGTGCACCTTTGGGCCGACTCCCGACCGTCGATTCAGCCCGAGCATACGCGAGGTTGAATACGCAATAGTATGCCCGGCTAATTGCAGTACGTTTGGACGCCTCGTCTGGTTTCCGAGCAAGCTCTGAAGCAAGAATTAGGTAGTCGTTCCAGTTAAACGCCATTAGATAAGGTCAAAGTCAAAGTTCAGCTTTCCGCCGTCCTCACCAGACCGAGCGAGCCACCACTGTTCATCGAAGGATTTAAGCGCAAGCTTGGCTTGAAGCATGTCGCCAGGAACTAGAATTAGACAAAACAGCGTTTCAAATCCCTCGTCATCCTCTTTAAGCGTAAGTTTCTTCACTGCATCTTTGCCAAAAGCAGCATTGAGCGGACCCGGTGCCTCGGCTAGGAGCCCGAGAAGTCGGTTTCGCTTGATGAACGCAGTGATCGCAGATCGGTCCTCAAACACATACATCTGCTCCAGTTCCCTTGGCGCAAGGTCCTGACGTCTTTCCCAATAAGGTCTCTCCTGCGGGATGTGCTGTAACTCGCCAACTTGTTCTGGCCGCCTTGGTTGTTCCAGGAGACGGATTTGTTCGCCGAGGGTAGTCGCCGGCGCGCGGTGCTCGATGAAATAAACGTACTGGTACACTGGATGCGCATACGCTTGCCCGTTACTCATGTACCCCGGACTAAACTTCGATGCCGCAGCGTGTAGTGGCAACTCTCGCTGTTCATCCGGTTGTTCGCCTAACCAAGCTGCCGTGCGCCGCGAAGGCAATTTTGGCTGTTCAAAACTGCTTGCGAATTGTTGTGATAGGCTCATAGAATGCCCTCCAAACCGAGAACATCAAATATGCGTTGTTCATCGTTACGGAGGGTTTTAGCTAATTCTTCAAAAGTTGCTTCCGGTGGATGGTTTCGATTGATCCTAACAAACAGGCCATTAGCAAATGCTACGGAGGCATCAATAACTACCGTCATCTCTCCTCGCCATAGGACCACGCCCGAAAAATCCGCCCCCCCATCGAGTAACTCGAGCGCCGTAGGGCTGACGAGCGGCGCAGTCACGTCCTTCCTCGGTCTTTCCATTAACTGGATGTGCATTCCGACGATGAGCTGCTGCGAATGAATTTCAGCACCGCTTACTTCTCGTACGGCATTAAGGGCAGCACTCTGCCCCAAGACGAACTTCTCCGCCTCGCTCCAATCTAGATTTTCAGCCGAGACATACACCTTGTTCAGTCCCAAAGTGAAGCTCCGGGCGGGCACGGCTGGTGTCGTGCGCCGAAATACGATTGTGTACTCATCCAGCTTGCGAGCCTGGGTGTTAGCTTCAACGCCATTGAGACTGTATCCAGACGGCTGAAGTGCGTCCAGAACGGCGGCGATCAGCTTTTCGGGGGGCGACCACGCTTCAAGAATCGGCCTTTTAAAATCAGACGTGTACTCTAACAGCGAATAAGCGACTTCGGCTTGTGTCTTACTAGGCATTTTTTATTCCTCGACTGGCCATCATAGTCTAACACTTGGCTTCAGGGAATGCGTAGATTCTGGAAACGCCTCTACGAGGACCCCGATGATTGGATTCGGTGCTGGCGCATAGCAGGTAGCGCAGACTTCCACTTTTCAGGAAGTCTGCGGCTTGTCCCATCGCATGAAGAAAGGCCCATCGGCTCCGGGTTAACAGTACACGTTCGATAAGAAGGAGTCCATGATGCCAATCAAACAGCAGAACCCCGCGAAGCACCGGTTTACCGTTATCTTTGAAAGGGAAGATGAGGGCGGTTATCACGTATTTTGTCCAGCAGTTGCCAAACAAAACCCCAAGAGTTTGCAATACGCAAACCATGCGCTACCAGCCCGGACGCCGCATTGAACGTGTCGTTTACAGGGCATATTTACATTGTGTAAATACACCCCATGCGCTATAGTTGGGACGAAGACAAAAACCGCCGCAATATCGCGCTGCATGGGATTGGGTTCGAGGATGCGAAGCGGATTTTCGAGGGGCCGACGGTTGAGAGGGTTGACGACCGTTTTGACTACGGCGATATCAGGGTGTACGCCATCGGCCTTGTGAACGGCCTGGAAATTACGGTGGTTTATTCGGACAGGGACAATGACGAAAGACGCATCATCTCGGCATGGAGAGCGGAACCGCATGAAAGGCGCGCCTACTGGCAAAACGTCAAAATCTAAGCGCGGGACTGGCACGGACTGGAACAGGCTGGGCCGCATGAGCGATGCTCGAATACGAAAGGGCATCGAAGCTAACCCCGACGTGCTCGCTACCGATGAAGAATTCTGGAAAAATGCCAGGGTGGTATGGCCGAGCCGGAAAGCAGTGGTGACCATGCGGCTTGATTCGGACCTGCTCGAATGGTTCCGGCAGCAGCGTGGCTACCAGACGCGGATTAA
>CALCEB010000242.1 GCA_937900045.1 uncultured Acidobacteriota bacterium
GCTCAGCAGGGCAAATCAAATACGTTAGTGTATTTAAGAAATATGGTACTTAGTCTTCGAGAAAGGCTTGGCGCATATCAGCCAGCTTGCGCCGGTCTTGCGCCCGCGAAGTGTCTACCTCAACTTCCGGCAATCCGAATTTGGCGCGGTCCAGGAGGATTCGGGTGGGCTGTAATGAAGAAAACAGGACGGGTTCCCTGGATTGACGGTCGTGTTGTACGCATCGTCCCGACCCATCCGGTGATGCCGGAAAAACACACCCCTTTTCACAACACCTCGGCGCGAAGGACTCTTCGCGGCGAAGCGTCGGCTGGACGGACGTCGTTGGTGGCCAGAGCTTTGGCCAAGCTGCTGGCTCAACAGTTGGAATCGTCAAGGGATTAGATGAAGCCGGAAGCGCCGCCTCTGGCATTGGATTGCGGTTCGGGTATGAAGTCAAAGCTTGTGGTGATCCCATGATGTGTTCTCCTCTCAGCACAGTTTATTGGAATTTGAATTCCTTTTCGTGAATTACAAAGCAGTCACGAACTGCGCGAGGGGGGTCTGAGGCGCCATTATGGCGCGAGTTTTGGATAAGCATGCCCACTTGGAACGCGGAAAGGCACACCACGGAGCGATTCAACCGGCGAAATGGAAACACCTGCCTGTGAAATCTGAGGATCTGAATTAAAATGCCATGCAAGCGATACGGGTAGACAAAGGCCAATGTGGCATGCCAGTCCCAGCCCAGACCGAGACAAGAGGCGCAATTGGATCGGGCAAATCTCAGGAAGGTCTCCGGCCTCCCGATTGGAAACAGCCCCCAAGGCCATTTCCATTTTCTCCCGCACGGCATTTCCGGTAACCGCCGGCGCCAGCATCCCCATCAAAAAAACTTGAAAAGGCATTGACATGATATTACTATGTAGTAAATAAGTGTAAGCAAAAAACCCATGCGGCCGAGTTTCCCCACCACACATGCCTCCATCAGAGTCCGCAAATTTTGCAGACCAATTTCCAAGCTTCTGAATCCTGACTCTTTGCAACTGGAGGAAGGCGAGGACATGGGATGTCCCGGCTCGCGCCTCTGTTGTTGAATAAGTATATTACTACATGGTAACTAACTTTGTCAAGTCCAAAATGACGTGGAAGGCGAGTTCCTGCTAAATAATGCCGCCGGAACTCCGATTCGCCGGATTTGGGCAAAGCTTTGGATTAAGCAAAGAGGGCCTTGCAGGGGTTTCAACACCACCAAAGCATCCATCCCGCAATGGGAGCCCAGTCGCAATTTCTCAGAAAGGCCCCTACGAGCGGATTTGCGGAGGATTTGTCCTCCGGGTCCTAAAAAAAAGAAAGATCTGAACTCGCTAAACTTGAATGTATGTAAAAGGTCTAGAATCAGTTCTTCCGGAAAGACCCCGAAAGTGATCGTTGAGCTTTTTTGCCATCGGGATCGACAGGGGGAAAGAAGAAAATGACTTGCTCCGGAAGGCGATTTCAAGGCTTGGACCGCCACTGAGGAAAACGAAGAGCAGGTTTGCACTCTTGAGGAAACTGGCAACCCTCTCCAAAAGGAAATACTCCCCCTGCAGACCTCCAGGGGCTATCGAGCCCACCTGGGAGTCGATCCTTTCGTTTAGGGACCCCGATAAGACCTTGGCTTTCAGCCTTTACGGCTGGCGAAGGCGAATTGCTTGCACAGAAACGATGATTGGAGGTGATTCTCCGTCGGTTTCCCGAAGCAGAGTCCTCATATATCCAACCATCTGTCCAAGGATTTGTTCCGCTTGATCGTGTTGTCGCATTTTTAACAACAGATCAAACGCCCTCCGGAAATTCCAATCGATTGAAGCGCCTTCGCCACTCATCACGGACTTACCCCTCCTTGACTGGTAACGCCATCATTCCGGCGCCGCTCGATTGATCCTTCCAGAGGACAATCTCTATGAAAAACTCGCCCCTCAGTCTGGATCAACCTTCTTCTCTAATCCACAACTAGCCATTAACTTCAAACGTATTTATATATATCAGTAGATAATGTAATAGTAAATATCCCACAAAACAGGCCGTTTAGTGACGCATTTGTGGAGCATCTGGTGTGATCTGGAGATGTTTCAGGCTGTTGATCTACAAGCCTGGAGAGCTGCCCACAGGCAAACCCTTGCGACACGTTGTGCTGAACAGGTTCCCCCAAACAGGGGATTCCGGGCTTAGGCTTGCGTTTGTTCGCTTCACTTTTGTTAAGACAGCATAGAAGCTATCTCCTTCAGCGACCTGTCATACGTGCCGGCGCGAACTTTGCTCGTGGACCATCTTCACAAGATCGATGACGTTCTCGACCGGTGTATCCGGCAGAATGCCATGTCCCAGATTAAAAATGTGTCCCGGCCGGCTTGCTGCCTGGTCCAAGACCCTTTGTACCCGGCGGCTGATGAATTCAGGGCTACCATACAGGACCACAGGGTCAAGATTACCTTGCACCCCTACTTTTTTGCCAAGCCTGGACCATGCCTGATCCAGCTCGACATGAGCGTCTAAGCCGATTACATCCCCACCTGCTTTTTGCATCAATTCCAGTAGCATCGCAGTCCCCACCCCGAAATGGATCACCGGGACATCCTTACGGATTCTCCGGATCATTTCCCTTGTAAAAGGAAGAACAAACTCTTTGTAATCAACGGGTGCAAGACAACCCACCCAAGTATCAAAAATTTGGACCGCTTGCACCCCGGCATCGATCTGAGCGTTCACATAGAGCGCAAGGTTTCGCGCCAGGTGATTCATGAGGACGCGCCAAGCTCCAGGATCACGGTACATCAAGGTCTTGGTATGTCTAAAGTTCCTCGATGCTCCACCTTCTGCCAGGTAGGAGGCAAGGGTAAAAGGCGCGCCAGCAAAACCAATCAGCGGGAGCCCAGGGTCTAACTCCTTTCTCGTCAAGCGGATTGCCTTAAGCAGGTAGCCGAGCGAATCCGAGGGTGCGACTTCCTTGAGCCGGTCAATGTCCGCTCCCCGGCGCAAGGGTGGCCAGATCACCGGGCCTTCACCCTTCTCATAAGCCAGTTCAAATCCTAGCGGCTCGGCAATCAGCAATAAATCGGCGAAGATAATCGCCGCGTCCGCTCCGATGCTCTTCGTGGCTGAAATGGTGACCTCCGCGACCAGCTCTGGATTCTTGCAGAGGTCAAGAAATGGTACCCGGGCTCGAAGTTCCCGATATTCCTTCTGGTATCGGCCGGCCTGCCGCATCAGCCATACGGGGGTTGCGTCCACCGCTTCTCGGCGGCAAGCTTTCATGAAACGCGAATCAAGGTACGGCGCGCGGGCAGTTACCTCCGGTCCGGCCGCAGCGAGCGGGCTGGCGAGGGTATTTTCGGATTGGAGATGATTTGGCATAAGAAATTCAGGATCGCTAGTACGTGGCCCACCTTAGTTCCATGCGAGTTTGCCGCCCAACTGATCGTTTAGACATTTTGAGGTGTTCCCTTCCAGAGTACGCAAAATTCGGAATCCCCGCAAACCCCGAATTCCCAGGGGGACGGCGCTCGGGGTAACCCGGTCCGGGAAGTCGCTGCGGCGGCCTCGCAACCCCACATTGCTTTTTGCTGGCAGGCATGATATTCGGGAAACTATGGAAAAATCAGGGCGGGTAGTTCTAGCTTCGCTATTCCTATTTTTTTGCCCTCTCATCGCTCCATATTCCGGACCATCTCCACTCAATGCCGGCCAGGCGAAAACTCCCCCTGCTAAAGGCGCTTCCAAGCGGTCGCCGGATTCCTCACTGGATTTTCTGGGAACATATTCAGCGCCAAACGCCGTGCTTGCGACGGAGACCGGCCACACCAGCGCCCATCCTCCTTCGCCCACCGCCGCCCAGCGCCTTCAACAGATCGAATCCACCTCCGCCATTCTGCCGCCTTGGCCGGAAGACTTGGTCTGGCCCGCGCGGGCCCTTGAAGCAAGTTGCAGCGGAAAAGGAAAGCCGAATGCCTCGGGTGGAAACTCCCTGGCTAGCCGGCAACGGCCGGTCCTTGCAAGCGCCGTGGCTCAGCAGCACACCCATTTGCCGCCCCTTATTTTTAAAGCGGATCGCGATATCCGGCTTCGCCGTTTTGCAGATGTGCGCCCGCAATACGAAGAATTCCTTCGCCTTCATCCAAGCTGCGAACCCGCTCACTGGAACCTGGCCGTGGTCGAGGCCTACCGGAACGATCCTCGATCGCGCAATGACATCCGGCGATGGCTCTCCGCATCGCCATCCCTGCAGAATGGCAAGTTGCTTGCCAGCTTGCTGAATATTCGTGCTGGCAATCCTACTTTGGCCTGGCGTGAAATTTCCCAAGCATCGAAATCCAATTCCGGTTCCCGAATCCAACCGCCAAAAGCCCACTCGCGGCGGACCCTGATCTGGGCACGAGCGGTGGCGGAACAGTTCATGGGAAACTTACAGCAAGCGCGAGCCGGCTTGCTGCAATTGCTTCCAGCGAACCTGAATTTACCCGAAGTTTGGTATGCGCTAGGCAGCAACGCGTTGGCTGATGCCCGAACGGCTTCGCGCAGCCTGGATGAAATAGCTCCCCATAGCGGCTGGAACCGCAAGCTGGAATCAGAGGCGCTCGCCGGCCGTTACCCCGAGCTCGCCCGGGAAATTTGGCCACGTAATATTCCTTCCCCGGCATCGGGCAAGACGAAACCTGCTACTGCCGCTGCCGCCACGGACCCCAGATTCGTGGCAAAACTTGCTCCAGACCAGGCGTTGGTCCAGGCGCGTTCCATCGCTGCCAGCCTTGACTCTCTCGAAAGCGAGGCCGTCAGCCCGCAGGCTCTTTATGCGCGGGCCCGAAAATCTCTCGAACTGGCCGAGCTCTCATTTGACCAATCGGCTCGCTCCTCCGATTTCGAAGCCCAAATGGATGCCCTGCGGGCCCTTGCGGCCGAGCAGGAAGACGACGAAAAACAGGCAATGGCCATTTATCAGAAAGGTCTGAAGCGGCGCCCTGATAGCGCCGTCCTGCACGCCGGGCTGGGCGAGCTCTACCGGCATCGCTTGGAGCTTCCCCAGGCGCGCCAAGAGCTTGAAGAAGCCTGGCGGCTAGACCCGGGTGACCCGTTGGCGGCCTATGAACTCGGCGACGTTTACGAGCGGCTGGCCGAGCCTAAGCGGGCTCTTCCCCCACTGAATCAAGCCCTGAAGCTTGATCCCGGCCTACTTCTGGCGCGCTGGAGCCGCGCCAAAGCTTACCTTGCCCTCGGTAATCTCCATCGCGCCGAAATGGATTTCAAGACTGCGGCGCCCGCAGACCCGAGCGGCGAAGTGGAATGGCAACTTTCGAGGATCTACACGCGATTGGGACAGCCGGAGCTCGCCCGCGAGGCCGCGCAAAGGGCTGAGGCCTTGCGGAAGAAGCAAGCCCACCCGCAAGGGAGGCGCAATTAGCGCCTTGAACCGTTATGCCCCTTGTAACGGGAATAGTCTTGTCCCTGTAGGAATGGGCCTTGTGCCCTCCCACGGACGACCAGTTGCCGGGGTGACTCGCCCCTACGTGCCATAACCTACTCTTGAACTATAAAAACTCTTTCCGCCTCGAATTCAGTTTGAATAAGCTTCTCAGCCGGCGGGATTTCTTCATCACCGGCGCGGGAATGCTTAGTGCAGGGTGCATACTTCGCCCCAGAGGATTCTTTCCTACCCCCTTGCCACTGTCCGCCGCTGCTCCCGCAAGCCCGGTCCCTACGAATTCTGCAAATAGCGTTGCTCATCAGACCAAGCCTTGGTCGCCTCTCGGAGAGGTTCTTGAACGATTCCGCAGCGGCGAACATCGCTTTTCGAGCGAGCGGAATTTAGCGAGGCTTTCTCCTGGCATTGAGGCGTTGCGCGCCTGCTTCTTGTCCGGCGGCAAAGATGCCGGAGCTTTGCTCGCCCAAGACTTTCAAGGGGCGAGCTTTCAGCTCGCCCATGAAGCGGTTCTGCGGCAGGATGAGCTGTTCGATATCAGAAAGGTATCTTCTGACGCGGCTTCAGAAAAGGTCTTGAATATTGCAAGCCTCGATACGCAGGAAGAGGCCATCCGCCAACAAGGTCCCGTACTAAGCCGGAATGAATTCTTGAGCCAATTGGCCGCTTTACTTGGCTCATTCTCTAACATCGCCTCGGTTGAACTTCAATGTACCGCCATCGAGGAAGATTCGCGTAAATCCGGGTTGGTGCGCGCCAAGGTCATTTTTCACATCGCGGGAGGGGCCGCGATTGCCAGATCGTCACCGGCCGATTCTCTCTCTCCACTTCCGAACCGTGAAATCTCGGGCGAATGGCTGATCGGTTGGATTGAGCCTGAAGAAGGAAAGTCCAGCAGCTCTCCAACCGCCGCGGCGCCAGCGAAAATTGCCGGATGGTGGCCGCTCCAAATGTCCACGGTAAAAGCCAACCGAAATCCCTTTACGGATGTCACCGCACCAGCGTTCGGCCAGGACGCCAGTTTCAAATCCCATCTCTTGCGCGATACCAACTACTGGCGGGCGGTTCTCGATTCCGCCAGTGGCATCGACATTTTTGGCAACTGTGGCGTAAGCGTGGCTGATGTGGACGGCGACGGAAAGGACGAAATTTACCTGTGCCAGCCCCAAGGTTTGCCCAACCGACTCTACCGGCAGAAACAGCCTGGCGTGTTTGAGGAGTTCGCCGCTGAAGCCGGAATCGACCTGCTGGATTCCAGTTCGATGGCGCTATTTGCCGACGTCCTCAATCGGGGGCGCCAGGACTTGATCGTGATTACAGAATCCGCCCCATTGTTGTTCTTGAATAACGGCCGGGCCCGCTTCACGCTGGCGCGGGAGGCGTTTCCACCTTCGCCGGGAGCGACATCGCTCACCGGCGCAGCGATGGCTGACTATGACCGGGACGGCTATCTCGACCTTTATGTTTGCGCTTACGGCTACTTCCAGGGGCAAGGCGGGAATCCACTGCCTAGCCCTTATTACGATGCGCAGAACGGGCCACCGAATTATCTTTACCGCAACCGGGGTGATGGAACGTTCGCTGATGTGACCGAGGCGAGCGGCCTTCATCACGGTAACAACCGCTTCAGCTTTGCGTGCGCCTGGGTTGATTTTGCAGATGATGGCTGGCCGGGCCTTTGCGTCGTCAACGACTTTGGCCGTAACAATTTCTATCAGAACCAGCGCAATGGCAAGTTTGAGGAAGTGGACGATGGCATTCCGGGCTACGGCTCCGGCATGAGCGTCTGCGCCGCCGACCTTGCGGGCACGGGACAACAGGACTTGTATGTGGGGAATATGTGGACGCCGGCCGGAGTGCGCGTCACCAGAGATCCGGAATTTGCCAGGCTCTTTGACGATGTTACGCGGCCCTCCATCCAGCAATTCGCCATGGGAAATGCGCTTTACTCTGTAGCGGCGGTCTATGACCGCCGTGCCGCAGAATCGGACCCACCTGTAGCGGCGGCCTATGACCGCCGTAATGCTAATCCCCAGTCGGCGCCCCCGCCACACATGGTAGACTCCAAGCGCCGCCACACTGGCAAGGCCAGCGAAGCTCCTACCCATCTTGAGCCTGTTCCGGACGCGGCCGGCGCCCGCCGGGGCCGTTGGGCATGGTGCTCAGATAGCTTCGACCTTGAAAATGACGGTCGCGGCGATCTCTACGTCGCCAACGGCTTCCTCACTGCGCCAGAGCCGGGTTTAGCCCCCGTCGATGTGTTTTTGTGGGAAGAGGTCGTGGCATCCTCGCCCCATTCGGGCATCGTCAGCAGTCCGTATCGGGCCGCCTGGACGGCCATCTTCCAGCTTGCGCACGCAGGCCACTCCTGGAACGGAAATGAGCGGAACGTGCTTTTCTTGAACCTTGGGGACGGGCAGTTTGCCGATATTTCCGCCGTATCGGGAATCGACTTCCTGGATGATGGCCGGTCATTCGCTGTCTTCGACTTTGACGGCGATGGCGATGCGGACATCATTCTGCATAGCCGCAGCGGCCCGCAGCTTCGCCTGCTCCGCAATGACGCAGCCTCCCACAACCAATCGCTTTCCGTGCGCCTGACCGGGACCAAAGGCAATCGTGACGCTATCGGCGCCCGAGTAGAGGTCCGAACTCCATCCGGCCGCCAAGCTCGAGTGGTTACGTGCGGTTCTGGATTTCTGGCCCAACATAGCAAAGAACTGATCTTCGGCCTTGGAAAGCAGGCCGTTGCTTCCAGCGTTACCATCCGATGGCCTTCGGGAACTGTGACCGAGCTTGAGAATCTGGAAGCAGGCTACCAGTATTCAATCACCGAGGGACGCACGGACCCCCGGCGCAAGAAGTTCACGAAAAATGCTGCTCCGCTTCTGTCAAGCCCTTTGCCGTTTCAGGCTGAGGCAATCCCCCAAGTTTTTTCAGCAGCGATGATCGATCCGTTCCCACTGCCGCCGCTTGAGGCCCTTCGTGGCCTCCCGGCGCCGGAAGCCGGCTCAAAGTTTGACCAAAATACCAAAATGCAGCGTGCGTTGCTTTGGCTGTGGAGTCCTGGTAACTCCAAGCCGGAAGACCTTGCGCCCATGTTGGGCGTTCAACAACAACTGCCCTCGCGCCTGATTATCCTGGGCGAGTCTTCCCTCCCCGCCTCAATGACAAACGGGACCGCAGACTTGACCCATCTAGTGAACCCCGCTTGGAAAGCCGACGCGCGCTTTGAACAGTTCATCTCATTGACGCTCTCTTACCTCTTTGATTATCGCCGCAAGCCGCCATTCCCTACGGGACTGCTGATTGATATTGGCGGCCAAGCCAACGGTGATGGCGGCGGGCCAGTCCGCGACCCATCCAGAGTATCCAGCGAAAATGGAGAGACTACACCAAGACTGCTCAAGGTCTATTGGGGTGGCGCTGATTCGAGAGAGATTCTCCGCGATGCGGAGCAAGGCGTGCCCAGCGGCCAAGCCGCGTTGCCATTTCCCGGCCGTGGCATCCTATGCTCGTTCGAGCGGGAGACCCGGACACTCGGAGCCGCGCTGGCCCAAGCCGGCCTTTACTTTGAAGCAGAAATCTATTTAGCCCTGGCCGCAGCCAGTAACCGCAAGGATGCGGACACGTTTTACAATCTGGCCTTGGTTCGGCGCGAATTGGGCAAAGCCGATGCAGCGCAAGCCGGCGCAAATCAAGCGTTGGCGTTGCGCCCGGATTTCCCGGAGGCGGAGAATCTGCTGGGCGTTCTCCTGATCCAATCGGGTTACCTGGATCAAGCCGAAAAGCTATTCCAAAAAGCGACCGGTCAATCACCCAGCTTCGCTGAAGCTTGGAACAACCTTGGCTACGTGATGCTGCAAAATGGAAACCTGCTAGGAGCCAAGAAAGCGTTAGAGCGGACGCTTCAGCTCGCTCCGGAATTCCCCGACGCCCTGAACAATTTCGGCATCCTCCTGGCGCGGCAGGGCAACCTCGAAAAGGCCAGGGAAGTATTCACCCGCGCTCTTGCTCTTCAGCCGGGAAACGAGCAGGCCGCTAACAACCTCGGCGTCGTTTATTTCCACCAGGGAAAACCGGAAGCGGCCCGTCAGACGTTCCTCACACTGCTCGAGCATAATCCCGAGGCCCGCTCGGTGATGCTCAATCTTGCTAAGCTTGATTTGTCGCTTGGAAAAAAGAACGAAGCCCGAAAGATTCTTCAAGACTGGCTGGACCGGCACCCAAAGGATTCGACGGTTGGCGAGTTATTAAAAAAGCTGTAGCGGCGGCCTATGACCGCCGTTCCCGAAATCAAAGCGCCGGTATCGCTGGTCTATGATCGCCGTGATATCGAATGATTTTCTGATCGTCGATCAGCGATCGACGCTACAATGCGACGGTCTATGACCGCCGCCTTTACCATAATCAAGCGACGGTCATAGATCGCCGCTACAGAAAAGAAAAAGGGCTGCCCGATTCCGGGCAGCCCCATGATTGACCGAAAGCAAGACGGTTGTTGCCTTCGCCCCCCGCCCCTCCCCGCTTAAAATTCAATCCGCGCTTGGAAGGCGATCATGCGGACAGCCGCATCGCCGCCCAGGGCAGATCCCAACAAACCGGTCGGAGGAGAAACCGTGCTGGTAATCGTTCCCATGCTGGTCAGGGTGCTCGGTGCTCCCGGGACGCCGGCCGTGGTGGCCGGATAATTGAAGTTTGGATGATTGAACAGGTTATAGAACTGCACATCGATGCGCAGCTTTGCCCGTTCACTCAGGTTGAAGTATTTGCTGACGAACATATCCGTCCAGAAGAAGGACGGACCAAACACGCTGTTGCGTCCGATGTTACCGAACTGGCAAGTGGCAGGTGAATTTCCTCCCACGCAAGTGCCCGTTGCCGTGTCAAACACCGACTGGAAGGCATTAGGATTCAGGTACTGCACCTGGCCAGGTTGCGTGACTCCCGCAATCGGACCATGAGCGTAATTACCCTGTGAGTTGGTGGCTACCGAATTCGCAAAATCCGGCCCGTAGTTGCTGCCATTAGTATTCACGATTGTTCCGGGATTGGACCCGAACACACTAAACGGGAAGCCCGAATGCAGATAAAGGTCACCCGAAACTTGCCAGCCGTTGGTCACATAGCGCAGAAAACCGCTGTGGACCAGCGCAGGCACCTGCCAGACGTAGTTGGCATTGAGCGCGTGGCGAATGTCATAGTCACAGTTGCCATAATCCCGGTTCAACTCATTGGGAAGCGGAACCGTGGTGGCAACGGTAGAAAACCCGAAGAACCCGCCGTTGGAAAGTGTGTCAAGGCAGTGGCTCCAGGTGTAATCGATCTGGGTGGATATACCGTGGGTCATCACCTTGCGAGCCGTCACTTGAAGTCCATTGTAATTGCTGTTGGCGCCCACTTGAAGCTGATTGACGCCGCCGAAACGCGCGTCTGGAGCCGCATTATACGGGAATGGAGCAAAGCAGCCTTGGCAAGAGGTCTGATAAGCGTCCGCTTGCTGGTAATAGGGTTCCTGAACGTAGCGCGTTCCGACGTAACTCACGTCCAGGCCCCATGATGGTCCGAATTGGTGCTCCACCTCAGCGTTCCATTGCATGGAGTAAGGATAGGTGACGTACTTTGGAAATGCCGTGGCGGAAACCGCCGGCACGCAGGTGGCCTTCGGCGCGCCCGGCGCATTGCAGGAGAGACCGCCGTTGGCAAGGTTAGCGAGGAACGCCTGGTTTCCCGTCACTGCCGCGCCGATGGCGCTTCCCGCAACCCCTGGAGCAATCCCAACACCCCCCACTGGCCCGACGAGCCCGCCCGAGAAAGAATTGTAATAAGGCGGGTTCTCAGCCAAGGTATCGGAAACCGTTCCCGGGAAGATATCCGTAAACACTCCAAAGCCGGCGCGGAAGACCGTGTCCTTGGAGAATTGCCAGGCCACAGCAGCTCGAGGTTGCCACATCAAGAGCGGCGTCCCGCCAAAACCTTGCGACAGGTTTTGCGCAAGGGCCTGCTTTACTGGGTCTGTCAAGGTATGGTTCGTTTGGTAGAAAGACGGACCAGCCAACTGGGCAAACAATCCCTGCTGGTTGGTGAAGTTTGAATTCCAGGTGGCCCGGACGCCCAAGGTGAAAGTAAGATTGGGCTTCACCTTGATCGCGTCCTGCGCGTACATGTCGATCCCGGCCGCGCCAATGGGCTCATCCAGCGACTTGGCAAAAGCCTGCTGGGTAACAGCCGCAGCCCCATAAGTGTACTCCGGCAGGTTAAGCTGGATGACCAGCGGCGTGTTAAAGACTCCAAAATCATGATCACTGATCAAAAACCGGTGGAACTGCTCACCGAATTTAAACTCATTCTTACCCTTGGTCCAGGAAAGGTTGTCATCCACGAAATATTGGGTCACATTGCGGCCCTGGGGCCAAATGTAATCCGATCCCCCCGTGGCCGTAAAACCACCGAGATTGGCTGGCAGCAGGTCACCGAAGGTCCCGTCCAAAGTCTCGGGGAAAACCGAGGCCGCCTTGGAGGGGCTGGCCGGTCCAAAGATGGCGGAATACCATTGATATCCAGGGTCAAACTCATTCACCAAGTTGGGACTGAAGGTGTGAGTAAACCCGATCGAAGCTGAGGTCTGCGGCTGAGTCGATACGGCGCTCAGAGCCGGGTTGAACGGGTCATTATAAGTAGCCTGAAAGCCGTTTTCATACTGGAAGCGGTACCAGATCTGGTTCATGTCGCTGAGGTTCTGGTCTACCCTCGTCGTCCAAAGAAAATCGTGAGTCAGAGCGCCGGTGGAGGCAACGCCGTGCAGGGCACAGCCATTGCCATTTGCCGGGGCGCCCGCGCCAAGCGGGCAAAACTGCTCCGGAATCGGCGTTCCCTTGGGCGTGCCATAAACCGCAAACATCTGCTTGTAGAAGGGTATCTCCGCCGGCTGAGCCGGGAGCGTAACACCCAATGTGGGGTCGACGCCACCGCCCGTAGGAAGAGCCTGCGTCAGAATGTAATTCTGATAGGCCGTGGTCGGAACGTAGGTTTGCGAAATCACGGGGAGAGCGATGCGGATTCCCTCAATGTCCGTGAAGAAGAAAGCCTTGTCTTTCTTAATCGGCCCGCCAATGCTTCCGCCGTATTCGTTGACGTTCGAACCGGGCTTGGTGGCGCCGGGTGTGGCATTGACAAAATAATCCGCCGCGTTCATGGAGGCGCCGTTCCAAATCTCGTAAAGGTTGCCGTGGAACTGGTTGCCGCCCTTTTTGGAAACGTATTCCATTTGCATGGCGCCGAGGCCGCCCTGCGACGAGTCAAACGAGTTGGTGTTGACCGCCACTTCCGATTCTGAATTCAAGCCAAGCTGCAGGTTGGTGGCGCCCGAATTATTGAGGTTCAGGAAAGGATCGTTGGCGGGAATGCCGTCCTGAGAAAAGTTGTTGGAAACGGCGGGCAGACCGTTGAACTCAGTATTGCCATAACCGCCGCCCGTATTCATCACCGCGCCGGGGGAAACGTTGGCCATGTAAGTCAGGTCCTGGCCGGGATTGGGCAGGCTTGCAATCTGGCCGGCGGTGAGCGTCGTAGTGGTGTTGGGGTTTTGAACCTCAATCACAGGCGCTGCTTCCGTCACCGTCACCGTCTGCGTCGCCTCACCTACTTCCATGGAGACATTAATCGTCACCGTGACGCTGACCGGAACTTGAAATGGGCCAAGCTGCGAGACCTGAAAGCCGGATGCTTCAACCTTCACCTTGTAGGTTCCTGGGTTCAAGTCAGCCAGGACGTAATTGCCGGAACCCGTGGTCTTGGTGGTGTGCACGGTCCCCATGTTGACTTCCATTGCCGTCACTGTGGCGCCCGGCACCACGGCGCCGCTGGGATCGGTAACCACGCCGGCAATGGCCCCGCTGGTTCGTGTCTGCGCCCACGCTCCCAACGAAACAAAGAGCAAGGCTGTGGCAAGAACAATCAGCTTCATCAAGCCGTTGAACGATAGGTTTGTCTTTTCCTGCATTGAAGAATCCCTCCTCAATATCGCGTTGGTTTCATCAGAAAATCCCTCCGGTGGGATCTTCGCTATTTGTACGGCCCTCTAATGACCTTTTCAGATTCGGCCACCACGAGGCCTGGACTCCCTGAGTCCCGCGAAAGCAAACGGTTCGCTTCATCGTTGATGAAACGTCTTCATAGCCGCTCCGCCGCTAAGCCACTAAAAACTCATTGATTATAATGCCTTCAACAAATTCCTAAACTCCCACTCATCATTTGCATTATTTGCGTTGAAATTTAGAAATAAGCCTGCTTGAATCAGAGCAATCCTTTGGCCAAAGGCTCGATTGCATAAACACTGATAATAAAAGGTTTAAAACACAACCCGGTTTTAGAAAATGGAAAAGTACAAAATTAAGTATTCAATAATATTGAATATCATATGCTATCAGATTTTGTAACATCTTGGTTATTATCATCTCCTCATTGCCTCTACACGTGGAGCAAGTCAAAGGGCGGCGAGGTAGCGACGTAGTTTGTTAGCTGTAGCGGCGCTCTATGAGCGCCGAAATTGGATTCTCAACAGTTTCCGGCGCTCATAGAGCGCCGCTACAGCAAATTGCTCCACTACCGGCGGCGTTAAAATTGCCGCCCATCGTCGGCACCCTTTCGGATAAGCAGTTGGCGCGGCGACCCAGTCACTTCATTCAATGCGCCAGCAGAAAGTCTCGAATCTTCTGGAAGTCTTCGACCAATATTCGCTCTTCGCGGGGGTTGCGCAGAACGTAAGCCGGATGGACGGTGGCCATTGCCTTCATCGTCCCGTAATCGTAGAAGCGGCCATGAATGCGAGTGATCCCTTCCTTGATGCCCAGTACCGTCCGGACGGCGGGGATTCCCAGGCAGCAAATCAGGCGAGGTTGTATAGCCCGTATCTGCCGGAAAAGAAAAGGGGAACAAGTTTCAATTTCGTCCTTTTCCGGGGTGCGATTGCCGGGCGGGCGGCACTTGACCACGTTGCAGATGTAAACGTCCTCGCGCCGTATATCCACCCGTTGCAGCATCCGGTTCAAAAGCTGTCCGGCACGGCCGACAAAGGGTAATCCTTGCTCGTCTTCATCGGCTCCCGGCCCCTCACCCACAAACACCAACTCAGCTTTAGGACTTCCCTGGCCGAAGACGATGTGTGTCCTGCCACCTGCCAACTTACAACGATGGCAGTCACCCAGATCGGTTTGAATCTGGTCCAGCGTTTCCCGTTCGGGAGGCTCTGGAGCAGGCGATTCGGCCTCAAATAGACTCATTGAGCGAGCTCCTGCTGGGCGAGGTGGAACAACGTGAAGCCGGGCGCCTGAAGGTGGGGCAATCCACGCCTCTGCCCCCGCGGCTGGGCTAGTCTGCGGCGTTCCGTGTTCCTTTTTTCCCATTTCTTCCATTGCCGCCTTAGCAGGAAGTTCAGCCTGCGAGGCACTTGGCGCTATAGCCGGCGAAGATATGGCTGGCGGCACGGTTGAACCCAACGTGACTGAATTCTGTACCATTCCACCGGCCGCCTCCGCCGGAGTTTGCGCGCTTGCTTCCCGGATCAGTTCAGCGCCGGTATCAGGAACCCGATTCCTCGCGATCGCTTCCAGGTCCGGCCCCCGGTAGAAGTCGTCAAACCCAAGGTCTCGAAAAAACTCAACCCAGTCGGCGATCTGGCTTACAAGCTCGTTATTCATACAATCATTGGAACAGCCCGGTCAGATATAGAAATCCACCAGCCACGATCGTTGAGAATACTCTTTTCGCGGGCTCAAGGGCAACCGCCAACTTCTGGAATGTGAAGGACTCCGTATTGGTTTGCAACCGAAGCAAATATTCTACACGAGAAAGAAACGGCAAGAGGATGGAAATCACTACATCCAGGTGGGAAGAAATCCCGGCAATTCCGTGGCAGACTCCGCTCACCGGGTTGCCGCCCTTCTTCGGCAAAAATGAGTTAGAGCTGAATGCCAAAGTCGCGAAGCGGCAGTTCTTCCCAATTTTCACCGCCAAATCCGGCCTAGGAGAAGCAACCCATTTAGGTAAGGTCACGGGTTGGCAGCCGCCCCCACCGAACAAAAGCGGGGGCGGGTGTCGTTCCTGGCCGCAACGGTGCGTGCTCCCTCGGCTGGATGCAATCTCCAAAAAAGGAGGAGAATAAAAATGGCCAAGAAAGATGCAACCGATCCAGGCCCCGCAATCACTCCCGCGACCGTGGGGTGTTGTCCACAACTCGAACCCTGTGAAATTTGCGACTTACTAAACTTCACGTACCGGCTTCCCTTCCGCCCGCTTATTGCAGCGGGCGATCAGCAGCAAGTGGTACCGGTGGAGGTCACGCTACATTACCGGCTGACACGCTGCTCGGGGCCGCTTTCACTGGGTGATCTCATGTATTCAACGACGCTCTTGCCCGGCGAAAAAGTGCAGCTCTACTCCAGCGACCGGCACACACGATTCAGTTTCGACAGCGAAACGAAACTCTCCTATCACACGGAGACAACCTCGGAAGAGTCCTACTACGCGGCAGGCATGGCTTACGGGATGAGCAATCTCAACCTGCTCGACACGACCAACGCGAGCTCGTCATTCAGCTCTTCGTCAGTCAGTGGGGGCGCTGTCTCTTATACAC
>CALCEB010000243.1 GCA_937900045.1 uncultured Acidobacteriota bacterium
TCGCGCGCCTCCTCGGTGTCGATCACGTCAAAGTTATACTTTCGAGAACTGGCTGCAACATTGAAACCAACATACTGGATGTACATGCCAGAATCCTTTCTTGCTCCACCGAGCCCTGATCTTGATTAGCTCTACTAATAACCCAGGCCAAGTCAACTCGATCGCCAACGACAAGAGGTTGGTTCATCTTCCTGATCCTGCATTTACCGCGCTGGGTCGTTTTGTTTCCAGCGCCTTTCGCAAATCGCGAATGCGCTTCCGCCGGAGAAGCTTGCGCTGCCGTTCCCGGCCAAACCTGGCTTTGTCACCATTTTTTTCCGACACAGTTTCCTCCCTCGCGAGCCTGGGTGTTCAGATTGAAACAAAGCCTGATTCGGCTCGGCCGCGTTCCGGGGTCCGATTTGCCATCCACGGCATAGGGAGCACCCTGTCCTTCACCGCGCCGCCCAAGTTAGTGGCGGCGCCATTGACCCTTTTCATCCAGGTGGCGGCTTCCGCGCGTTCATCTCCGGAGGGCGGGTAAATCAGAATCAGGCCATCAAGGCAAGCATCGGTAAGGCGCGTGAATTTTTCCTGATTCTTCATGATGAAGTCAAGGGTCTGAGCCAACTGATCAGAGTGGTGTCCATTCCTGAAGCGCACTCCGCTCGGATGGGCCGAAGAAGTCCACATCCAGTAGTCGCACACCAGATCCTGGTAACCCCCGGCTTTAGCCGACCAGACGCTCACATAATCCAGGGAGGTTCCAGGCTCACCCCGGTATTCAACTCGTACTGAGCATGCCTCGCTAACTTTCATTAAGTCTTCCCAGGCTAGAATCACTGCAAACTCAAAGACCTTGTCTAATTCCATGTTGATTCTTCCTTTCACAAACGAATCACTTCGATGCGCTTGGAGCACACGGCGCCGGCGAGATCCGTCCAAACAACGAGCTCGCTGAATTTGAATTCTCATGTTTCACCTCGCGCGATACCATCGCGTATCCGGCCTTCCCAAAATACTTACTTGCCCGGCTCACCTGGGCGACCCGGACAGCCCCCGCACAAACCGCAAATCACATCTGTAGCATCCCGTAACGCGGGACCAGGGCCAAAACAGCCCCAGGAGCAACGTCGCAATGGAAACCCATTTCACAGTCTTCGTAAGCATTGGAAACCTCGGTTTCATCTTGTATCTGAGGTTCCTCTTTGCCGGCGAAGAGAGAGGGCGGACTGGGCCGCCCCCACTGATCGAGAAAGACCTGTCCGCTTCAGGCTGAGACGCGAGCGGCGATCTTGTGGAAGGTCGAGTTGGAAACCTCGTAGGTTTGAACTTGAGGAGTTCCCTCAACCACCTTCGCCAGGGTCTTCTGCACTTCTGAATAGGAGCCGCGGTTATAAGCTTCCGCGTTCTCTTTCTGATCCCACAAACTGATTCCAATTGCTTCCAATCCGCCCGAGGTGACGAACGTGATTTCGTCCTGGAAGCCTTTCTGTTTTCGCAGCAAGGGAATGACTTCCTGGTCGAGCGTCCGGGTAAACTCCTTGACGCTATTGGGCTTCAGGTGCATGGATACGTTTCGACTAAACATGGCAACCTCCTTGGTTGTCTTCTAAGAGGTGCGATTACAGATAACCAGACTTAGTTCAAGTTATCTGGAGAATGAGTGGAAAAGCCAATCTCATTAACTATAATAAGTTAATCAACTTTACTTGTCAAGTACAATCTGAGATGATCTAAGACGCCTAATCAATGCTAGTTAAGCAGAGGAGTAGTCCGGTGGATGTTCCTTTGGTGATCAAGCATCGGCTGAAAGAATTGGGTCTCGAACAGCGAGATCTAGCAAGTGCGGTCCAAGTCACGGAATCCTACATTTCGCAATTGCTGACTCGAAAAAAAGCGCCCCCATCTCCTGATCGAACAGATATTTACGACAAGATGGGAAGATTCTTGAAGTTTCCGAACGGTGAGCTGGCGAAGCTGGCTGACCTGCAGCGCCAGGAACAATTAAGAAGAAAATTGACAGAGCCGCCCGCGCCGCTGTTTCAAGGAGTTCGAGAGTTGGTTCTTCGCAAATGTAAACCCGACAAACAGGACCAAATACGGGCGATTTTTGAGAAGCAGCCCTTCGGCGAACTCGAACGCCTGGTTACCCGGAAGCTCCTGGACGTGGTCAAGAGAGTTGCCAAAGAAGAATTGCAAAGTGAAAACTGGCTCCGCCTGGTGGCTCGCCTTAGCGACCGAAGCTACGAAGAGATGCGAGTCGCCGTTCTGGAGTTCCTGGATACGGATGTCTTCGACCTGTCGATTGAAAACTGTGTCTCATTCCTGGATCCGCTGGTTGAATCCTGGGACATCGACCTCGCGACTTTTGCTATGGAAATCGTCTTGAACCACAGAGTGGCCCCAGGGCACCCTAAGAAATTTGAGTTTGTTGAAAAGGAAATCGAACCAGCTTTCGACGAAGAGCCGGGGCTTAAAGAATTCCTTGATGATGCTTCCCTCAGCGGCGATGCGACTGAGGGGGAAATCGAGTTCCTAAAAAAGTTACGGTTCAAGGGAAAACGACCCACTCCACTCTACTATTACCGGGAGTTGCAAAACCTCCGAGACCCCCTCCATTTTCGCACCCCGTACCGTAAACTAGCGGACGCACGAACGGGATAACCGAAAGGCTTATGAAGCTGATGGCGGCGGGAAGTTGGAGCCAGAATACAGTGGGCCCGATCGTGGGTAGAAACAGGCGGGCTTGTGCATCCTGGAAGATTCGACGGGGATGAAATCCCACGCTTTGGGAACAACATTTCACTTGCTTCCAACAGATACTCGAGACAAGGAGGCAGATCTCGCCGCAGATGGCGGAGGCGCTGGTCACCAAGCCACGGCCCGAGTTGACCAGCCGCCAAGCAGAAAGCGTCGACTTGTTGAAGAAAGATTGTCCCGGCTTTGCGGTGATGCGCACGAGGGTCCTGAGCTTTCGCATGATCCTCCAGAATGGCAAGGTGTCAACACTCCATCGCTGGATGGAACGGGGTTCGAGCGACGGGAATTGGCTCCTTGAAACGATTCGAGCGAACGCCGAAGCAGGACCTCGGGCGGTAGAAGCTGGCATCAGGGAGAAATGGAGCAGTGGTCCCGTAGAGGGTCAAGCGAACAGACTGAAGGCTCTGAAACGGCAGATGTACGGCCGAGTGAGCGTGGGACTGCTTCGAGCCCGACTGCTTCCGCTCGCGCCAGGCATTTCAACTGTCCTGCAACGAAAGTGAGGAAGACCCTCTATTTACTAGAAATATGTTTCGCGGTGGAAGTGCGCTTGCGATAAGCTACACATCAGACCACTGGGCGGCTTGATATGGAACAGGTTGAGCGGGCAAGGGAGGCGAACCATGAATCAAGAAACCACCAGTGAGGCTTTTGGGAGGCCGGGCGCCGAACCCCGGTGGACGCACGGCGGCAAGGATGGCGTGGGCACCGCCTACGCGGCCTCCAGCAGAATTTGGTTCACTTTTTGGAATGGCATCCTGACCGAAGTCTATTATCCCACCGTTGATCGCCCCCAACTCCGCGACCTCCAGTACCTCATTACGGATGGAAAGACCTTTTTCCACGAGGAAAAACGCCAGCTCAAGTCAAAATTCGAACGCCTCTCCGACCATACCCTTGGCTACAGATGCATCAACACCGATCCGGAAGGACGTTACGCGATTGCCAAGGAGATCATCACCGATCCGCAGCTTGCTTGTGTTCTTCAGCGGACCGAAATCACGGGCGACCCGTCTTTTACATCCAAACTGCGCCTCTACGCCCTGTGCGCGCCTCATCTGGAAGTGGGGGGTTGGGAAAACAATGGGTATGTAGCGAGCGTCAGCGGCCGGAAAGTCCTGATGGCCCAGAAGAATGAGGTCTGGCTGGCGCTGGCCGCAACGGTTCCTTTTTCCCGTGTTTCCTGCGGCTATGTGGGCCAGAGCGATGGCTGGACGGATTTATCGTCCAATTTCCAAATGGACTGGGAGTTTAACCAAGCGCCCGGCGGCAACATTGCGCTCACCGGAGAATTGCATCTCAAAGGCGCCCGCGAATTTACCCTGGGGCTTGCATTTGGTGAGAGTGAGCATCACGCCATCTCCACGCTTTTTCAGGCGCTGTCCATTCCTTTCAAGGCCCACCATAAGCGTTTCACCCAGCAATGGGGGTGTTTGGCGGCAGAGGTTCAGCCTCTGCACAAAGTTTCCGGCGATCAAGGGAACCTCTACCAGGGCAGCTTCAGCCTGCTCCGCGCCCACGAGGACAAATCCTACCCCGGCGCCTTCATCGCCTCGCTGGCCATCCCTTGGGGTGAAGCGAAAGGCGATCAAGACCAAGGGGGGTACCACCTGGTTTGGACACGCGACATGGTCAACAGCGCGTGCGGGATGTTGGCCGCGGGTGACCGCCTCACCCCGTTGCGGGCGCTCATCTATCTGGCCGTGTCTCAGCAAGAGGACGGGGGCTTCGCGCAGAACTTTTGGGTCAATGGCAACCCTTACTGGCGCGGCATCCAACTGGACGAAGTAGCCTTCCCCATCATGCTCGCCTGGCGCCTTCAACAGCAAAAAGCCCTTCAGGATTTTGATCCCTATTCCATGGTTCTGCGGGCGGCAGCCTACCTGGTGCGACATGGCCCCGTGACGCAGCAGGAACGCTGGGAGGAAGCGGGGGGGTATTCTCCATCAACGATCGCTTCGAACATTGCCGCCCTGATTGGCGCCGCCATGATGGCGCGGACGCGCGGCGACCAAGCCACCGCCAAGTTTCTGGAAGGATACGCGGACTTCCTGGAATCGCATATTGAAGCCTGGACGGTCACTACGGACGGCGCCCTGGTCCCCGGCATTAAACGCCACTACATCCGAATCCTTCCCGCAAGCGTAGATAATCCCTACCCCAACGAAACTCCGAACAACAGCACACTCGTTCTTGCCAACCGCCCTCCAGGTTCCCAAAGGGAGTTTCCGGCCAAGGACATTGTCGATGCGGGCTTTCTGGAGTTGGTCCGCTACGGCGTCCGCAAACCACTGGATCCGCTCATTGTGGATACCTTGCGGGTGGTGGACGCCGTGCTGAAGGTGGACACCCCGTTTGGTCCGTGCTGGCGGCGCTATAACAACGATGGGTATGGACAGCGGGAGGATGGCGGCCCATTCACTTCATGGGGCCAGGGCCGCGCTTGGCCACTGCTCACCGGGGAGCGCGGCCATTACGAACTTGTGGCTGGCCACAACGTCAAACCCTTCATCCGGGCACTGGAGGGTTTTGGCTCAGTGACAGGACTCTTGCCGGAACAAGTGTGGGATGAACCTGACCGGCCCGAGATTTACATGTATCTTGGACGGCCGACGGGTTCCGCCATGCCGCTCATGTGGGCTCACGCGGAGTACGTCAAGCTGCTTCGTTCCGTCTTTGACGGGCACATTTTCGACCGCATTCCTGAGGTTGCAGACCGCTATCTCGGGGACCGGAAGAGCTGCCAACCGCTGGAAATCTGGAAATTCAACTGGCAGACGCCTCGCGTCAAAAAGGGCGCTACGCTGCGCATTCAGGCGCTGGCTCCGTTCCGGCTGCACTGGTCAGGAGACGAATGGAACACGTCACAGGATACACCTTCCACCTCCACCGCGCTCGGGCTTGACTTCGTCGATATTCCGGTACCGCCCTCGCAGGCTGCCCCCATCCGCTTTACGTTTTTCTGGACGGCCGGCAACCAGTGGGAAGGGCGCGACTTCGCTGTGAATGCTGAATGAGCAACCACTCAGGGAACAGAAGCTTCTCGCCTTGAACCATGTGGATTCCAAAAGCATACCCGGTGGCCGTGCTCATGATGCTAGCCAGCATGCTTTGCTGGGGCAGTTGGGACAATACCCAAAAGATTGACAAGGATTGGCGGTTCGAACTCTTCTACTGGGATTACATGTGGGGGGTGTTGGCGAGCGCTCTTCTTTTCGGCCTTACCCTGGGGCGCACCCATCCGGCCGCGCACGACAGTTTTCTTTACAATCTCGCCCACGCCAGCGCGCGCTCCTGGGTTGAGGCCTTTGCCGGCGGCGTGATTTTCAATTTCGGCAACTTGCTTCTGGTGGCGGCCATCTCCGTTGCGGGCATGGCCGTAGCTTTCCCGGTCGGCTCCGGATTGGCCCTTGTGATCGGAGGAATTCTTAACTACATCATCCGGCCGGCCGGTAATCCGCTCTTTCTCTTCGGTGGAATCCTTCTCATCTCGGGAGCGATCTTCGCGGATGCCCTGGCCTATCACGGCCTTTCAAAAGGCAAAACGACGGGCAAAAAGGGGATTGTCCTGAGCCTGCTGTGCGGCGTAATCCTGGGCCTGTTCTATCCTCTTGTCGCGAAGGCCATGAGCGGACGTCATCATCTCGGCCCCTATGCGGTGTACTTTGTCTTCGCGCTGGGCGCTCTGGTTTCCAACTTTCCTTTCAATTACGGCTTCATGCGCCACCCCATTGCCGGAGCGCCGCTCTCAATCCGGCAATACTTCCGGGGAAGGGATCAACAGCACGGCTGGGGCGTGTTGGGAGGTTTAATCTGGGGCGTAGGCGCCATCTGCAGCTTTGTGGTTTCCTCGGTTTCCATCGTCGGCCCCGCGGCTTCGTTTTCCATGAGCGAGGGCAATACCATGATTTCCGCCATCTGGGGTGTATTTGTGTGGAAGGAATTTAGTGGGGCCGGCGGGAGTGTCAAGCGCCTGCTCGGGCTGATGTTCTTGCTCTTCGTATTGGGTCTGGTTTCGATCGCCTTGGCGCCGGTCATCCGCTAGGTGCGCGCCCAGTTTTGGTTCCGGCACCGCCGGTTTTAGGGAGGAACACCATGCCGAACGAAAGTCATTTTGACGTCATCATCATCGGCACCGGAGCGGGCGGCGGAACGCTTGCTCACCACCTGGCTCCAACCGGCAAAAAGATTCTTCTGCTCGAACGGGGGAATTTCTTGCCGCGGGAAAAGGACAACTGGGATTCTCGCGCCGTTTTTGTCGACGCCAAGTACCGGGCGAAAGAGACTTGGTATGACAAAGATGGGAAACCCTTCCACCCCGGCATCCAATACTTTGTCGGAGGCAACACCAAGGTCTTTGGCGCGGCTTTATTCCGTTTTCGCCCGCAGGATTTTGGCGAAGTTAAACATCATGGCGGCATATCCCCCGCTTGGCCGTTGCGCTATGAGGACTTTGAACCCTACTACACCAAGGCTGAGCATCTTTATCACGTCCACGGGGAGCACGGCATTGACCCGACGGAGGGCCCGGCCAGCGCGCCTTACCGTTATCCTCCTGTTAGCCACGAGCCGCGCATTCAAGAACTCTATAATGACCTGCAGCGGATTGGCCACCATCCTTTTCCCCTGCCGCTTGGCATTCTGCTGGATGAAGAGGACGGCAAACCCCGCCACACCAGCGCCTGTGTCCGCTGTCCGGCGTTTGATGGTTTCCCCTGCCTGGTGAACGGCAAGGCGGATGCCCAGGTGATCTGTGTGGACCCGGCGATGGAGCATGCGAACGTCACTCTGCGGACGGGCGCCTATGTGAAGCGGCTTGAGACCAGCGCCTCCGGGCGCGAGATCACCAAGGTTTTGGTGGAGCGCCATGGCGCGCAGGAAGTATACTCAGCGGATCTGGTGGTGGTTTCCTGCGGGGCCATGAACTCGGCGGCCCTGTTGCTGCGCTCCGCCAATGACCAGCACCCTCGCGGCCTGGCAAACAGCTCGGATGTGGTGGGCCGGCATTACATGCGGCACAATAACTCCGCCTTCATCGCCATTTCCCGGCAGCCCAATCCCACCATCTTTCAGAAGACCCTGGGCGTGAATGACTTCTACTTCCGCTCGGACGATTGGGAATTTCCCCTAGGCCAGATTCAGATGCTCGGCAAATCCGATGGAGAAATGATCAAGGGTGAAGCTCCGTCCTGGGCGTTCTGGAAGCCTGAGTTTGCGCTCGATTTCTTGGCCGAACACTCGATCGATTTCTGGCTGCAATCGGAGGACCTGCCCGACCCGGAGAATCGCGTGACGCTGGGCCCGGAAGGCCAAATTACGCTTCACCTTGAGGACAACAATCTTGAAGCACACGCGCGCTTGACGGCGAAGCTCAAGGGCCTGCTCAGTGAAATTGGCCTTCATGACCACCTCATGCCGCGGTCGCTCTACTTGGGCAAGGAGATTCCGATCAGCGGCACCGCCCATCAGGCCGGGACGGTGCGCTTCGGTCCCGATCCCAAAACGTCGGCCCTCGACCTGAATTGCAAAACCCACGATTTGGACAATCTCTACGTTGTGGACAGCAGCTTCTTTGTCTCCATTGCGGCCGTCAACCCCGCGCTCACCATCATCGCCAACGCCTTGCGAGTGGGAGACCATTTAATCGAACGGCTGGGATAGGTGGATGATGGCAGGCGGGCGGCAGTGCCGCCTCCAGTCCGGCGATCCCCTGCAAACACATCAAAAGGAGGAAACGGACATGAAAGCGATTGCCATTGTACCGGGCGCCGCCGGCTCGCGTCTGGTGGAGCGGCCAGAGCCCTCTATCACGGCGCCCGATCAGGTAAAAATGCGCGTGGTGCGGGTAGGCATTTGCGGGACGGACCGCGAGGAAGTGACGGGAGGCCGCGCCCAGGCGCCCGATGGCCAAAAGGAGTTGGTGATTGGCCACGAAATGTTTGGCAAGGTGGTAGAGGTAGGCTCAGCCGTCACCCGCGTCAAAGCCGAGGATTATGCGGTGTTCACGGTGCGTCGGGGCTGCGGTTCATGCGCGCCCTGCCAGATGAACCGCGCCGACATGTGCCAGACCGGGAACTACCACGAGCGGGGCATCAAGGGCCTGGACGGTTACCAGACGGAACTCGCCGTGGATCAAGAGCAGTATGCGCTGCGCATCCCGCCTGAACTTGCCCCCGTGGGCGTTCTGCTGGAGCCGCTTTCGATTGTTGAGAAAGCCATTGATGAGACCATGCGCCTCCAAAGCCTGCGCTGCCCGGACGCCGCCGTGACCCCGGACTGGCTTTTTGGCCGCCGCTGCCTGGTGGCGGGCATTGGCCCGGTGGGTTTGCTTGCGGCCCTGGTCCTGGTGCTGCGAGGAGGCGCGGTCTACGGTCTGGATGTGGTCGATGCCAACACCGCCCGGCCGCAGTGGCTTGAAGCCATCGGCGGCAAGTACATCGACGGGCGCAAGGTGCCTGCAGGCCACGTGGAAAAGGTGGATGGGGCGATGGACCTGGTCGTGGAGGCCACGGGAATCCCCGCCTTGGAGTTCAATCTGCTTGACGCTTTGGCCTTGAACGGGGCCTATGTGCTTACCGGAATCCCCGGCGGCGACCGGCCCCTGCAGATTCCCGGCGCTCAACTGGTGCGCCAATTAGTGCTAAATAACCAATTAATGCTCGGCAGTGTGAATGCCGCTCGCGGCCACTTCCAGATGGGGGTGGATGACCTTGCCCATGCCCATCTGCGCTGGCCCGGCCACGCCGAACGGTTGATCACCCACCGGCATTCGCCCCAAGAGTTTGTTGAAATGCGCGATCAGCATGAAGCCGACGTCATCAAAGAGGTCATCGAGTGGTCCGCAGCATAAGACGAAGCGCGGCGGGCCTGCGGCACACCCGGCGATCTTTGCTCACGCAAGGTTCACATACAATGTATCACTGCTGTCCGGTTAACCTGGATTATTCATGAAGCTCCCTTGTAGGACCGGAAGGGCACGGTTTTAACCGTGCCGAAGGACGGTGCTTCGATCGTTTTTTGTCTCGCATCCCGAACGGTCCGTTCGTGGGCGGCGTCGTTGCTGTTCAGCAGAGCCAGAAAATAGAACGTGTCGGCAAAAAGAGGGTTCACTTCTTCGAGGTCCCATGGATGTAATGATCGTGATTCGCGGCCCAGTCGGCGGGCATGTCATGAACGGCGCTGATGACATCCTTCAGCCTTTCTGACAATGGACGCGGCACGATTGGCTCAATCCGCACCGGAGTCCCCTCTGGAAGATTGGCGTCTGGTGCCAACAGTACCGTACCCTTCGAAACCTTTCCAAGATAGGTCACAAGCCCACCACCTCTGCCAAAGAACGCTCTCTGGTCCGGTTCAAGAAATATCCGTGCCTTTAGATTACCGCATAACCGGCACAATCGCGGCTCCTTCCGGTGCGCCGTGCCGTCAGCGCGCAGGTGTAGTCACCATCTCGTCACGCCCGCGAGATGCAGGGCCGTCAGAAAGGGAAATTGACCGGAGATGAAGCACGGCAGACACAATGTGGTGCTTGCCGCGCTCCGGCGGACCTGCTGGAAGCCCCACGGATTTGGAGTGGTTTAAGAAACTCCTCTAAGGTAATCTGATGGGGAGGGAGGACGCCGGATGGAGTCCAGTATTGATCCACGACTGGTGAAGGCGATTACTGAACTGAAGGCTGCCGGAGCTCGAGAGGTCTACGTGTTTGGTTCGGCTGCGAAGGGGATCTCTGGCCAAAACTCTGACGTGGACTTGGCGGTTTCAGGCCTGCCGCCGGAGGTTTTCTTCCGTGCGATGGCGCGGGCCGCACGCGCATTGGGCCGGCCGCTTGATCTGGTTGATTTGGATGAGGAGAACCCCTTCAGCCTGCATCTGAAGCGCGAGGGGGAATTGCGGCGTGTCGGATAGGCTCCGTAAACAGGTCTCGCTTGAACTGGAGCAGATTGACCGGCTGCTTGCGGCCCATCGCCCGTTGCTTGAAAAATGTACGCATACCACCCCGGACAATATTGAGCTTTCTGCTGCCGCCGCAATATTGCACGCTTTTTATACACGAGGACATAAGTCGGCGACGGGCATCTGCTGTAGCGCCGATCTGCGACCGGCGCTACAGAACCGGACGCCGCCGACATACGGCCGTGGGTATACAATGGCATGGCGAACATATCCAAGAGGATTGCCGTGCAGGCAGAAGCCGAACTGCCACGCGGCGATTCCTGGCATCAGGATTTGATGGATCTCGTGAGACTGCCAGCCGATGAGAACGCTTGCATCGGAGTAAAGAAACCGCAGGCTTTTAGTGCGGGTCTGCGCGGTTGTTTTAGTCAGAATAGAAGAATGGAGCGAGCACGGCGGGGGGAACGTAACGGGTTGCTTGCCGGAGAATCGCGCGACAGGTACCTGTATCGAGCTCGCGGTGGTCAGGTATCGTCAAGGTTTCGCGGTTACCGCTCGGCGCGGCACGCTGGAGTTTCATGTGACTTCCCCGCTGCGAAACGACTTCAAATCCAAATTGGCGCAATATCCCTGCGACTTCCCTTCCGGAGAGCCGCTTAAGCCGGGGCAGGGGCGGCCTCCAACTCAAAGGTTACGATAATTGAGGGAGAAGCGGCCAGCCCGAGCTCAGCAAGGCTCTCCCCTTCCAAGTGAAGAGCGACCGCCTCACGGAGATTGGCCGACACTTCATCCAGGGTGGCCCCTTGCGTAACCACAGGGATCTCCAAACACTCCGCCACGTACCCCGATTGCTCGCCGGGCCGGATGACAGCCTTAATAGTGTGCTGCAAAGGCATCCTCAAACTCCTTGGCCTACGCCCAAATCCTAACAGATCCGCCCTGCGGTCTCAAGCATAAGAGTCATCCTACCCCTCTTGCGGGGCGCCGCCCGCGCTTTGCTCGTCACTCGTCACTTTTCACTTGTCACTGCTCTCAGACCCGAAGCAGAAGCCCGCCGCGCCGCCAGCGCGCAGAAGCTTTCCCATCTTGCCGTGCCCGCGAGAAGCATAGGCGTCAGAAAAGGAGAGTGATCAGGGAAATGAGCCAAGAGGCAGAGGGGTAAAGACTGCCCGTCAGGCAGCGGACAGGGGCCAGACGCACAAAAGGGTACACGGCTGCAAAGTGTAGCAACCCGTTTTCGCCTGGTAAATTTTAGGATATACTCGGCGCAGCGAAACGGAGGGCCAGTCTCAGTGAAGATCTGCCCCAATTGCGGTCAAACTTACCCAACCCACTTCGTCTTGTGCCCTCAAGACGGCCAGACGCTGACCGAGGCTGACGTCTGGTCAGAAGGAACCGTCATTCGTGAGAAGTATCGCATCCTCGGAAAGATCGGCTCCGGGGGCATGGCGACCGTTTACAAGGCGCAGCATGTGGATTTCAAGGAATTGCGCGCCCTCAAGGTCATAAGCCCCGAGCTGGCGCGGGATGAAAGCTTTGCCCGGCGTTTCAAGCAGGAGGCGGTGGTGACGCGCATGCTCCATCACCCCAATGCTGTGCGAGTTGAAGACATTGACAAGGCGGAGGATGGACGCCCATTTATCGTGATGGAGTATATCGACGGGCGGAGTCTGAAGGAAGTGATTCAGAACGAAGGGCCGATACCGGTGAAACGAGCCTGCCGGATCGCAAAGAATGTGGCCTCGGCGCTCGACGCCGCGCACGCGCTGGGCATGGTGCATCGTGACATCAAGCCGGCCAACATCGTTCTGGTCGAAACGAAATCCGGGGAACAGGCGAAAGTATTGGACTTTGGTATTGCGAAAGTTAAGGAAGGGCTTCTTGAAGACTCTAAACTCAAGCACATGACGCTGACGGGTACAGGCGCGGTGGTGGGCACGCCGGCCTATATGTCTCCAGAACAAGCGAAGGGAATGAAGGGAGACCAGCTTGATGGCCGGTCGGATATCTATTCGCTCGGCGTCGCCATGTACCAGATGCTGGCCGGAGAGCTGCCTCTCAACGCCGATTCTGAGATGCAGATGATGATGGCGCAAATCAACACAAAGCCCAAACCCATTCAGCAGCGGCGCAAGGACGTCCCCAGCTCAATATCCAGATTGGTGATGCAATGTTTGGAAAAGAATCGTGACCATCGGCCGGCGAGCGGACGCGCAGTGGTCGAAGCAATCGAAAGGTGGGAACGAGAGTCAACGCCCGTTGCGGTCCCGAAGGAAAGGCGAGAGGCGGGAGAACCGGAAGGACGGCAAGGCGTCGGCGAAATCGGACCCCATCCTGACCGTCCAATTGACTCCAGTGGTGAAAGAAGAGAAGCCGGAGTGCGACTCAAAGAGCTACAGTTCCCCCGGACGCGGAAGGCTCGTTTGGTTCGCCAAATGTTAGTCCCAAGTGTCATCGCCGCTGGATTGCTGGCCACTGGCGTTTGGTATGTGGCTTCCAAGCCGGACAAATCTGGCAGCCAGACACGTGGCACGAGCTCAATTAATGAGAATACGTCCCAGTCAAAGACGAAGCTTGAAAATGCGACGGGGCAAAGCGAGCCAGCTCCAAGAATTCCACTCTCTGTCGACGCTTCAGCCGCACAGAGGAACGAGTCACCCCCGCTCGTAACCAAGTCAAGGGCGCGGCACACCTCGGCGGCTCGTTCCGATGATCGTCTGGCTTCAGCGCCGACGCCGGCCGCTTTGTCACCAGAAGTTCAACGCCAAATCAAAGGCGCGATAACCGAAGGGGACGTCGACGCGGATGATGGCATGTACGACGCAGCCCTCAAAGCGTACAGCCGGGCGTTACAATACGCCGGTTCCGATATTGCAATTCGGGGTGAGATACAACGGAAAATCCAGCGGGCGAAGAAAGCTAAGGGCACGGAAGCAGCGGACGGCATCTTGAATCGTTAAGGTGACTCTAAAGGGAGGGGCTAGAAGTGCGCAGAGGGTTCTGTTTCCGTAAAGTCGGACGCTATGCGACCATCGTTGTTCTTACATGGGGAGTGATTCTTTCAAGTAGACTCACAGGACCGACAGTTCATGCCCAGAAGCCGAAGCCCTTTTCCGAACAAGAGATTGTTCGGCTGCTTAAAGGCGACGTGACACCTAAGCGAGTAGCTGAGCTAGCGCGGGACCGCAAGATCGATTTCCAGATTACGCCAGAAGTCGAGAAGGAACTGCGCAGGGCCGGGGCGACCAATTCACTACTATCGGCACTCCGGACGGCCGCTCCGCCAAGTGGCGGGCAGGCTGCCGTTGGCAGCGTAGGCAGTGGGACACTGACCGGTGCTATTGCCCGCAACCACAATGAGTTGTGGGAGTTGGCTCAAAAGACTAACCGCGACTACTTCGAATTCCAGTTACCCCGCGAAGGCGCAAGGCAGAATATCGGGTCTTTGCAGGTGCAGCTTGTGCACACCGACGCCGAGCACAACCTCTTCACGATGAACCTCTATTTTGATGGCAAAGTGTCGCAACGATCAAACGAAGCGATTGACGAGCCCGTTGTTTTCTATATGCGGAACGCGGCGAGCGCCCTCATACTTGTAGCGAATAAGGTAGGCAAGAATTCGGTCGGCGGTTATATCAGCGCACCAAAAGGCTTCTTTCCAAACGCGACGAGCGTGCTCGCCAAGACTGCATCGACTTCTCCCTTCGAGAACCGGATCGCAACACCTGCCCCAGCGCCTCTTGCTACGCTTCTCGTTGAAGGCACTCCGGGCGCGCACGTCTATCTCGATGATGTTCCGGTAGGGACTACGAGTCCCGAAGGCGGGTTGAAGCTACCAAACCTTCCGCCGGGCCCCCACAAGGTCCGGTTGTCACTCGACGGTTACAAAGATGCGGAGCGAAGTGTGGACCTGCCGACCGGCCAGACGCAAATGATTTCTGTGAGCCTGCAGCCCCTGAAAGTTGCGCGGTCCCCGGAGCCCACCGCCGCCACACAGTCCGGTACCACGGTGCCTGGGGCCTTATCCCAGTACACAGTTCCGGCCGGTACATTTCGAGGCTTCTCGGTCGATAGCCTTACACGCTCATGGCGGGACCGGCTTGGGTTAGGTCGCACTACAGTCGGAGTGGTTATAACCGCTCTTCCGCCCACTGCAGCCGAGGCAGGATTGCAGCCCGGCATGGTGATAGAAAACGTTAATCACCACCCCGTGAGCTCCGAGGCGGACTTCCGCATGCTGACCGCCCACGCTCAAGGCCAAACCTTGCTGCGCATCTTTTACGAGGGCAGGTCCACGTGGCTCGTGTACCAGCCCTCGCCGCCGCATCACAAGAAAAAACGGAAAACCCTGATCGGTGTAGTCAGCGACAGCGCGTGCGGCGTAAAGCATTCGAGAGCTAGCCGCCAAGCCGCGGAGTGTGTCTCGAAGTGTGTCGCCGGGGGCGCCAGGTACGTGCTTGTTTCACGCGGCAAGATATATCAAATTGAACCCCAGGATCAGTTCTCCAACTTCGCTGGCATGAAAATAAAGGTTACAGGAACTACTGAAGGTGGCTTAGTCAATGCCGATTCTGTTTTACTCGTTCGGTAAGGACATGCAGACCCTCAAGGATAATGCGAGGGAATGCGTGCAGCTCGCAAATAAGTCGAAAAGGGAAGGCGTACCTCGCGAGAACACGTGGAGAGCCATTCTCGCGCCTGCTTTCGTCTTTTCGCTCGCGCTGATTCTCCAGCTTCGCGCGGTTGCCCAGGTTTCACCCAAGCCGCTCTCAAAGGACGAAATTGTCAGATTGCTAAAGGGCGACGTGACGCCTCGGCGTGTGGCCGAACTGGCGCGGGAGCGAAGCATCGATTTTCAAATAACAATGGAGATCGAGAAAGAACTGCGTGCAGCCGGCGCCGACGACGCGCTTCTCTCGGTACTTCGAGGGGTAGCTCCCAAACCCGCGCCTCCGGCAGCGCCGAAGCCCTCCGTTGAACGGGCGGCCGAACCCTCGCCGGGAGCCGTCAAGGAGAATCCGAAGGACGGCCTGAAGTACGTCTGGATTCCACCGGGCGCGTTCATGATGGGGTGCTCGCCGGGAGACAGCGAGTGCAACGCTGACGAGAAGCCCGCCCACCCCGTTACCATCACGAAGGGTTTCTGGATGGGCCAGACCGAGGTCACGGTGGGAGCGTACAAGCGCTTTGCGCAGCAAACTGCTGGAAGAGGGATGCCGCCCGAACCGAGCTTTAGCAAGCCGCTGAACAGTGGATGGAGCGATAACTCCATGCCCATTGCCCATTGTCGACGTCACGTGGGATGACGCGCAAGCCTATTGTACTTGGGCGGGAGGACGCTTGCCGACCGAGGCGGAGTGGGAGTACGCGGCCCGCGGCGGGCAGCGCGACGCAGTGCGGTCCGAGGGTGGCGCCCGCGCCGACGG
>CALCEB010000244.1 GCA_937900045.1 uncultured Acidobacteriota bacterium
ACGGTAACGGCGCAGCCCTCATCGCCGCCCGGGGCGGAGCCAGCCCCGCCCCTACCATCATCTCCTTCAGCGTCTGGCCCTCCAGCAATTCCATGGCGATGAAGGGCTGGCCCTGGTGCTCGCCGACTTCATAAATGGTGCAGAGGTTGGGATGGTTCAGGGCGGCGGCGGCGCGAGCTTCGCGCTTGAAGCGCTCGAGAGCCTGCAAATCCGCAGCACTGCCCCTCGGGGCGGCGCCCGCCGGGCTAAAGGCATCACCGGCCGGGCTAAAGCCCGCCGCTACGCTGGGCAGGAACTTCAGCGCCAACAGACGGCCCAGGCGCGCGTCTTCGGCCTTATAGACCACACCCATGCCGCCCGCGCCCAGCGCCTCAAGAATGCGGTAATGGGAAACTGTTTGTCCGCTTTCCATAGGGATCCGCATGGCCTACCAAATTCCTCGCTTCCGGGGTCATGAAAGGGGTCCATGGTCCGCTGCGCCAGGCCATCCCACAATCAGGTTAAGCCTCAAACGCCTTCGTGGGTGGCGCAGACGTCGGGTTGTGATGTCAGCGAACACGCGGCAACGTGACCGGCATCGAGCAGGTAGCTGAGTACGGCAGCTCGGACCTGTTGTCAAAGGTCCGCGGTTTTTCACGTTCATCAGGGACAAGCCGCGGAGCTACAATTCAGGTCCGCGCTAGTTGCTTCTCCCTGCTCAACTCTTGCCGCAGCCAACTCTTGGCCAACTTCCAGTCGCGCGGCACCACTGGCTGAGTCCTGCCGTGTTACCTGCCTTTGTGCTAAAGTCAAATTAGACGTATGAAAGCCGCCATGAGATTCGAAGACTACAAAACGGTTCTTTACCGCCAGGAGGATGGTTCATGGGTAGCTGAAATTCCCGCACTGGCCGGCTGCTATGCGCTCATGCCCACTCGCGAAGCCGCTCTTACAGAACTTGCGGACGTTTTCCGGATGATTGAAGAGGAGTATTGCGAAAAAGGAATCCCCTTGCCTGCCGATACCACCGAAATCGTTCATGCCTAGCGCCACGGCTCGCGAATTTCAAAGCGTAGCGCGCCGCCTGGGATTTTCCAAGACAAGACAGTCCGGGAGCCACGAACGTTGGAATCACCCAGACGGGCGAGCCGTCACGATTCCGCTTCACGGTGGCCGTGAGATTGGCCCTCCTTTGTTGTTTAAGATCCTGCGGCAACGGGGCCTCAGGTTGGAGGAGTTGCAGAAATTGCGGTGAAGCAGGATTCGTCACGCACCGGCGTCACGCCATCGCTCAATAATGGCGAGCCTCAAATGCCTTCGCTGACGAAGCGTTTGGCATGTTCTTTGAGGATGCAGCGATCCTGAATTACTTCAAGGCCAGCGGAACGGGCGCGGCGCGCGGCCGGTTCGTGGGTGACGCCTTCCTGCATCCAGATCACCCGTGCCCCTACCTTTATGGCGCTCTTCACAATTTCCGGAACAAACTCTGCCTTACGGAAGATCACCACCATATCAATGGGTTCGGGAATCGCTTCGAGGGTGGCGTAACACTTTTCATTAAAGACCAGCTCCGCGTGGGGATTCACAGCGATCACGCGGTAGCCTCGAGCCTTGAGATAGGCAGCCACGCCGTAACTGGGGCGGGAAATCTTGGGTGATAGCCCGACCACGGCGACGCGCTTGTAGCGGTCCAGGACGGCGGTGATGGGATCGCGGCCCGGTGCGGCAGGCCCCGGCGCGTTGCGAGGGTCTACGGTCATCCCCGAATGAGGAATTCTACCCGTCATTCTCATGATGCACCTCAAAAAATCGCCGGGAGGTCAATGCGCGGCCCGGGCAGGGGCCATCATCATGCTGCGCATGGCTTCAAGGAATTGCTCGTTGTCCTCGTGTGTCCCTACCGTCACCCGCAGCGAGGTTGGAAACCCGTAAAGCTTCATGGGCCGCACAATCACTCCCCGGTCGAGCAGCCTGATGAAATCATCCTCGCAATCCCGCGCCGTGTCAATCAGGATGAAATTCGCCACGGAGGGAGTGAACCGCACACCCATCAGCGAAAGCTCCTTGGCCACAAACTCCATCTCCCGGCGGTTGGACTCGACCGACCTTGAAACGTGCTCCCGGTCGTCAATCGCCGCCATCGCTCCGGCCTGCGCCAGCGAGGATGCGTTGAAAGGCGAGCGGATGCGATTCAGGCAATCGATCAGCTCCGGGTGGCCCATTCCGTAGCCGATGCGTAAGCCCGCAAGGCCGTATACTTTGGAGAACGTGCGGAGAACCAATAGGTTTCTGCCCTCGCGGACATGATCGAGGGCGCGTGAATAATCCGGCCGCTGGATGTAATCGTAATAAGCCTCGTCCAGAACCACCAGCACACGGTCCGGCACGGCGCGGAGGAAGCGGTCAAACTCATCTGCAGTGAACATGGTGCCGGTGGGGTTATTGGGATTGGCCAGATAAATGACCTTGGTGCGGGGGCTAACGGCGTGGGCGATGGCCGCCAGGTCATAAGCAAGATGGAAAAGCGGAACCTGGATCAGCGCTGCGCCCATTTCCTCAATGGCAAGGCGGTAGATGTAAAACGTCGATTCGGCGGTGATACCTTCATCCGCCGAGGAAAGAAACGTCCTGGCCACAAGCTCAATCAAATCGGTTGAGCCTGCTCCTAGAATAATCTGGTTCATCTCGAGCCCGGCGTTCTCAGCCAGCTTCTCACGCAGCGAGTACCCATTGCCGTCGGGATAGAGATGAAGGTGGTCAAGCGCCGAGCGGATGGCCTCCAGCGCCCGGGACGATGGACCCAGCGGATTTTCATTGGAAGCCAGCTTGATGGCCGGATGGCCCAGCTCCCGCTCAACCTCTTCAATGGGCTTGCCGGGTGGATAAGGGCGAATCCGGTTCACCCACGCCGGAGCTTGATCGCGAATTGAAGATATCACCATGAATTATCCCGGACTCTTGAGGACAGTGGAAAGTGATTAGTGGTTAGTGGTCAATGAGGAGTGACATTTTCACTGATCGCTTTTCACCAATCACTAATCACTTACCACTTATCACTGCTTTCTCCGCCCGCAATTTCCGCAGCCGGTCGACTTCCGCCGGTGTGATTTCCCGGAATTTGCCCGGAGGTATGCCTTCCAATTCCAGGAAGGCGATGCGCACGCGTTTCAACTTTACCACCATCACGCCCATGCGCTCAAACATGCGCCGAACCTGATGATAACGGCCCTCCACCAACGTCACTTCGTACCAGGGCTTCTCCTTGTGTCCTTTGATGGGCAGAACGCGGATGCGCGCCGGCGCCGTCTTGCGCCCATCCAGGACGATGCCCTGCTCAAGCCTCGCTAGAGCGGCCGGGCTAGGGTCGCCCGAGAGCTTGGCGTGATAAGTGCGCGGCACGGCGGATGCACGGGACATCAGAAAATTGGCCAGCTCGCCGTCATTGGTCAGAATGATAAGCCCCGAAGTGTGGTAATCGAGGCGCCCCACTGGGTAAACCCGCTCTTTAACCCGCCGCATTAGCGAAACCACCGTCGGGCGTCCCTCCGGGTCGCGCACCGTTGAAACGTAACCCACCGGTTTGTGAAGAAGATAGTAAGCGTGATGCTCTGGAATGCGCAGCGACCGGCTGCCCACGCGAATTTGATCGACGCCGGGATCGGCCTTTGAGCCAAGTTGCGTCACCACCTGGCCGTTCACGGTCACCCGGCCGCCGGTGATCCATTCTTCAGCCTTACGCCGCGAGGCTAACCCCGCCGCCGAGATGATTTTTTGTAAGCGCTCTTGCATATTGTGTCCAGCGGCTTGTTGAATCCGTCACAGGCCGTTCCGATTTCGGAGTGCGGCGGCTTGCCGCCCTTTGTTTCGGCTGTTGCTCACAGAAACTTGGTGGCGAAGCCGGCATTGCCTCCAAAAAGCGGGAGCAAGCTCCTGCACTCCAAATCAATTCTCGATCTTCTCCGGCCCGGTGCCGGGTTTGGCTTCTTTCGCCTCAGGATCTTGAGCCGTCCCCTGCCCATCACTCGATGGCTCTGGGCCAAGTCCTGCGTCTGCGCCCAGCGACTGTTTGGCTAGTTCTTCAAATTCACGAAGGCTGGGGAGCTCGCTCACGTCTTTCAGGCCGAAATGGACCAGAAAGTCCTTCGAAGTGCGATAAAGGATGGGGCGGCCCAGCACGTTTTTCCTGCCCGAGGTAACGATCAGCCTCTTTTCAAGCAGCGTATGGATGACGCCACCGCAGTTAACTCCCCTGATTTCTTCAATTTCCGGGACTGTTGCGGGCTGCCGGTAAGCGATCACCGCCAACGTCTCAAGCGCGGGCTTGGAAAGCCGCATGGGTGGCTTCAAGCTCTTCACAAAATTGCGTAGGGTCTCATGATGCTCAGGCTTCGAGGATATCTTATAACCGCCTGCTACCTGGCGAATCTGGATGCCGTGTTCAGGACGATCGAAATCCGCAATCAACTCTTCGAGCTTCGCTTGAACCCGTTCGCCGCCCTCACTCTCCAAGGCTTTCACCATCGCCTCCAGGGGAACCGGGTCAGGCGCTACATAAAGGATGGCTTCGATAAGGGCTTTCAAATTCTCGTCCGTCATAATAGCTTACGGTTTCACTGTCCGATTAATGACTTTTCCCGGCAATTCATCCCTCTCGCCAACAGGTCATTCCCGCTGAAACTGGAATCCAGTACCGTTCCAGTCCCCGTTCGCACAGCACCAGTGATGTGGACCCCTGCCTGCGCGAGGGTGATGGTGTCCCATAAATCCTCGACGCAACCAGGAGCAATGGCCACCTTGCACGGGGTGACGGTCTCCTCGTGACGAACAGCCCGGCGTTTCAACCGCAACGTACAGCCGCAATTGCCCGTGATCCTCCGGTTCGTTTGGCAAAACGAACCGGAGCCGACTCTGTGTTTTCAACAACATCTCCGGTTCGTTTTGTTATTTTAATGTTGCTACGCCACAACTCTGATATGGCCTCTGGCACTTCGCTCAACCATCTTCAGATTCCGCCAAAGCCTCTGCCAGACCCGACTCAATCGATTCCAAGTTGGCGCCGGTCAGAGCTTCCTCAAAATGTGGCGAGCGTTGCAGGGTAATCGGTGAAAATAAGTCCTTTTGCCGTAGCATAATAGCACGGATTCTGACCAGTTCAAGCAGGGCGATGAAGAGCGCGATCAGGGCTGGGCGTGCAACGAACCCGGACGCCAAGTCGTCCAACCGGACGGGATGTGGGTTTGACTTCAGCGCCTCGCGCACGTATTCGATCATCTGCCCCACGGTTACTTGCTCACGCTGCAAGTTAATGGCGGTATTTGACTTGGCTCGTTCAAGAATCTCCCGGAAGACGGAAATGAGGTCGAAAATGGAGACTGCCAGGCCCGGCTCGTCCTCTGCCTCGGCAAACTCGGCGATGCCCGGCTGAGACCACATCGCATCCTCAACCATGCGCTTCGACTGCAGCATTTCTGCGGCGTTTTTGAACTGCTCGTGTTCGAGCAGCCGTCGCACCAGATCCATTCGCGGGTCTTCCTGTTCGCCGGTCGGCGCGGTGGGGTCCGGCGGCAGGAGCGTCCGCGATTTGATGTAAATCAAGGTTGCCGCCATCAGGATAAACTCGCCCGCAACATCGATGTTAAGTTCTTCAAGAACATGTAGATAATCAAGATATTGGCGGGTGATCCGGGCGATGGGGATATCGTAAATGTTAATTTGCTGCTTGCGGATAAGATCAAGGAGCAGATCGAGCGGCCCCTCATATATTTCAAGCTTCAGCTCAGGCGCTGGGGTGTCCTTATTGGTGGCGCGGACTATGCTTGACGCCGCCGTGCCTGCGGATTCCTGCTCCGGGGGCACGGGCGAATTGAGATCGTGAATTTCGTTGAACATCTCTTCTTGGACCGGCCTTGGGCCGGATGTCCGCTCACAGTAATATCTTATTTGTTTTCATTAACATTCGATCCGTAGCAGCGAATATCATTCATTCTAAAATGGTTAATGGAGTTCTGGGTTCCGCTTTGCAGTGCTAGAAAATTCCGATCCTTTGTTTTCATATACATTCTAGCTTCGTTCCCTCAGAAAACTTTTGGTGTGGAACGTACTTCCTTCGGGCGTGTGGAAGCACTTCACGCCAAATGCACTGCCTCACGGACTTCAACCATTGTGGCTTGAGCGGCAGCCCGGGCTTGGCCGGTTCCATCTTCGAGAATTTCCCAAACCCGTTCCGGATGACTTTCAAACTCCTCGCGGCGCTCCCGCAGAGGCTCAAGCGAGCGGTTCAGCCCCCCGATCAAGAGCTTCTTGCAATCGACACAGCCGATTTCCGCTGTCCGGCACTCTCGATTCACCCGGTCAATAACCTCTGGCGAGGAATAAATCTTGTGAAGATCGAACACCGGGCAGACATCGGGGTTCCCCTTATCCGTGCGCCGCTTACGGGCCGGGTCCGTCACCATTGTCAAAACCTTTTTCGAGACAGTCTCCGGAGAATCGGAAAGGTAAATCGCATTATTGTAGCTTTTGGACATTTTGCGGCCGTCGGTTCCGGGAACACGAGGCGAAGGAGTCAGCAGCGCCTGCGGCTCGGGGAAGATGTTCCCATAAAAGGAGTTAAACCTTCGTGCGATTTCCCGCGTCAACTCGATGTGCGGCACTTGATCCTCGCCCACAGGGACGCCATAGGCCTTATACATCAATATGTCCGCGGCTTGTAGCACGGGATAGCCGAGGAACCCGTAAGTATGAATATCCCGGTCGCGGATGTTTTCAAGCTGCTCTTTGTAGGTCGGAACGCGCTCCAGCCAGCCAAGCGGCGTGATCATGGAAAAAAGCAGATGAAGCTCGGCGTGCTCGGGCAGGCGCGACTGCACAAAGAAAACGCATTTCTCCGGGTCCAACCCGGCCGCCAGCCAGTCCGTCACCATTTCCAGTATGTTTTGTTGCAGGCCATCGACGCGGGCGTAATCGGTGGTCAGCATGTGCCAATCAGCCACAAAATGGTAACTCTCGTATTGGTCTTGCAGCTTCACCCAGTTCCGAAGCGCGCCCTCAAAGTTGCCGAGGTGGAGCTTGCCGGTGGGGCGCATGCCACTCAGGATACGGTCACGCTTGCTCGCATTCGAATTCATTGGCTTGTTTGAGGAGTCGCACTGGAAGGGTCTTGGCTCGATCTTCAGGACCAGAAAGCCCTTGAGCTTCTAGAATTTCCTACTTGTGCATGGTAGCACAGCTTGACGCGGCGGGCGAGCAAAACGCGGACCGGGGCAGTAGCGCAGTTTGGTTGCTGTAGCGGCGCTCTATGAGCGCCGACCCAGAATCATCAACGGTTTTCGGCGCTCATAGAGCGCCGCTACAGCAAATTGCGCCACTGCCCGAACCGGGCGATCCTTGCGCTTATCACCTGGGGAGAAGCATCTGAGCCTTGGCGCTATCTTGTTTGATCTGCTCAACAAGCTCGTGCCCGTTCAACAATTCCGCCACTAAGAGGTCAAGCTGATCGAGTTCCGCTTGCACGATCTTTCGCGCCGCCTGGCGAGCTTGCGCTGCTTTGCCGCCGATTTTCGACCTCCACCTCAGCATCTTCTGCCGGGCCTCACGTGCAACCTCGGCGATTTGCCGGTGTAACTCTCGCTTCGGGTCGAACAAGGGAATAGGGCACACTTCGAAGGGCCGCCGGTGGATGTCTCGTTCCCCCTGAAGGCCTTGAGACTGGTAAGGCTTTATGGCTTCGTTTACGAGTGCGCTGTTCAGCACGCCAACCAAATAGAGGGCGTGTTCTTCGGAGTCGGCGTAGTAGCGGTAGGTGACGTGATCCGCAACGAAACCCTGAATTAGGAGGTCACCGATCTGCTTGTGTTCCGACGGGGTAAGATAAGCCGCCGCCAAATTCGTTCCTGACTTGTTGTACAACACGATGAACTCTGCTTGAGGGTCCTGATTCGTAATCTTCTGGTCGTAATTGACGTACTCGTTCAGGCTCGGCTGACCTTTCATCTTCCTCTCATTCCAAATCTTCTCTGCCTTTTCCACCCAATCGGATGCGCCCACTGCGCCTTCGGCAAGAATTTCATCGCGATTCAGCATTACAAACCGGCCCTCCCTGGGAGCCGCAGGCAGGACAACAAGGCGCAGTCGGCGAACGGCAAACGGCAGGATGTCCTCGGCTAAGGCGGTTCCAAAGAGGAATTCCCTCTCAACCCGGCCTTCCACCTTCGCTTCGAGCTTCCACGGCTTATGGGCCCCCGCGCTAGCGGCTTTCGATGTACGCAAGAAGGGAATCTTCACGACCAGCGGGCGGTCCGCCGGAGGTTCTACAAACCAGAGCGATCGAGGAACCAGCGTGGCGCCTTGAAACACGTGCGGGAAATAGGGCGACCGCGCTTCCGGGAGCGAGAGGAACGACCATGAGGCCTTCCCGGATTTCAGCATTCCCTTGGCCTGTTGCCAGGAAAGATTCCTCTGACCGCGAGGCAAGTCGCCGCTCCAATGAGCGAGAGGGATATTCTCCGCCAGAACGCGCGATTTGCGAACGAGTACGCAAGTGGGAACCTTGAACAAGCCGCTGACTTCACCGAAGTCGTTAATTTTTGTAAATCCTCTTTTCTGAAAGGCCAGGTGCTGCTTGGCGGGAAGAATTACCGATCTCGGCATGACGAAGGCCAGGGTACCCCCATCGCGTAGAAACTCATGCTCGCAGTGTGCAAAGAAAACGGTGGAAGTGTCGAGCTGGGTGAAGAGCTTGCGGTCCGTCCTTTCCAACAGGTGGTAACGGAAAGCCAGTTCTTTGATTCTTCCCTTGTAAGCAGGATCTTGGACGTCCCGCAGGGAAAGCCAGGGCGGGTTGGCGACAATCACATCCACTCTCTGGCGGCGCAAGTAGGCAGGCCGGTAGGCGTTCTTGAGGATAAAAGCCCAGACCGTATCGCGCTTACCTTTAACCAGACCTGCCATCAGCTTGAAGTTTTCACGCCACAGGAAGGTCTCGTCAGGCGAGTAGCCGATGAGAGTGTTCGCGAATCCTTGCTCGGCTCGCGCTTGCGATTCTTCGGACGCCGCGCCGCGCCTGGCAAGTTGCGCCAGCTTGTCTATCAAGGTATCGAGGTCGCGCCCTCTCTCAATGCTCTCTAGCGGGATATAGAAGACTTCACTCTCACTCGCCTTGACCTCCAGTGCTCTCTTCTTGGTGTCTTCTCCGGTCATCAACGTGTCAGCCAGATAAACCCGAAGGTAAACGTCCTCCGGAAATTTCGGAAGTTCGGCCGCCAGCGCGAGCAGGATGTTGGCCTTCGCCATCAAAGCCGCGACCGGGTGAACATCGACGCCGATGACGGAGTCGAGAGCCGTCTTAACCAGTTCATTCCCTTTCAAACCCGTCGCCCGGAGCCGCCGAATGGCACAGAAGAGGAACGTACCGGAACCGCAGGCGGGATCGAGAAGAGTTCCGCGCCGGTAGCCGATGTCATCCAAAGTGAGCTCGGCAAGCCAGTCAGGCGTGTAAAACTCGCCCAGTTGCTGCCTGTCGCCGGATTCAACAAGTTCCTGGTAAAGCACCTTGAGCAAGTCTTCATCAACTTGTGACCAGTCAAATTCACCAAGGCGCCGGAAGAGATTGGCGAAGAAATCGAAAAAAGCATGCTCAGCATCCGTGCTGAGGCCCCATGAAAAAAAGTCGGGCTCCGCGAGGTTCCGGATACCCTTGTCGCCAAAGAAATCACCGTTCATCAGACCACGGTAAAGTGTCGTGCCGTGTTGCCGTTCCCGAAAGACGGCAAGGGTGACGATAGCCCGCGAGACCATCGTTAAATAAGTGTGTCTGAGAAATAAGTCCTCATCGTCTGGCGACGTGCCGTAGACCTTTGCCAAAAGTGCGTTCCATTCTCGAAATTTGACCTGCACACTCGAAAGGTCCTTCACAGACTCATAGGCGGAGCGGAGCATCTGCCGGCTTCGATTGAAAACGATGGTACCGGGGCCGAAACGGACCACGACCTCACCTGAAACAGGCGGAATCTTGCGGCCTGCTGAGAGTAATTCATCGAGCTGGTTATAGGCGGCGAGTGGTGCCTCGGATTCAAGTTTGAAGGAACGAACCAACTGCGGACTTGCCGTCCTGCGGTCGTAGTCGAAGACCTCGAATTCCAAGCCGTCTGTGACCGCCGCAATGTAGTCGCCGGGGTTTTGCTGTGACTGGAAATACTTCGTCAGCTCGCTGTGCGCCTCCTGCCGTTCCCGCTCCAGATCCGTCTTGAATTCGAAGATGACGAACCGGTAGAAGGCGTCAATTCGCCCCCGTGCTGAGGCCGCCTTCACTTTGTGCTCTAGATCCACTTCCTCAACCTGAACTTCGAAGGCCTTCCGAAGAAAATCCATGAACAGCGCCCGCCGCTGATCGTGATGTTTGTTACCTTTGATGGCGGCCTTTGCCTGCTCGCAGTAGCCTTGCAGATATTCTGCGAAGCGGTCCGGGATCGGAACGATGGAACGGCTCAGCATCAATTTCTCCTGTGGCCCGACGAGGCAGATTACCACACCTGCGAGGGTGGCGCATCCATGGCTTTTGATAACACTCTTCTTTCCTGCCGCCACCGTCCACGCCACCGCTATCTTTTGTATATCATCAACGGGAATGGCGTTCGGCAGGAGTAGTCAGGTTTTGGATTCCCGCTTTCGCGGGAATGACGGGGATGGTGGTGGCCAGGGTCCAACCCTTCGTTGTCACCCCCGCGTAGGCAGGGGTCCATGCAACCACGGGCAGGCCGGGTGTGGATTCTCGCCCCCCGCTTTCGCGCGAACAAGCTTTGCGGGAATGACCGCAATCAATCGCACTGGTGACTCATCTCCCTCACCCCCCGCTCCACGTTCCGGGTTGGGTAGCTGGTGAGGACCCCGAAATCCGTGGGTCAGCCGGAAATCAGAAAACCAAAAAGAATTTCCCATGGGCATCAGCAAAGGCAGCGGCTTTTGAATTTGGAGGCAGCGTTCCTGCCCGGCCGGAACTCTTCACCTTTCCGTTATTTCCCAGCAACTGCCAGTAAACATCCTGGCCTTCTTCCCATGCCAGGAGCACACTGCCCGATTGGTTCACCACAATCACCGGATGGTTTTGTGGCTGTTTGCCATTCGCGGCGGGACTTGAAGGCGCAGAGAAGTGCGCACCGCCATCGAAGCTGTGGGCGTAAAAGACCCGGCCATTGCTGTACCATGCCACCCAAATCTGATGGGGCTTTGGGCCACGGGCAATCGAAGGCCCCGCCATGGGGCAGCCGGGGAAATTCCAGCGCTGATCGGCAACCCGGGCGGCCTGAGTCCTGACCCATGCTGCCTGAGCCACCGGAGGTTTCGCTGCCACTTGGACTTTCGCGAGCCAGGGATCGCGAATGTTGGCGTAAGCGCCCCGGAAAGCGACATCGAACACATCGGCGCCGCTGGCAACGGCGTGAAGCGAGCAGCATGAGCAGGCGCGCAGAAGACTTCCCGAACCAAGCGGCCGCGAAGGGATGAAATCTTTCCCATCATCTTGTGACCACCGGACGAAAATCGGCAGGGAAAGCGGGTTGCGGGGATCTTCAGGAAGGCGCGAGTCGAGCCAGGCGATCAAAATCCTGTGGCGTTCCTCCGCCGCAATTGCAGCGCCGTCCAGGTGCGCGCCTGGCGCTCGTAAGTTGACTGGCGCCGTGAATGAAGTTTCATGCGGCGGGCGGCGGGTATACTCAAGGTCCTGGCTCTTGGTATCCATCCAGATCACGTGGAGGGCGCCATTGGCGGTCATGGCGATTTTGGGCCCGCGTTCGTGACCGGCAAGCACGCTCCCTGCGACCCGGTTCAGCCGCACCGGTTTCGAAAACGTGTGCCCTCCGTCATCGGACTGGACGAAGAAGGCGTTGCTATTTCGGGCATACACCTCCTCAATGGTTCCCTTTGCGCTGACGGCACCATCCGGACAAATTCCCTGGTTTGGAACCGTGAGGCGGCTGACTGGGGGAGCCGCGGCGGGAATTGATGGGGCCACCCACAAAATGGCAATGAGAACAAACCCAGCGCACCGCGCCAAACGGTTTTGCTTCACGGACCCCATACCATCATTCTAATTGAGGATGGAACCGGGTCACAACCCGGTTTGGTAGGGCGACTCGTATTACTTTGTTAGGTTGAATCAGGCGCCGTCAGGGCATGGCTTCAGCCATGCCAAATCCCAAGGCAAGGAGGAGCGGCTTTAGCCGCTGAGGGCCTCAGGGGCTAAAGCCCGGATCTCGGGAGCACCGCCAACGGCATGGCTGAAGCCATGCCCTGACGTGTTCCCAACGACTTAACGTAGTAATACTCGTGTCCGGCACTTGCGTTGGGAGAGCCAAGTGTGATTCACTGGCGCTTCAAAAATCAATCGCTGGTTCGCGGAGTTTGACCGAAGTGAACCCGAAGGGCTCAGTATGACGGGCTGCACTATTTCAGGAACCTGCTTGGAGCGCAAAAATGGCTGAAAAATTGAATCGGCGGCAATTTGCACAAACCTTGGGCGGCGCGGCGTTGGGCGCCGCGGCGCTGAGCAAGCCGGAACTCGCTCTGTTCCAGCATCGATCGCAGGCACACGCCGCACAGTCTCCATTCAATCTGTCGGTGATGCTCTGGACAGTTTTCCGGGATTTGCCCTTTCCGCAGCGTTTGGAAAAAGTGGCGCAAGCGGGTTACCGCTCGGTGGAGCTGGTGGGAGAATTCAAGAACTGGAGCCTAGCGGATTACAGCGCCGCCCTGCGCAAGAAGCGCGAACTGGGGATGGGTTTTGACACGACCTCCGGAGTCCGTCACGCCTTGACGGACCCGTCGCAGCGTGACGCTTTTCTGGCGGACCTGCAATCGCTGTTTGAGGTTTGCAAAAAGATCGATTGCCCGTCGGTCATCGTGCTTTCCGGCAACCGCGTGCCGGGTCTAGCCCGCGATGCGCAGCACGCAAGCTGCATTGAAGGATTGAAGCGCGCGGCGGATTTGGCTGACAAAAAGAACATCAACGTGCTGCTTGAGAATATCGATCCCGAAGAAAACCCGCATTACTACCTGACCTCCGTGACAGAAGGGTTCGAAATCATCGGCGCGGTTGATCATCCCCGCGTCAAATTTCTCTACGACTTCTACCACGAGCAGATTGCCGAGGGAAATCTGATTGAGAAATTGGAGAAGAACATCGGCAAAGTGGGCCTGGTCCATATCGCCGACGTCCCGGGACGGCACGAGCCGGGAACGGGCGAAATCAATTACGTCAACATCTTCAAAAAACTGAGTGATCTTCATTACAACCGGTTCGCGGCCATGGAATTTCTGCCGCTCGGCGATCCAGTGAAGAGCCTGCGCGCGGCGCGGGAAATGGCGCAGCGAGCGGGACGGGGTTAGCGGTTTGCAGGCCAGTGCCCGGGTGACAGCAACAAATTTTCGCCCCGATATTGATAACCGCCTGTTGAATCCATCGTCCAAATAACTTACTGGGTTTCGCAAAATAGAGTGAGGCCCATTGTTGCGGCGGTGGTCTGTGACCTCCGGCGGAAGTCTCTACATTTCTGGAGTCCGGGAGTTTCCGCCAAGCCCCAATGCCGTCATTCTGAGCGCAGCGAAGAATCACCGTATTTGACCTCTTCCTCGGCAGCGAGTGAACCGGACATGCCTCGCGGAGTTTACCCTGAGCCAAATGCCGGGATTCTTCGCTGCGCTCAGAATGACAGGCTGGCAGCCCAAATGTAGAAACGCGAGGTGGTCTGTGACCGGCAGATTTCGCCGCTCCCTGCCAGGGCAAGCTCCGAGCGGCGCTACAGCAAATGCCCGTCGCCGACTTATGTCCTCATATCTATTTTGCGAACATCAATCGTGGAGACTTTTCCGCAGCTCCGGCGATTGTAAAGAATGTGAAAACTAGCCGAATTAAGGAAACTTTTGGGCGCCGGCAGCCGTATCACTTACTGAAGCAAGCAAGACAGGAGAGAGAGGAACTATGTTGATCCGATTGAATCCGGGCACAGCTATCGAAGACCTTGGAAACCATGCGGTGGAGAGCGTTGAGAAGTTGCGCGCGCTCCTTGCTTCGGGCGCTCCCGCCAAAACGGACCCGCAGCGCAAGGGTTTTTACGAAGTGGAAAACTGCTCGCGCGTTTACTACATTCACGTGTGTCCCAACGGCAAAGTGTTGCTTCTGGCTATCTGGCCCAAAGAAACAGTCAACCACCGCCTACCCCTGGGCGATCGTCCCTCCGCCTCACCGGCCCTGTGAGGTGAATCCAAAGATCCCAGCAGCCCTGAAGAGCGGTAGTGGCGCAATGTGCTGTAGCGGCGCTCATAGAGCGCCGGAAATCATTGAGGATCCAGGTTCGGCGCTCATAGAGCGCCGCTACAGCAAACAAACCACGATACTATCCAAAGAGTGAGATAACTCCCGTTCCGGCCAGGCTTCCCCTATAATAAAGCCGGGAATTCCGATGAGTTCGTCACCTGGCCTTGATCCGCTCTTCTCGATTCAAACCGAGATCCAAGGTTTCCTCGAAACGCTCGAGAAGCCAGCGATTTCGGAAGAGGATTTCGGCACGCTCGACCTCAGCCATTCCGAATGGCGGCTGAGCATCGAATACGGCAAGCTCATTTTCGAAGCCTGGAACGCCGCCCGGTCATTTCATCGCAGGATTGAGGGAATTTCCTACCGGGACCGGGGGCGGCTGGGAGTGCTGGTCAGGAAGCCCGGCGGCCGCGAAACGGCGATCCTGGAGTTTCACGGCGCGGGCACCGCTCCGGCAGGGCGCGTAATGGCTTCCCCGGCCGATTTCCTTCGCCAGGTGGAAGCCGTACTTCGCCGGGAATATCCCGGCTGGGTCTTCAGCCGTTTCACCAACCGCACGGACCGCGAGCATTCATTTTCCTCATGGTATGTGAGGGGATACGCGAAGCGAGGGCGGACTGCCTGGGCGGTTGTGGCGCTGAGCGATTCGCATCATGCTGCCGCTGCGGATGCGGTCCTGGCTCACGGGCTGAATTGGTTCGCCTGGCTCCGGGAGCAACATTCGGAGCTCATCCTTTCAAACCTCAAAATCATCCTGCCGCAAAACGTCATCAGCCTCACGGCTCATCGCGCCGTTTTCATTAATCCCTCGCAGGCGAAAGTCTCGGTCTTCGAGTGGCGATCCTCAACAGAGCCCCTCAGCGAAGTTGACATTCAGGACTACGGGAATGTCGAGACTCACCTCGTTCCGCGCTTGCACGTCGAATCCCTGCTTGCTCGCCACCGCGATTTCCTTGCAGGAGTCCTTGGCGAGGAAGCCCGCCTCTTGGATTTATTTCCGGGAACGAGCCTAAGTTCAACGTTTATCCGTTATCTGGGTCTGAGCCTGGGCCGCATTGAGGGTAACGTTGCTCCCAGGATTTATTTTGGGCTGGACGGGCCGGAACAGGAGGTCTCTGACGATTCCCGAAGTGAGTTCCTCCAGTTTGTCCGGCAGATGATTGAGGCGCGCACCGCCCGGAACCGTGACTTATCTTCCCCCGCCTATGCCCTTCATCCGGAACGCTGGCTGGAAAGCGTGCTGGTTCGCGACCTCACCAAGATCGATCCCGCCCTTCGGCCTCAGCCGGTCTACCAGCAAGTTCCGGCGTTTACGGGCGCCGATCGCGGCGTGGTGGACATTCTCGGCGTTACGGCTTCGGGACGGTTGGCGGTGGTAGAATTGAAGCTGGATGAACAGATCAATCTTCCGCTTCAGGGACTTGACTATTGGCTCCGCGTGAAGTGGCTGAACGAGCGCGGCCAATTTCACGAGCGAGGCTACTTTCCCGGTATTGAGATCTCAAAGCAGCCGCCACTGCTCTACCTGGTCTCTCCGGCTTTTCGCTTTCACACTTCGAATGAGGCCGTCCTGCGTTTTTTTGACCCTTCGATTGAGGTGATCCGCGCCGGCCTCAATCAACAGTGGCGCGAAGGAATCAAAGTGCTTTTTCGCCGCAACCTGTTAGATCCCGCAGAAATGTCCGGATGAGAGGTTGCCTTTTTGCAGCAACCCGCTGGTATTACTTTGTTAGGTTGAATCAGGCACCGTCAGGGCATGGCTTCAGCCATGCC
>CALCEB010000245.1 GCA_937900045.1 uncultured Acidobacteriota bacterium
TCCAGAAAGCAGCCTAGAATGCGCCTTTCGCCAAATTCTTGCGCAGAACCGAAAAGAGTTTTGAAATGGCTTCTAATCACTCGTCCATTGGAAAGGCCGTTACCGCGAGAGTTGGGGGGAATTCGAGATATGAGTCGAATTAAAGTCGTAGCGGACTATGGCGACCTATGCGGCGAAGGCCCTGTGTGGGACCCCGATACCGGCTGCCTTTATTGGACGGACCTCGAGGCCCACAGGTTTTATCGCTTTCATCAGGCGTCCAACAAGCATGAAATTGTCAAGCAAGGGCTGGAGATAACCGGCTACTGCATGAATCGACCTTCCGGCTTTGTTATTGCCAACACCCGCGGGCTCTGGCTATGGGATGGAGCCGATGCTCTGAGATTGATCGCCGATCAGGTCGAGAACACCAAATGCCGGATGAACGATGCCATTGCTGACCCTGAAGGACGCTTTTTCGCAGGATCCGTGTTTTATGATCCGAACCACGAATATGAATTAGGCAAACTTGTTCGCGTCGATATAAACGGGACGGTACATGTAGCCGACGAGGGTTTTCAGTTGTCAAACGGTCTGGCTTTTTCGCCTGACGAGACAATTATGTATTTCACTGACTCAGCGGCCCGACGAATCTATGCATACGACTATGATCGGCGCACGGGTGACATCCGCAACCGCCATGTTTTAGTTCGGGTGCCAGATGACGAGGGATTGCCCGATGGCCTTACAGTAGACGCCGAAGGGTTCCTCTGGTCGGCTCAATGGTATGGGGGGTGCGTTGTGCGCTACGACCCTGAAGGCAAGGTGGAGCGCCGAATCGAGTTTCCGGCTAAGCAGGTTTCTTCGGTTGCTTTCGGCGGGAAGGATTTGAGCGATATTTTCGTGACATCCGCCAGCAAAACGTGGCCTTCGCCGATGATGCCGAAATCGTACGATCCGGTTTCCGGCAATTTTGGGGGGCAGCTCTATTGTGTCAATCTCGGCGTCCAAGGTAAACCTGACTATAGAGCTGATATCAGATCCCGGGAATGAACACAGCAGCAGCGCAACGGATTATTAATCGGAGCTGGGGAGTCCCCGCTTTCTGCCATATTCTTCGGCGTCGCTGCTGAGGGATTGGTGTCTCCCAGTAGGAGGTTTCATTCTTGCTTGTGGGTTACCCTCGTCATACTTTTGAATATCCAGGTCATCTTTCCGGAGATTTGGTCCGGCAGGCAAACGCGAGAGTCCGGCGAGCACTTTGGACTTCCACACACATCCACAGAAACACTGCGAGGCGATCAGAAGGGTGCGCTAACCAATTAAGAGCCGGCGAGAGATTCCGATATTATCCGGGTGCATTTCTCCGGTAACGCAGGGGGTTTTGGGGCGCAGTAAACAGCATGGGCGCATTGGAGGTTAGCATTTCATGAGAATTACCAATGTGGAAGGAATTATCTTACGCCTCCCCGAGCGACAAGCGGTTGCCGATGGAACCCAGGATGATTTGCTTATCCGCATCGAAACGGACGAAGGCATCGTTGGTTACGGCGAGGTTGATAGCTCGCCGGAGGTCGGCAAAGCTGTAATTGACGCGGAGATGTCACATGGCACCTGTTATGGCCTCCGAGAGATCCTGATCGGGATGGACCCCTTCGATATCGAACAAATCTGGGAACTCATGTATCGCAAGACGAACTATTACGGCCGCCTGGGAGTGGTTGTGCACGCCATGAGTGGTGTGGACATGGCCTTGTGGGACATTTTGGGGAAAGCCGCGGGGAGACCCGTTCACAAGCTATTGGGAGGAAGTTTCTGCGCGGATGTCCGCGCTTACGCCAGCATGTTGATGCCGGAGACGGCACAGGAAGTTCGAGAATTGGTCTGCCGCTACGTCGAGCAGGGTTTCACGGCCGTGAAGCTTGGCTACGGCCCCTTGGGCAAGGACGTGCGAAGGGATGTTGAACTCGCGGCTGCGGCGAAGGAAGCGGCGGGTCACGACATTGAGGTGATGATCGACATCGGCCACGGATACACCTTGAAGATGGCAATGCAAGCTGCCAAACAATTCGTGAACATCGGCATTTATTGGATGGAAGAACCCTTTCCGCCTGAAGCTATCGAGGATTATCGTCGCCTCTGCGATTCCACCTCGCTGCGGATTGCTGCCGGAGAACAAGATGTGGGCCGCTGGACGTTTCGCCGACTGATTTGGGATGCTCACCTTGATGTGATCCAGCCGGATATTTCCAGAGTGGGTGGGCTTTCGGAAGCCAGGCGAATCGCCTATATGGCCCATGAGGCAAACCGCGTGTGTGTTCCCCACGCGTTTCGATCCGGCGTTCTTGTTGCTGCGTGTCTGCATTTGATTGCGGCAATTCCCAACTCCGCCTTTCTGGAATTTTCGGTGACAGACTCGGCCCTCCGCCGCGAACTTTTGGTCGAGCCTTTCAAAGTTGTGCAGGGTCGTGTCGCGGTTCCGACGAAGCCGGGGTTGGGGATCGAGATCAATCCGGAGACCGTGAATAAATACGCAATTCGCACGGGGGTGTAATGATGGGGCAAGCGAAAAGCTCCAGTCCGTACACGCGGATCAACCAGCGAGACCGAGTTGCATCGTTAGCCGCTCTGGAACTTGAGAACACTTGGTTGAAGCTCCGGATCCTCCCGGAGGTCGGGGCCAAGATCTACGAGCTGATTTGGAAGCCAACGGGCAAGAATATTCTCTGGCATAACCCCAGGATCGCTCCTCAGACCTTTCCTATTGAGAGTGAATTCGACAATTACTGGTGTGGCGGATGGGATGATGCCTTCCCCACTTGTGATGAATGCATGTTCCGGGGCCAGCATTACCCGAGTTTGGGCGAGTTGCGGTCACTGCGGTGGAATGTGGAATCGGCGGGCCGACGGGGAGGCGATGCCGTGGTGCAGCTCTCCGCCTTTGGGCCCATCAGTCCGGTGAAGGCATTAAAGACGGTGACAATCGAAGGTCATTCCCCTGTTATTCGGATGAATTACAGGATCAGCAATCTGGGACCCATGAGCGTTGACTTTATTTGGGGGACACATCCCGCAGTCGCGGTTACAGAGCACACGATTCTGCGTATTCCTGCGAGACACGGGATTGCGGCACAATGCAACCAGCTCACCTGGGGAAAAGTTGGGCAGCGCTATGACCTGAATCCGGCGCATTCTCAGAGGCGGGACGGCGTCTCGGTCGCG
>CALCEB010000246.1 GCA_937900045.1 uncultured Acidobacteriota bacterium
AGCCGCGTAACGGAAAAATACGTGAGTGAATTTATGAACCACTGTACTTAGGAAGCGGCAGCAATCTAGTTTGCCCGCTCCGAATAGCACCATCAGATCCGTTCCGCCGGCGAAGGGGCGCCACACACCGGCCTGCGCGGCCATGCGTTCCAGGGCCTCCGCCAATGTCTTCGGCGAATACAATTCATAGCCGGGAACGAAGGCTCTCAAGTGCCGCCCCCTGTCTGGCCGCCCGCCGCCTTGGCTACCGCCTCAAAGATTCGCAGGTAGCCGGTGCAACGACAGAGATTGCCGGCAAGCCCGTTCCGGATATCAGCCTCTGAAGGGTGCGGATCGTCCCGAAGAAGACTAACGGCAGCCAAAATCATTCCGGGCGTACAGATTCCGCACTGGGCTCCGCCACATTCTACAAAGGCCTCTTGGACGGCATCCAGTTCGCCGCCGCGAGCGATCCCTTCGATGGTGGTGATGTGGCTCCCATTGGCCTGCAATGCCGGTACCAGGCAACTGTTCGTAAGCTGTCCATCAAGGAGGATCGAGCAAGCTCCGCACTCACCCTCGCCACAACCCTCTTTCGTCCCGGTCAAACCGAGATCCTCCCGGACGACGTCGAGCAGGCGCGCCATGGGCCAGACCGTGATCGTCTGGGACTGCCCATTCACAGTAACGGTTATGGAGACTTTAGGCATGAACTCCTTCTCGTATTATTATGTTAGGCCGGTTGGGAGCGCGGGGGTGACGTGTTTCCACACGGGATCAATCTGCTCCAGGACTCTGAACCCCCGCCTGCGCTGGGGTGACAACAAAAGGCAGGGCGCGGCCGCCGGAACTGATAGGGTGTGTTACCCCGTCTTGGGGCTTGCGCCCTGGGCTGTTCGCTGTCGGCCCTCCAGGCCCAAGTCCAGTGGAAATGTCCAAAAATGGGAACAAAGCCAAGTTTTTACACTGATTTTCCGCGCAAACCTTGTAACTTGTTGATTATAAGTCAATTGTTTGATTTTGTTCGAAAAATCGACGTAACTTCCGCATCATCTATGAGTTATCTGACTTCCAATGTTTTGCTAATGGCTTTGTTTTGGCTTTGTTCTTCTTAAGTTCATCATGTTTTCAATGGATTACAGACTTTTCAACAGGCAAAAAAGAATTGTTTTTTCGCCTCTTTTGGCTCGCACCCGCATTTTTACTGGGTTTTTCACGCTCTCGCAATGGGTTTGTTCCTGAATTGGCATTTTTGTCATCTTTTTCAATGTGGATTCGCCGGTCATGAGAAACCTTTTAGGGGAAGTATATCCAGCATATGTTATCACTTAAGTGTATGATTGTCAAGGACTTTTTGGCTTGCTGGTAGCAAGGCCCGACCCATGCGCAAATAACGCCGGTCGCGCATGTCAGCTCCTATCATTTTAAGGCTTGGCCTCAGGCCAGCCATCGGCGTTCCCACCCATCCCACTCCGCCGTCCGTCCGCTCACCCGATTGGGGGCGAGTGGGTCGGGTTGAGGGCCGCCGGAACTTGACTCATTGCCATCAAGTCATGCAACTCTGCGATTCCAATGCCCCCATAATAGCTTCCGGGGTGGCGGGAAGCGAATTTAATCTCACCCCAACTGCGTTCTCAATGGCGTTGACTATAGCCGGCGCTGGCCCGTCCATGGGCAGCTCGCCAATTCCCTTTGCTCCCTTTGGACCGAAAGCGTAAGGCCGTTCTTCAAAAATCACCCGGATGGGCGGGATATCTGCTGCGGTCGGGATGATGTAGTTGGTCATCTGTCCGTTCGTCATGCGGCCATTCTTCCAGGACACGTTTTCATACAGGGCATAGCCGATACCCTGCGCGACCCCGCCTTCGATCTGTCCTCTAGCGAGCACGGGATGAATCACGCGCCCCACTTCCTGCACAGCGACGAAGTCCTCCACGCGCGCTTCGTAGGTGGTGATGTCTACGCTCACCTCCGCCACATAGACCGCCCAGGCGAAAGCGCCGTAGGCATCACCACGGTAATTCTCATCGTCCCAAGCGATTCCGGGCGGCGGCTGATAGTGGCTATAGGAACAAAGCGGCCCGTGCCGGGCGATGTACGACGAACAGGCAGAGGCAAATTCTCCAGCAGAAAAGCTGCCCGCGAGCAGACCGGCGTTCGTTAACGATAGCTTGATACCGGCGGCAGCGGATTCCACAAGCTTGCCAACGATCATGCAGGTACGCGAAGCCACGGTTGGACCGCTATTCGGCACTTGTCCGGTATCGGGCTGTGCAATGTCAACAAGCTCGTAAGGCAGTCCGAGGGTCTCGGCTGCAATCTGGGTGAGAATCGTGTTGGTTCCCTGGCCCATTTCCTTGCTTGAAGCCAGTATTCGGACACGCCCTTCCGGAGTCGCCTCGACGCCCACCACCGAAGCCAAATACCGCTCGCCGGACCCAGTGAATCCTGCCCCATGGAAAAACGAGGCCAAACCCATCCCGCGCTTGACGTTCCTGCCCAGGTTTTCACGCGTGAATCGTTCCCGTTTAGCGTGGTAGTCCGACTCGCACAGGGCGCGATCGAGCAACGCCGCCATGTCAACATCCTCGCGAATCACTTGGTTCGTGGCTGTGGTTTCGCCCGGGCGGATGAAATTCCTCCGGCGAAACTCATCCGGCGCCAGACCCACCGCCGCAGCGACCTTGTCCAAATGCCGTTCCAGGGCAAAGATAGTCTGCGGTGCGCCGAACCCGCGAAAGGCTCCGTGCGGCGGCGCGTTGGTGGCCACCGCCCGGCTGCTGATGCGGACGTTTGGGCAATAATAGGGACCGGCGGCATGGATCGTGCCCCGCGAAAGAACGACGGGTGAAAGGGTTGTGTAAGCGCCGCCGTCGATCACGAAGTCGATCTCCATAGCGAGCAATTTGCCATCTCTGCTGACGGCGGTCCGATGGCGGGTGCGCGAAGGGTGGCGTTTGGTGGTTGCGACCATATCCTCAGCCCGGTCGTAAATGAGTTTGACGGGTTTTCCCGATTTCCAGGCCAGCAGAGCGGCATGAGCTGCGATCATCGAGGGATATTCCTCCTTGCCCCCAAAACCGCCGCCAGTCTCCGCCTGAATCACGCGAACTTTTTCATCACTCAAGCCCATAACCGCCTTCAAGGCTTTGTGCACGTAATAGGGACATTGCATCGAACCCCAGACGGTTACGCCTGTATCCGCCCCGGCCACGGCAATCATGCCGTTCGTCTCGATATAGAGTTGCTCCTGCGCGCCGGTGGCGTATTCGCCTTCCACAATCAGGTATGCCTCATCCCATGCCGAATCGACAGTTCCTTTTTCCACTTGGAATCGCTTGAGGACGTTGTCTTCTTTCCAAATGACGACATCGCCGCGAAGAGACTCTTCGATCGTGAAGATGGCCGGTAGAGGTTCGATCTCCATTTCGATGGCGCGCCGCGCCTCTTCCAGTAGATAGCGGTCAGGGTGCGCCAGGAGCAAGACCGGTTCCTCCGGATGGTTCACCCGGGATTCCGCCAGGCAAGGTTGGTCGTCGTCGATGAGGGAGATAACGTTGGCGCCGGGTATGTCCGAAGCCCGGACGATCGTGAAGTCGCGCCAGGGAATTCCGTCCCTGAAACGAATGGCCTTGATGAGTCCTCGAGGAGCGGGACTACGGACGGTTACGCCGTAAATCATCCCTTGAAAACACAGATCGTCAACGTACCGCGCCTTCCCGGTGACTTTATCCCGGCCTTCTTTGCGGGGAACTACGGCTCCTATGATCGGCTGTGCCATGTTCTCATTTTACAGAAGAATTCTTTTACGGCACTCGCGCTCAAGTGCCGGGTAGTGGCGCAATTTGCTGTAGCGGCGCTGTATCACCGCCGAAAACCGTTGACGATCCAGGGTCGGCGCTCATAGAGCGCCGCTACAGCAAACAAATTACGCCATTACCAAGTGCCGCAACAGCAAACTGGACCACTATCTATGCTCACGTCCGCCTGGCTTGAAAAATACGGAGGAATGAACCGCCTCGAAGCTCCTCCGGAGTCAGACCCGTAAGCTGTTCGGCCTGCCGCTCCTCAATGGCTCTGCAACTGACAGCGCGCAGGAAAAAATTGAGCAAACCCTGGCCGGTAGCGGCATCATCAAACACGTTGCCCTCGGTAGCAACCCGGGCGGCCATCTCGACGAAGTTGCGAAGGCGCAAGGCTGTGTTTTCCAAGCCCTCCAAGTAGAACGAGTAAACCGCCGCATAGCGGGTGGGAAGTTGGGCCGGGTGCAAATCCCATCCTTGATAGAAGCCGTTTTCGAGTGAGTGCCGCACGTGATCGAAGTGAAGTTTCCACGCCCGGTGAATCGTTTCCCGGTTCTCAGCCTGTTGTGATTGCGTCAGGCTTCGGCCGCGATGCACCGGAATGGGCAAGACATTGGTGCCGCCATCCGACAGCCAGATCCCGGTCCCGGCAAACGCCACCTGCATCATGGAACGGGCAAAATCGCAAGCCGGATGCAGCATGTGCTGCATCCCGGCCGTGATTCCGCAACTCGCCGTGTAATCATAAGTGCCGAAATGGGCGGCAACACAGCGCCCGGCGCAGGCATCGAGCAGCAGAGGCAGGTTCGACTGGCCACGGCGGTTGAGAATCGCCTGCGTGGTTTCAATCATGATTTCAAAACGCAGGCGATTCGCTTCGAGTCCCAATGCCTCTTCAAAACGGCCAAGGATTTTAGCCATTGCCGCTGGTTGTTCGGGGACCGTCACCTTCGGTAATGTAATTACAAGGTTTTCCGGCAAACGCCGGTGGGTCTGGACGAGCAATTCCGTCAGGAACAGGTCAAGGGTGCGCAAGCTGCGCGTTTGAAGCTCCCCGGTAAGGGGTTTGATTCGGATACCGATAAACGGCGGTAACGATCCGTCCACCCAACCTTTCGCCACTTCCGTCGCGGCTTCCACTGCATGGCGGTCCTCTTCCGAATCCGGCCGGTTGCCGTAACCATCTTCAAAATCGATACGAAAGTCTTCGACCGGCTCGCGATCCAACTTGTCAACCACCTGCGTATACATCCGGTCCGCCAGCGGCCCGTCCGGCAACCCCAGCGCAGCGGAGAACTTCCTGGCGTCCGGCGCATAATCTGCCAAAACTCGGCGGCCAATCGTGCCGAGCCGTTGAACTGTGCCGGCCTGAAACAGGTCGGCGCCGCCGTAAAAGGTGTGCACGGGCTGGCGGCGTCCAGCATCGCCGGGGTAAGATGACCGGAAAGCCAGGTTTGCTTTATTCAACTCTTGAAGTGCATCGGCAAGAAATTCCGGATCCAGCGTGGTCCCCATTCCATTCCCTTCACCAATAAACATTCCGTCCAATGGCTTGATATAACACGATTCGAGCGGCACTGTCATCCAAGCCGCTGTTTCGGTAGTGTCTCAGTTTGCTGTAGCGGCGCTCTATGAGCGCCGAACTTGGATCCTCAACGGTTCCCGGCGCTCATAGAGCGCCGCTACAGCAAACTGAGACACTACCGTAGTTTTGGAGTGGAAGGTTTGATAGCGGTCGCGGCCGCCGGAGTTTACCCGCCGGGGACGGACCGCCAAGATTGAACTCCCCACGGCTTTCGGCGCTCATAGACTCGCTACGGCAAACGGCACGACCGTTGCTGCTATTTTTTTGATTCAAAACAAGAAGTGGTGAGCCGTGGGGGAATCGAACCCTCAACCTACTGATTAAGAGTCAGTTGCTCTACCAATTGAGCTAACGGCCCGCAACAATTTTCGCTTACCTATTCACCCGCACTGGCTCCGGATACTGCGCTCATTGTAGCATATTTCCCATGCGCGCAAGTCCCCCCGTACGATCCGAGGATCAAACCGCAATGCTCATCCCGTACTCTTCATGCCGAAGGCAATGCCACCTACAGTGAGTTGAAGTAGGCGCGTGAGGTCCAGCGAGGCTTGGCGAGAGGCTGACCTCCACTGCTCAAGAAACCGGATCTGAAGAAAGTTTAGCGGATCAACATAGGGATTGCGCAGGCGGATCGACTCCCGCAGCACGGGTTGGCGCTCGAGCAGCTCGGAACCGCCACGAATCGCCAGCACGGCGCGCCGGCTGCGATGGTATTCCTCTTCAATCAGCCCGAAGATTCGCTCGCGGACCGAAGCCGACCGCACCAATGCCGCATAACGGCGGGCGATGTATAGGTCCGTCTTGGCGAGCGATACTTCCGCATTTTCAATGAGCACGGAAAAGAAAGGCCAGCCCTGAAACATCTCCCGCAGCAAGGCGAGGCCGGCTGAATGCGATTTCTCAAATTCTTCAAGCGCGTATCCCAGCCCGTACCAGGAAGGCAGAAAGTGGCGGGACTGAGTCCAAGCCAATACCCAGGGAATGGCGCGCAGGTCCTCAACACTGGCAGATCGCTGCCGCCGCGCCGGACGTGAACCCCAACGCAACTGATCGATCAAATCAATGGGCGTGGCTTCGTCAAAATACTGCTGAAATTCGGGCGTGCTGTAAACCAGCTTCCGGTAAAATGCACGGCTGGTCTCGGCAAGTTCCGCGGCCTGTTGTTGCCACTTGCCAACCAAGGCGCGGTCAATGCGTTTGGGATGGAGCAGGTTTGCATCCAGCACGGAAGAGACAAGCTGCTCAATGTTGCGCTTGGCAATGGCAGGATGCGAGTACTTCACGGAGATGACTTCGCCCTGCTCGGTGATCCGCATGCGGCCCCCGGGAGCGGCGTGGGGCTGCGCGACGACGCTGCGGTAGGACATTCCACCGCCCCGGTCGATGGTGCCGCCTTTGCCGTGGAACAGCGCCAGCTTCACGCCATGCCGCATGGCCACTTTGTTCAGTTGTTCCTGGGCGCGGAACAATGACCAGTTTGCAGCAAGATATCCAGAGTCTTTTACCGAGTCCGAATAGCCCAGCATGACTTCCTGCATGTCACCCCGGCTGTGAATCAAGCGGCGATAAAGAGGATCGGAAAGAAGCTGATCCATCAATTCATAGCCGGCAAGCAGGGAGTCATAAGTCTCAAACAAAGGAATCACGTCAAACCGCAGGCGCACCTTTCCCGAACTCACATGGACCAAACCGCACCGGCTGCCAAGCAGCAAAACATCCCAAACGTCCGAGACTCGTGACGTCATGCTAACAATGTAACGATGCGCGGACTCCTCGCCGTTGGCCTCCTGGATTTTTTTCAGCGTTTCAAACTCCGCCAGAATGGCGCGCGCCGCCGCCGGGAGCTTGCCCTGGCCCTTCTGCGAAGCCAGCAGGCGCTGAATCGACCGGATTCTTTCCGGTTCGGGCTCCGTGGGCAGGTCCGCGGCTCGCAGCAGCGCTGCCGCCGCAGAGCGGACTACGGAAGCGTGCTGGCGGAAATCGAGCTCAGCCGCATGGAAGCCAAACACCTCGCCCGCCACCCGCAAAGGCCGGACGCCCATCCGGGCCAGCCTTTCCCCCGCCTGATTGCGGACAGCATCCTCAATCAGGCGGCAGTCCTGAATGAATTCCCGCGAACTCTCATAGGCGCCGGATGACCGTTCGCGGGTGCGCCGCAAACGCCAGATCATCACGCGCAGCTTCTGGCGGTAGAGCTCGTGAGGTTGGTCGATCGACTCCAAGACTTTGAGCCCCGCGAAGCGCTTTGCGTCCCGCGCCAGGCTGCGTCGAAGCGTCTGCCTGACTTGGGGGCTCCGGCAAGAAATGGAGAGATGCGCCAGCAGGCGGTCGCAAGCTAAGAGATAGTATTGGAGCACGCTCTGCCGAAACTGCTCCGCGGCGGCAAGGCTCGTCTGCGGCGTCACGTTGGGATTGCCGTCGCGGTCGGTTCCCACCCAGGAGCCGAAATGCAGGAAAGGCGCCGGAACACGAAGGGATGGATAGAAACTCTGTAATTGCCGGCTGAAGTCGTCCCAGAAATCACCAGCCAGCCCGTAGATGGTGCGGTCAAAGTAAACCAGCGCGCTTTCCAGTTCTTCGCGCGGGGTCACGGGCCGTTCGCGGATTTCCTCTGTCAGCCACAGAGCTTCCACCCAAGGGTCGAGCGACTCTTCAAGCTCTTGCGAAATTCCGCCGCAAGCGGCCTCGAGCGCGCGGCTGATGCGGTGGAGGTGGTTCAGCACGCTGCGGCGCTTGGCTTCCGTGGGGTGGGCGGTGAGGACCGGCTCAATGCTCATTGAGTTGAGCAGGTCCGCCAGCGCCCACTGCGGCACGCGATGGCTGCGAAGCTCGTTGAGGGTGTGGCGGATGGAGCGCGGCGCCCCGGATTCCTGGCGGGCATAATGATCCAGACGGCGAATGCGCTCACGCTCTTCGCACAGATTGACCAAGTGGAAGAACAGGCTGAAGGCGTGGGCAACGTCCTTAGCGTCGGCGAGCGAGAGGCCACGGACGGCTTGGTCATTTTCTTCAAAGAGCGCCTGCCTTGGATTCTGCCGGATTTCTTTGGAAAGCCTTCGAAGCTGCTCGATAGCGCCAAACACCCGCTCTCCCGAGTGTTCCTTCACCACATTTCCTAGACGCGTGGTGAGCAGCCGGACTTCTTGCCGAAAAGTTTCTTGCATGGTTGAATTTGGCGGGAAATATCTTGGCCTCGTTGGCTTGGGCCAACCTGGTTCGTAAGCACGGCTCAATCAGGGTCACGCCCCCGAATTCACGAACGGGCTACCCGAGCTCTCCTGGCGGGATTACAGACGCTGGGTCTACCTGCTTCCTGCCGTTGTCCCAAGTTCCAACCTTAATTCGCTTTCCGCTCCCGTATTCCAACAGGTCAATCCTATTGTAGGTGTTTAACAGGAGGTTTAGCGATCTTGACATTCCCTTCGCGGAAAGAATTATCGAGACGGTCGGCAGGGCGAGGCGGCAGCACATCAAAAGAGGACCGATGTCCTTAACGCAGATTGGCCGGGGCTTGACCACGACGAAAGCCAGTTCAGTCCTGCTTCCTCGCTTCAGCACTCCCGTTATGTCAACGGAAAACTGAAACGAGTCTGAGGCAGGGAAGGCCTGATTGAGTCCTATCGAATAGAGAAGGGCCGAAACGCTTGATCGAGGGGTGTCAAAGACCTCGACCTTCCATCCTTTGCGATGGCTCGCCAGCCAGTTCTGTGCCCAAGTCTTTACTTCACAACGCATTTCCTCTTCTAGGTCTGCCATTCTAGTTCGCAAAAAGCTTCCTCGCCAAGGCGCTTAGAACGCTCGCGGCCTCGACGGCTTTGTAAACGTCGTCCACAAAGATTATGGTAAGTTTGTCGAGGAGGTGAGACCTTTTTACCCTCAGCCGCTCGATGATCGTGCTCTCCTGATCCTCCGTTGTTACGATGATTGCCCTCTGAACATGTTGAGAGATAGTCTCAAGGCGGTCGAGTGCATCCGCAAGATTTCCCCCAAGCTGGATCTCCACTGGAAACGTCACCTTGCCCGCAAAAGGGATGTAACGGACCCACAGACAATCCAACTGGCGATCCCCCTCCCGCAACTTCAGCGCATAAGTCGGGAGTGCGTCATTTATACTTGCTCGTTTCTTTGCCTCGAACTCGAAGAATTCTCCAATAATCTTGATCTTGTCCTCAAGGTCTCCATGAGACATCCCTCTTTTTGCACTCTCTGTTGGAGCCCTTCCAAGCCGCAAGGACGCGACAAGTTTTAGACCGGTCTCTGTCAGGAAGATCTGATGTGCCACAAGGGAGGCAAATCCAAAGCCCCGCAGCCAGTTGTAGCGAATCGGGCACTGGTTTTTCGCAAAGGCGAGTGGCTTCATCCTTTCTGCCCAAATTTGCTCCAGTTCTTTGAGGGGAAGCGGTCCTTGGGACGCCAGGATGTCAAGGATTCCCTCGAAGCCAGCGACTGCCTTGGAGAACGCATGGAACAATATTTGCGGGTCGCCGTTGAGGAAATCCTTCCCGATCTGTGTAAGCTCGTAGCATGAGTCTGAGGACCCCAATACGCCTACCGCTTGGAAAATATTAAGAAGCTTCCGAGCGAACTCGTGAACAACTCCGAATGTCTTGCACGTCCAGTCGATCGCGTCCTTTCGCGACGGCCTCGAATCTCGAATATATCCCAGGATCTTGTGAGTCGATTGGGGGTAGTCGCTCAAACTGCCGACGTTGGGCCAAAAGACCTTAACCGTGTATGTGCCGATTTTGTCTGTCATCGCTCACAGAGATAGTGGGTACGGACGCCATCGTTCGATCCTCGGCAGGCGTATCCCCCAACCCGAACTTGTCCGGGTCAGTGCCGATAATATCACATCGCTAGTCTCGACTTTTGGTCGCGGCACGATCTCCAGACCGACCCCACCCTGTCACAGAATCGATTCATTTTGTCTAATCAAAGCCTGGAAAGCCCTCACCTGGAAACTATGCCGAAGCGGCTCGCTCTGATTGATTCACCTGCAACATTCTGCAGAAATTGCGAGATGCGAAATTTTATCCCGGCTGGCGTTTCTTACGGTCAAACATCATCCATCCAAAAAGCCCGCGGTGCGCAAGCCGTTCCGCAGTTACCCTCTGGCCAGGGCCTGTTCCAAGACTTTGCGCAGCGCTTCAAGCGATGCCTCCACGCGCAGCCGCCGGCTGTTTTCTTCCCCTTCAGAACGATGCCGCATAATGTAATCCGTGTCCTTGAGCTGATGGCCGGTGAGGATGGCCACGACGTCCGCATGCCTCTCAATTTTGCCGGCGCGGCAGAGCTTGCGGACTCCGGCCACGGTGGCGGCGGAGGCAGGTTCGCAGCCAACACCGTCTTCGGCGAGCACGCGCTTCGCCTCAAAAATCTCTTCATCCGTCACAGACTCCGAGAGTCCGCCGGACCATTGCAGCACCCGAATGCCTTTCTTCCAGTTCGCCGGCCGCCCAATGCGGATGGCAGTGGCCTCGGTCTGTGGTGGGTCGACGGGAATCAACTCCGCAGAGCCAGAACTGAACGTCCGGTAAAAGGGATTCGCCCCGGCAGCCTGGATCACCACGATCTTCGGAACCTTTTCGATGAATCCCATCTCTTTCAACTCGCGCAAGCCCTTGCCGATGGCGGAGGCATTGCCCAGATTGCCGCCCGGCACGACAATATAATCCGGCGGGCGCCAAGCACGCTGCTCCATCAATTCCGCCACAATCGTTTTCTGGCCCTCGATGCGGAAGGGATTGACGGAGTTTACCAGATAGAGACGGAACTCCGGCGCAATCTGTCGCAGCAGACCAAAAGCCTGGTCAAAAGTGTCGCCCACTTCCACCACGATCGCCCCGAAATCGAGCGCCTGCGCAAGCTTCGCCGCTGAGATCTGGCGGTAAGGAACGAACAGAATGGACTTCATGCCGGCGCGCGCCGCATAGGCCGCCATCGAGGAAGAAGTGTTCCCGGTAGAGGCGCAGGCGACCCGGCGGACATTGCGCGACGCGGCGCGGGTGATGCAGGCGGTCATGCCAAGATCCTTGAAGGATCCCGTGGGATTATTGCCTTGGTGCTTGATGGTCAAATGGACTGGTCCCGCCCACCAGCCGGCGCGGCGCGTACCAGTGAGGGGCGTGGACCCTTCGGAAAGTGAGATAATCCGGTCCGTGGGATTGACGAAAGGGATCAGCTCGCGGAACCGCCAAACACCGCTGCGGTCAATGGGTTCACCGCTCAATCGTCTTTGGTGCCATGCCCGGCGAAGCGTCTCAGGCTCATACGGGTCAAACTCATAGCGCACTTCCAGCAGCCCGCCACAGCTTGCGCACTGGTGCGCGTCCTTGCGAGGGTCCTGCCGCTCGCCGCAAGCTTCCTCGATGCATTGAAGATAGGCAGTGGCCATGATGAGCGTGGAAAGCCCGGCACAGCGGTGGTAGCCAAGGCGAGCGTATTTCTCACCATGGGTTTCCGTCAAATAAAAAGCCCGCGGACAGAAAATCGCTGCCCGTGGCTGCCACTTGAGTCCGCGGTCTGCTGCTGGCGACACGGAAAAGCCGCAGGCCTGAAGACCCAGTCTGCGCTAAAGTTCAAATTCCTCATGCACCGCCATCACCGCCTCTTTCACTTCGTTGGATTTTACCGCGAAGGAAATGGAGAGCTCGGAAGAGCCTTGGGCAATGGCGATGATATTGATCCCCTTGCGCCCGAGGGCGGTGAAGGCGCGGCCGGCAATCCCGGGCGTACCTTTCATATTCTCGCCGATGGTCACCACGATAGCCACGTGTGGCATGACCTCAATCGCAACCATGTGGTCATGCATGATTTCCAGCTCGAAGACCTTTTCGAGCTTGGCCTTCACCCGCTTCAGGTCGGAATCCCGCACGGCGAAGCAGAGAATGTTGTCCGCCGAGGATTGCGTCACCATCAGAGTATCCACTTCTTCCAGGCCCAGGCCGGCAAAGGTTCGAGCCGCCAATTGGGCGAAAGGCATGACTTCCCTCCCGGTCAGGGTGATCAAGTGCGCCTTGCTGACGGAAGTGATGGCTTTGACACCGGGAGAGGAACTGGAAGATGAGGGGCAGATTTGGGTGCCGGGGCAAGTGGGATTGAAGGTGTTCTTGATCCACACCGGAATCTTCTTCTTCATCACCGGCTGGATGGTTTTGGGGTGCAGCACTTTGGCGCCAAAAAAGGAGAGCTCGATGGCTTCGCGGTAAGAAATCTCAGGGATGATGCGGGCTGAAGACACCAGGCGCGGATCGGCTGTCATCACCCCATCCACGTCCGTCCAAATCCAGATTTCGTCCGCATCGAGGCCAGCGCCAACGATGGTGGCGCTGTAATCGGAGCCACCGCGCCCGAGAGTGGTGCAGAGGCCGTCGCGCGTGGCGCCCCGGAATCCGGTGATGACCGGCAGAATGCCACGCCGCCGCGCCGCGCCCAGGCGTTGGCGAAGGCGCGGGTGGGTTTCGTCAAAAAGCGGGGTAGCGTTGCCGAAGTTTTCATCCGTCACAATGAGTTCCGTGGCATCCACGGCCTCCGACGGACAACCCAGGCTACGCAGGATGGCGGATACCAGCGTGGCGGACATCACTTCACCAAGGCTTGAAAGCGTATCCAGGGCGCGGGGAGTGACTTCCCTCACCAGCGAGAAACCCGAGCACAAATTTTCAAAATTGCCCACCTGTTCGGCCAGCCGGGGGAGGACAACGGCTTGTTCGCTTGCGGTCAGGGCGTTGTCCGCAACTTCGCGGTGACGGCGGGCAATTTCTTGCCGCACGCCCTTCCAGTGATCGCGGTCGCCGTGGCTGGCTTCCGCTGCAGCACGGATCAGCATATCGGTCACGCCGCCCATGGCGGAAACCACCGCCACTAAGTCAAACCGCTTTGAGTGTTCGATAAGAAGGCTGGCAACGTGCTGCATCCGTTCCGCGCTTCCTACGGATGTTCCCCCGAACTTCATCACCGCCAGCGGTTTTTCCCCTTTAGGCATTCGGACAAGCTTTCTCTATTGGCTCGGGCGATTCCGGCAGTTTCCCCGGCTTCGAGGGCAGAACCGGAGCAAACACTCTCCCCGGCGCTACGTTGCGGCTGTCGTCTTTGCGGGAATCGGAGCTCCAGCGCCGGCGGGCCGGGTGGACTCGCGGACGGCCTCAATAAATACTTTGGCCGGAAGGGAAAGATAGCGGTCGCGGCGGTAAACCAGCCCCAACTCACGGAAAAGCTTATCACCTTCCAATGGGATCAGCTTAAGCAGATTGGCAGCCACTTCCGGCTGGGCGTAGGTCCTGCTGATGATCGAAATGCCGAGGCCAGCCCCCACAAACTTTTTGATCGTCTCGACACTCGCCAACTCCATGGAAATCTGCACGTGCTGGCGGAAATCGCGCAGCAAGCGGTCAATCACCACCCGCGTATTGCCCGTCTTGGGAAGGATTAACGGGTAATTCGCCACTTCTTCAACCGTGACGCTACGCTTGCGGGCCATGGGGTGATTCGCCGGGACCACCACTTGCATTTCGTCTTTGAATACCGGAATTACTTCCATGTTGGTGGCCGTGATCGGCAGCGTCACAATGCCCAGCTCCACCGCGCTTTCCTGCACCTTTTGCATGATCTTGTGGCTGAAGTTGCGGTAAATGCTGATCTGGACAAGCGGATAAAGGTGCTTGAAGCGCGCAAAGGTTTTAGGCAGAACGTAGAGGCAGGTGGCTTCATTTGCGCCGATGAGCAACTTGCCGCGCACCGTCTGGTTGAGCTCTGCCACTGCTTGCAAGGCTTCTTTGTGCAGCCCGATGATTCTTTCCGCATAGCGATGCAGGATTTCGCCTGCTGGCGTCACCATTACCTTTTTGCCGCTGCGGTCAAAAAGCTTTTCGCCGCACTCCTGCTCCAACAAGCGCACCTGCGCGCTGATGGCCGGTTGCGTTCGATAGAGCTTTTCTGCCGCGCGGGAAAAGCTCTGCAGCTTTGCAACTTCGAGGAAACTGGTAAGTTGGTCATAGTCCATGATGGGTAAAAGGCTCCGCTTAGAATTGTAACAGAGGTGAAGCGGCGGCCCTTGGCGTTCGTTATAGAAATTTCTTATAACTTGACTTGGCTCACTGTGATCCGCCAGGATTACTGCTTGCTGTCAGATCTTCAGCTAGCCTGGCGGCCAAAAGAAAAACCGCCCTACCTCCGCAGGCCGGAGCCAGGACCTGCGGAGCCGGATTCATTGGCTCCCGTGGGTTTTGGCCGGACTGTTCCGTGCGAGGCGCCATGGCCATTGGCAGCGCCTCCGGGGATAGAATCCGGAGCGTGGACCAGTTGCTGGTAAACCACCGCCAACGTTTGCGGGACGTTCTCCCAAGCATGAAGGCGGAATTGTGACGAAGTGAGAAGGTCTTGTTTCACCTGCCTCAGGGATTTCCCTTCCTGAATGCGTGTTTGAACTTCGGAAACGATCCACTGCAGGAAGCGCCGGAAGCTCTCAATATCCTGGCGGGAGCCGGGAAGGCCGTGGGCGGGCACAAACGTATCAGCCTCCCACGTCTCAAGCTGTCCAAGAGCGGCAATCCAGCGGCGAATGTCGCGCGAGTCCATGGAGGGAACGTACCCATTGTCATAAAGATCGCCGAGAAAGAGAATTTTCTCTTGCGGCAGAAACACGACAGCGTCCCCTCCGGTTTCTCCTGCCACGCCAGTGTTTTCCCGCAAAATGCGGATTTCCTCGCTGCCCGCCCGGAGCGCCATTTGACGGTCAAAGGTCTGGGTGGGCAGGGTGAAGTGAATACCTCGCAGGTGGGAGCGGAGTTCCGAATCGTGGATTCGCCGGGCGGAGAGCTGGCCCTGGTAAGTCCGCATTTGGGCGGCGGTGCGGGCTGTGGAGATAATTTGGGCGCGCTGTTCGGCGAAGACTTCGTTGCCCAGCACTTGATCGCCATCCGCGTCCAGGTCAATCACATCGATGACCGGGGCATCCGTGCGGCGGCGAATCTCAAAGAGCACTTCGCGGGCGTGCAGGGGATTGTTGCTGGCTCCAATCACCACCACGCCCTGAGGGGTGATGACGAATCCCACCGCAGCCGCGCGGCTGTATTGGGGATCGCCGTCGAGGTCCACGACATCCTCGGGAATCCAGACGAAAACATTCGGCTTCAGTTGCTGAACCTGGTATTCACCTTCAGCCGCAAGCAGCGGGTGAGAGAGAAGCAGAGGCAGAATGAGAGCGAAGGCGCAGAAGTAGCGCGGGAGAGCGCCCGGCTTTCTTTCCGAACCGGGTTTTGAAAACTCAAATATCCACATAGACCTGCGCCCGCCATCCGCCGGACACCTTCTCCAGCAACAGTTGATGGTAGGTAATGGCCTTCACCAAAGTTTTTGCCTGGCGCCGCGAACGGTCAAACTTTTCACCACGAGCTTTTGCGCGGAGCGCCGGACCGTCATCAAACTGGACTTCAAATCCGCAGAACAGCCAACCTTCGGCGTCCTCCAGGAACAGTATCTCACTCAGGAAATTCACCAGCAATGCGCAGAAGTCCCTGCCGCTTGCTCCAATTAATACCTCTTCGTGCGGCTCGACGGATTTAATGTCCACGAAAAGGTCCACCAGGGCCAGCCCGGCGTTGGAAAACGTCTCCTCCAGCGTTTCCCCGAACGCTTCGAAACCGGCATCCGCGGTATGGTCAAGTAATCGAAACGGTTCCATCGGCCTGAGGTGGACCGGCCACCGGAGCGGCAAAGCGCCAGCCCGGCTTTCTCCATGATAACCGATGCCATGTTCTGCGAAGCCGCCGTGGGCTTAGAATAATTCCGCAACTTCGGCCCGGCATATTCTTGTTGCTTCGGACCCCACTTTCGGCAGGGTTGAGACCTTGCCCTGACCGTCTTCATGAGTCATCCAGGTTAACAAGCCACTTTCCAAATCATGAACTGGAAATGCAAAAATTCGAGTAAAATTATCTTTAAGCCCTGGACCTTGCAGAAGATCATCAAAAGAATCATGCAAAAAACAATTCCGGCCCTGAAATCATTTGCCCGCATCGGATGGGCTTTGCCTGCCATCGGGCTCTTATGCGCGGCGCTGTGCCCACTGTCAATGGCCCAGCAAACGGGATCAACACCGGGATCCTCGGGCAACTCTGCGCAGGCATCCAACTCCAGTTCCAATTCTGCGTCGAGTTCTAATTCCGATTCCAATTCCAATGACAACACTCCGAAGCGCGTCCTGTGGATTTTTCCTTCTTTCAACGTCACGAACGACGAAAATGCCCCGCCCCTGACCGCGCGGGAAAAACTCGATATGGCGGTCCGAACCGTTCTTGACCCCGTCACCATCACCGAATCCGCCCTCAAGGCGGGCCTCTACCAATCTGAAGACGCTCCGCCAGGTTACGGCACCGGTTTCGAAGGATATGCAAAACGCATCGGCGCTTCCTATACCGATATGGCCAGCATGAGAATGCTCGGCATGTTCGCTTTTCCCGTATTGCTGCGCCAGGACCCGCGTTACTTCCGCAAGAATCACGGTACCGTCAAGCGGCGGATGCTCTACGCTCTCGCTCAGCTCTTTGTGACCCGCACCGATTCCGGCCATGAGACCTTTAATGCATCGAATGTCCTGGCCAATATGGGGTCAGCGGGACTTTCTTGCACCTATTATCCAGCCGGCAACTGCCATTTAGGAATTTTCATGGCAAACCTGGGTTGGGGATTCATGACCCGGGGCGTCGGCAACGGCTTACGGGAATTCTGGCCCGATATTCACCGGCACTTTATGAAGCACAAGCAAGACAGCATCACGCCCCTGCCTCAAAATCCTTGAAAAATCCTCCCGCTGCTTCTTCCCTATCGTAGCGCTGGCATTCTGCCGGCAGTTGCCACCGCGCCGGCGGCGTTACACGGTCTACTCGTAACGTGGACACTCCATGAGTAGAATGATGAAAACTTGTTTGGGGCGGCGATGCATGCATCTTGCCAGATCACTCAACCTGATGCACACTACTGGCGGAAGTGCATGTGGGCTGGTGTCCGCCCAGGACTTCAAATCCTGTGGGCCTGCCTCTGGCGGGCCGGTCGGTTCGATTCCGACTCACTTCCGCCAAGCCCTTCCGCCTTTCGTGCCGGAATCCCATCGCCTTGGCGGCGCCCTTGAGTCCCTCGCGACTCAAGCCGAGGCAGTCGCCGCCAGTCCTGGCTTGCTCAGCATCGGCTGCAGGACTGAGCCAAGAATCACCATCATGACGGCTGCGGCCGGGAAGATGAGCAGGGCGGTGTGGAGGCGGTTCACATCTTGTCCGGCAATGGCGCCGACCACGTAAGAACTGACAGCGGTTCCGGCCCAGCCTGCGGTGCTGACAATGCCGAGGCAGGTTGCCGTCATCACCGGGAAAGCATCGCCGGTCATGGCCATCGAGCTGGGAAAGACCGGTCCCATCACTACGCCACTTGCGAAGACGCTGACCCAAGCCATCATGGGGCTGGGCGAGCGCAAGGCCCAGAACATGACGCCCACCATCAGCACCGCACAGACCAGCGCTGCCGTGGAGGCGCGCACTTTCGCCAGGACTTTCACGGCGATGACGCGGCCCACCAACATGCCGGAAGCAAATCCCAAAGCCAGAATGTTGAGCGCGCTCTTTTGCGAGATGCCTTCAGACATCATGTATTTCGGCAGCCAGTTCCAGAATCCGACTTCGCAGGAGACGTAGAGGAACACAAAGAAAGAAAGGAGCACGAGCAAGGGTTTTCCCTTGAGGTCAAGCGCCGCGGAGAAACCGAAGGCGCGCTCGCGCGTGGGCGGCGGCATGGCGATGAAAAACATGATCAGCGTCACCACCACGGCCACAGACGCCACCAGGATGCTGAGCTTGATTCCGTTTCCACCCAGTAAATTTGCGGCTACTAAAGGAGTGAACAGGCCGCCCGCGCCAAAGAAAACATGCGCCAGGCTGAAAAACGAAGCGCGTTTTTCCTCACTCAGGTCGCTGACCAAGGTGTTCGAAGCGTTCACAATAGTGCCGCCACCCAGTCCCAGCAGAAACATGGAGCCGGCCACCATGACCCAGCCGGTCGACGCAGGCAGACCGATGAGCGCCATCACGATCAGCGCCAAGCCCAGAATCATGCCGGTCTTTTTTCCGCGGTTATCAATCAGCGGGCCGGTTACGATGGAGGCGATCACCAGACCCAGCGCCTGCACCAGTGCCACGTCGCCCATCTGCACCGGACTCAAGTGATCGCGCGCGGAAAGGTACGGCAATAAAGTCCCGAGCATGGACGCAATGGAGCCGTAGAGGAAAAATCCCAGAATCGCCGCCACCATCAGTTTCGTGCTGGAAATTTTGGGCATAAAAGGCCCTCCGAAAGGCAATTTGATATTTTTCGGTCAAAAAGAGCTAACGGCGCTGCTGGCGCCCTTTCGGCACTACAATGCCCCTGCTTCGAACACGCCCGCCAAAGCATCGACCCTTTGTTTTTCACGTTGCCGGCTACACGCCCGTTAAATCGCCAGCGCATTTTCAATACTCCAGTCGGGGATGGCTCCGGGATGGCTGGCGATGAGCGCGCCCACGCGGTTGGCAAAGTCGGCGATCTTGGCCGCGGGCCAGCCGCTTTGATAGCCGTGCAGAAATGCTGCGGCAAATGCATCCCCGGCGCCGATCGCATCGGCAATTCTGACCTTGTAGCCCGGCGATTCCAGGTATTCACCGCGCATGAACAGGGCACAGCCCTCCGCTCCTCGCGTCACGCAAACGGCTTCCCAGCCAAACTCGTGAGCGTGGTTGCGGCAAAACTTTTCGACGGAATCGTTACGGCCTCCAAGCATCTCGTCTACTTCGCCAATTTCCTGATCGTTCAGTTTGACCACGTTCGCGACAGAGAGAAGTTCGTGCACCAATGTCTTGCTGTACGATTGCGGCCGCAGGTTCACGTCATAAAACCTTCCACTCGCCGGAGCCGCCGAGATCAAGCGCAAGGCGAGGCTTTTTACGCATTCCGAAATCAGCGAAAGCGTTCCGAAATAGATCCAATCGGGAGGAGGCGAGACAAGTTCAGAGATTAGATCGTCGCTGAGTCCAGGATAATCATACGCCGCCGGACGGCGCAGCGTGAATCGAGGCTGGCCACCCTCGCTGAGCTCAACCGTGACCAAACCGGTAGCGGCTTCCGGGGCAATCCGGACGTAGCGCGTGGAAAGCCCCATCTGCTCCATGCGGCCGAGGATGCGTTGACCGCGCTCGTCCTGCCCGACCCCGCTTACGAAAAACACTTCGTGGCCTAGCTTCCGCGCGTGCGCGGAGAAATTGAACGAGGCGCCACCCAAGTGCTCCTCCGCGCCCACCACATCCCATAAGACTTCGCCAATACTGACGATTTTCATCCCGATTCCCAGACTAAGGACTCCGGAGCCGAGCCCCCGTTATTGCAATGACCCGCGATCACAGTGCGGACATGGTAGGGCACCGGGCGGAGCGAGTCAACCGCAAAGGTGAAGAAGGTGAAGGCTGTCTCGGCTGAAGTGACGTTGCATACCATACCGTCATTTTTCATGGAAATATGACGGTATGGCTGAACGGCCGGTCAGTCCTCAAAATCCACTGGCACGGCGCGCATCTTGTGCTTGGGAGGTTTGTATTTGCCGGTTTCAAGCGGACGCGAGGGCTTGGGCGAGCCAACGATTCCCCGCGCTTTCTGTTTGACGAGCTTGGCGGCACGTCGGGTGGCGCATACCAGCGAATGCTGATTTCTTGGCTTTGATTTGGCTTTGAACTGGGTTGTTGCGCGATCAAAGCCAAAATTGATCATCTGCCCTTGATTTTAAATAGGTTACGTGGCTTTGTTCCTGAAATCGACGTAACTCACGCATCATCTATAGGTTATCCGACTTCTCAATGGCTTTGATAATGGCTTTGAATGGCTTTGTACCATTCCATTTCTCCATGTTATCAGTGGATTACAGACTTTTCCACAGGCAAAAAAGATTGTTTTTTTCTCCCCTTTTTGCTCGCACCCGCATTTTTACTGGGGTTTTCACTCTCTCGCAATGGCTTTGTTCCTCGAGGGCAATTTTGGTCTCTTGTTTTCAATGGTTTGCGCTTCATTTGCTGCACCACGCCCGGATTGGCGGTTTCCACAAGACTAAAACCCGCATTTTTACTGGGGATTCTTGATACCCCGCCGGGTTTTGTTCCTCGACGGCCCAAGGGGCGGCGCGACCGACCGAGGGGTGGCGCCGGAATCCATTCTTCCCAACCACGGCCTATGACCATCGACCTGCCCATGAAACAATGTCTCCCCGAACTCATGTATACTCTTACAATACTATACGATAAGTAATGAAATGCCAAGAACTTTTGCAGGAGTAGTGTCTCAGTTTGCTTGCTGTAGCGGCGCTCTATGAGCGCCGAATTTTATTTATC
>CALCEB010000247.1 GCA_937900045.1 uncultured Acidobacteriota bacterium
CCCCGCTTCGCGGGGCGTCCTTGACTCCGCTCCCGGCTCGCACCGGATACGTGTCTCTTGACAGAGCCGACGCCGTTATAGACGCCGCTACAGCAACCAAACTGCACCACTACCCAAAATAATCCTTCATCGCGATCCCAGATCATGGATGATGAGTAAAAGGATAACGGCTCAAAAGACGAAAAAAATAAAATAGTACTTGAAAAACTTTTTCACCTGCATGAGAATACCAGCCTCTTCAGCCTAGCCAGTCTTGGGGTCGGCAGCCGGGGGAACTTTCGGGTTCGGCTGCTCGAATCATTATTCTGTCCGGAAAAATAGACGGGCCAGCGTGCGTCTTGATTTTTGCTCGACAGGCACAAGTTCGAGCATTTCCACGCGCCTACCTGTCTCAAGGCAGCGCCAGTTGGTCCATTCGACAAACCAAAAGCACCCGTTTTATCAGCAACCGCTTCCAGGACTCATTATGTAACCGCTTCTGGCCCGTCAACCTGGCGCGGGCAGGCGGAGGGGAAGCAATGGCCACGAAAAAGGTGACGTGTAATGAAATTCAAGTGGAGCACTTGGGCAATTTTAGCAATTATTCTCGCCGCCACTCAAAGCATGGCGCATGCGCAGGTTTGTAAACCGTCTTCCACTACATTGTGTGATGGCCCGTCGGAATTGCCACGGGTTTTCACCACTCAACCAACTTTTCCTGACCCCTGCACTTACAATCAAGGCGAAACAGGGACCGATGCCTGCGGATTTGCCATCACGCAAATTACGGCAAAAGAGGGGGCTGCTGGGCTTCAGGATGCGATTAATTCGCCAGCTTGTGGGACAAAGGGCGCCATCATTGCCTTGCAGTCTGGAGGAAGGTTCTCGCAGAATACCACCAACGAAGTTACGCTGCCCTACCAAGCCGGTTCTTGTTTGGGCAAGTGGATTATTATCCGCTCTGATGTTTCGGACTCGAAAATGCCTCCTTACGATCAGCAAGGAGCAAGGGCCACGCCGCAGGATGCCAGTTTCTTTGCCACGATCCAGGCATCAACCGTCACCAGTTCCGTCATTGCCACCGCGACCGTGACACAAGGAAGCGGTCAAGGACCGAATCATTATTGGTTCCTGGGCCTCAACATCACGACGGCTTCCGGGACCAAAATAGACCCCAACCTCATCCAAATCGGCAACGGCGAAACTCAGATTGGCGACCTGCCGAATAACATCACGATTGACCGGTGCTACATTCATGGGCCCAACGGCACCACGAATATCCACAACGACGTGGATGCGGAAGGCAGCACGATCGCAATTCTCAATAGCTGGCTCACGGTGGTCAATAATAGCGCGGAGCAGCACCCCGTGACCTTTTACAACACACCCGGTCCGCTCCTGATCGATAACAATCACCTGGAAGGAGGGGCCGAGCAGATCCTTTCTGGCGGAGCCGCCGAATCGATCACGGGTGGGGTCATCACCTCTGACGTTACCATCACGCGCAACCACCTCTACCGCAATCCCGCTTATTATCCTGGGGCTCCCAACTATAACGGCTTCCCCTTGATCGTTAAGAACGATATTGAGTTTAAGGAGATACAAAGGGTGCTCGTGCAGGGGAATGTGATCGATTATGTTTGGGCTGGCTACTCGCAGAATGGTATTGCCATCTCAATTTCACCGATGAGCGCAACTGGACTCGATTCGTATCTGGCCGATAATGACATCACGATCCGTTACAACCTCATCCGCCACGCCAATGCGTGCATTGCGCTGGGTGTCAATACCCCGAGTTATGGAAACGGGGCGCAAACCAAGGGGATGCAACGCGTCTCGGTCCATGACAACATCTTTAACGACATCTCCGAAGTGTGGGGCACGACCCTGCAAAATGGGAAGAAGTTCAAAGATCCCTACTACGGCATTACTATTGTCTCTTCCATTGACCCCATCGGGAAAGGCCCAATGTATGTGGACATCGATCACAACGATTTTCTGACGGGTTCCATGCAGGCCACGGCTCTCTGGGACACTCCTGGGCGCTTTGTGGGGAGCGGCTACAGCTTTTCCAACAATATTATGTCCCAGACCGGCGCATCCTATGGCTGGAGCAGCAGCGGATATGTTGATAATTCCTGTAGCGATATTTACGTCGTTGATCCCGGCGCCGGAAGCGAAAACAATATCTTCGTGGGTGTCCCGTCCGGGCAGCGATCGGCTTACACATCGAACTGTTTCATTCCGCAGCCGATGGCTCCCATTCTGACCAGTTCGCCCCTCGGAGGCTCGATCCGCGCCGGAACCACCGTGTATGTTCAGACGACTTTTGTCACTCCTACGGGTGAGACGACGCCCAGCGCCGAGCAAACTGTCCTAAATCCTTGGGAGGCGCAATGGAAATACAATTCCGGGGTAATCATCCTGGATGGTAACCAAGGCGCTGAACTATCCTATATCGCGACGGAGTCGGGTATCAGCGAGCCACTGTGGCCCCTGAATATCCCAGGCAATTTAAACGCCTGGACCATCGAGACTCTTTCCGGCGGCTCAAATTGCAACACCCCGCTGCAACTTTATCCTCCCAGTCCGGTATGTATGGGTTGGATTTTGATTGCCAATGGGGCTCCTGGGACGATCAAGTTGGGCGCCGGCGCCAACACCAACTCCATCAACATTGCTCCGCCGCCGCCGGATGACGGTCCGAAAACAGAATACAGGGTCTACGCGGGCAGTTCGAGCGGGGCGGAGGCCTATTGTGGAACCTATAGCATCACGCAGATCGCAACCATCACATCGTTTGGGAATTGCAACGGCTCGGCGCCGCCCTCGGTCAACACTGCCACGGTCACACCGCCAACCTTTGTTTGTAGCACCTGGCCCGCGAATTACAATCAGTTGGGATTTGTAAATTACAACGGGGGTAATTTCCAACTCACCGCCGCCAGTTGCGGACACGGTAAGGCGGTGAATCTCTATCCCGGATGGACCAGCCAGACCCTTAAGAGCGAGTATGACGCCATCAAAGACTCGAATGGCAATTACGAGATGGCTCTGAACCCCGGTACCACGGGAAACGCAGAGCCAGCATGGCCCACCGTTGCTGGAGACACGGTGCAGGACGGAGGGGTCACCTGGCAAATGGCGACCAACCTTGACGTTGGCGCCAATGTTGCGGTGGTGGAGTCGTCTACCGCTAATGTGGGCAACAATTGATCCGTTCCGGACGGCTCGGCCTGCTGGTTAAGCTCTTCTGCAGGTCGAGCTGCCCGGGTGGGGGATAACCGAAGGATTGGCCCTGATAATTCAAAGACTTACCACGTTAGGCCGCCAGGACTCGGTCTAAGATACGGGTGGTGGTTCGGTTTGCTTGCTGTAGCGCCGCTCGGAGATTGCCCTGGCAGGGAGCGGCGGAAATCGTTGAGAATGCAAGTTCGGCGGTCACAGACCGCTGCTACCGCAACTGAATTGTGCCACGATCAAGACGCGCCGGGGCTTGACACAAGGTTTACTATAGGATTTCATGGTTTTAGGTCCGATGGATGTTCAAAATCGAATGACTGAAGGGTTGGGCCTACGGGTTTCTCGGGCCATGCTGAACGCCGATAACAACCTCAGCGAGCCGCGTCACGAAGCAGCCTTTTTCTATGGCCTCTTCCTGCGTGGCTATCCTCTTGAAAAATTGCGTGCGGACATCGACGTACCCCAGCATGTTCTGGAACGGATGCAACGGCTTGCGCTCACCGACCCCTGGTACCAGACCACGGTGGATAGAATCTTGAATTACCGCAAAGAGGTCCTCGCCATTTTTGACTCCCTGGTTTTCCGCCAAATGGAAACTCCTACCCGTTTACACTAGAAAAATCAATCATTCGGGCCTCAATCCATATGTCAGTTCGAGCCTGGGTTTTTGATTCGTCGTGAATTTGTACGCAACGAAGTAAGTCGGCGCCGCTACAGCAAATGCCCGTCTCCGACTTTTGGCAGTTTGACGCCGGTACCTTTCCAGGATCAGGCAGGCCTCGGTCTTGCACAGTAGAGAGGCGCCAAGCTGTTGCCTGACGGGAGCAGATCCCGGCACTCCGGGCTTGGGTTGTAAAACCGGGAGTATTGCCAGCGCCAAATCCGCTTGACTCACCCAAAGTCCAGGCATAGGATTCGACCAACCCTTTCCCATTGCGCCTCGGTGTCGGCTACAAAGCGGGGGCGCTGAGTTGGGATAGATTGGGTAGGAAAGTACCGCTGGGGACTCGATCCGGAAGCGGTCTTTGAAAATTCGAAAAGGGAGACTGGAGTATGTTCAAGGAATTCAAAACCTTCATCATGCGGGGCAATGTTTTGGACATGGCCGTGGGTATCATCATCGGAGTTGCATTCGGAAAGATTGTAACTTCCCTTGTGAATGATATTCTGATGCCGCCGCTCGGTCTGGTGCTGGACCACGTTGATTTCTCAAATCTCTTCATTAACCTTTCCTCACAGCACTATGAGTCTATTGCCGCTGCCAAGAAGGCGGGCGCACCCACTTTGAATTACGGGATGTTCATCAACACAGTTCTGGAGTTCGTGATTGTGGCATTCGCTATCTACCTGGTCATTCGGGTGGTGAACCGGTTGACGGCCACCCTCCATGAACCTGCAGCTCCGCCCGCGCCCGCCACGAAGGAATGCCCCTATTGCGCTTCAGACATTCCGCTAAAGGCAAAGCGTTGCCCGCAATGCACTTCCGAGCTTGCGCTGGAAAGCTGAAGGTGTTCGATTAGCGTCTGAGAGACCCATACATTAGAAGGCTGCTGACGGGCACGAGGCGCTCTGGAACCGGGCGGGACTGTTGCTTCCCGGAAAACAATGGGATGAGGCTGTATTTTAATAATTCGCTTGACTAATCAATGGCATCCGGGTGAGAATCTCACCATCCATAACCGCTCTTATGAATCCATTATATTAACCAGGGAATGGAGGTGGAGATCGATTGGCTGAAGTACGGCTTCAGGAAGGCGAGTCTCTGGAAAATGCGCTTCGCCGTTTCAAGCGCAAGGTCCAGCAGGAAGATATCATTAAGGAAATCAAACGTCACTCCTACTATCTCAAGCCAGGAGAAAAGCGGCGGGTGAAGGAAGCTTTGGCCCGCAAGCGTGTCCGGAAAAAGGCCCGGCTCGAGCGAGATTAACCAGGGCGAACCGGCCAGAAAATGGCCCGCGAGTACAAGAAGCGATTCCATTTCATTGGCTGGGGCGGCAAGCAACTTCTTTTGCTTGGGGGGAGCGGTTATGGAATACCGAGATAGGGCGCTGAAGTGTATTGACTGCGGAAATGAATTTGTTTTCACTGCGGGGGAGCAGCTCTTCTACGCGGAAAAGGGATTTAAGAACGAGCCCAAGCGTTGCAAGGGTTGCAAGGCCAAGCGGAGTCAGTCCTACGAGGGCCAGAGCGCCCCGCAACGAACGGTTACAACCACGGTCTGCTCACAGTGCGGTAAGGAAACCACGGTTCCTTTCAAGCCAACCCAGGGCCGTCCGGTTTATTGCCGTGAGTGCTTCCAGCAACGGCGGGCATCCGCTGCCGCCGGATAACTCGTCATCGTTCCGGCTTGCCTCCCACGATTCCTCCGGGCAGTGGGTGTGCCTTCAGGCCGGTACCGCAGGTTGCCGTGGATTCCTATTTTGATGAATCCCTGCCGGGCTTTGCCGGGTACGGAAGGGTTCAACTCTCTCACCCAAAGCCTTCTCAAGATTCTCCTCCGTAGGTTAAGGCATCCTTTCCCCATGTAGACTTGGTTCATTCGCCCGGAGACTGAGCGGCTGGCTTTAATATAAGGAGCTCATCTGCCGTGGTGGTCTGGATACCTTTCAAAGTTTCTATTTCATGCAGAGTCCTCCTCCGCCTCTGAAAGTTCTTCCAGCTTTTCTTCGCTCCTGGCCCGCTTTGATAAAAGTCCACAATGTTGGCCCTGAGTGAGGGCGTGATGTTCTTGAAGTGCTCGTGGGCGAGCTTGTCCAGCAGCTTCCGGTAGGCCCGGTCGGCAAGTTTGTAATTCCCGCGACGCACGGCCTTGCCCGTATCCAGGTTGGTATCGGCAAGCGTCAAATCACCCTTCTTGATCTCCATCAGATACTGCCCATCGCTTCCGATGACGGCTTTGAAACTCTTCAGGAACAGGGCTTCCGTTTGCGGGGTGGGAGGCCGGAATTGCAGGGTGCGGAGCGGCCCGATCTTGGGAATGAGGTCAAAGATGAAGAGCAACAGGTGAGATAGGAAGCCCGGATTCTTGTACCTTCTGAACCAAGCCTTTGAAAGAAACCTGGGCCGGTGATACGTCTTGCCCCACTCACGCTTGTATTTCCGCCGGCTCAGGACGTAAACGAAGCGCTGGCGGGTGATGCCGGGCGCCACCTTTTTAATTTTATCCTTTTCCTTCGTCCACGCCACCTGAGTCATCGAGGGAATGAGCTTGCTCGCCGCATGACGATAGAAGTAGAGAGCCAAGTCCTCATCCAGCAAAACGTCGCGCAAGTCGAGTCCATACGTCGTTTTGAAAGCCCGGTTAAGGACCGGCTCCGAAACCTTGAATCCGATGAAGTCATGGTAAGCCTGCGGAGGATAGAGGCGCCCGGCCACCTGGGCGACATCGAACGAAAATTCCACCAGCAAATGCGCTTTGCGATCTTCTTCATAAGTAACCGTGTTGCCGTACTTCCTACGGAGGCGCGGATAAATCAAGGGAACAGCATGGTTCACGGCGATCGAGTGGCCTTCATTATCCGCGGCGTAGTGCGTCAGAGCGCCCAGTGCAAAGGCGTATTCGTCCAAGTTTTGTGACTCCCGGATCATGGTCAAAATAAAATCGGCGCTGCGGACGTAGTGCGTCAGGTCACTAAAAAAGTGGTCCCCAAAGGGGTAGTAACCCATGTCCTGAATAATACAGCCTCCGTAAGCATATGCATGGGCCTCGCGGAGTTGGGCAGGAGTCGCATTGGGGAATCTAGCAATCAAAAGATCGCGCAGCCCCGCATCCCAAACGGCGTCCACAATGGCCTCATGAGCCAGGACGGAGTAGGCGACTGCCGGGCGCTGGGGCTTGAAGAGGAAGAAAAGGAGGGCAAGCAGAAGACAGGGGAGAGCCGCTGGCCGCAACGGTAGCCGCAACGGTATTCGAGCGCAATGACTCTGTTTGCGGGCTGGGACCAAAGGACGCGAACGAAACCTCAAGATTTTACTGATTCCGGGCAAATTTGGTGACGGAAATGTTATCCTTTGCCAGCCCACACCACCGCATTTGCACACGTCTCACGCGCAAAGACTCTGCACAGTTCTATTGGAGAGCCGTCTGCTCAGAACTCTGGCAGGTCCTATTCGAGAATCCAGTCATGGCTTCGAGTTGCCAAAGGAAAAACCCGGAAACACGGATCGAAGATCCACTTTCCACAAACGGAAAGGTGGATTTCGATCCCATCTGGGAACCCCATGGGGCCGGCCTTCGGGAAATGAGGCGGCTACCCGTAAAAATCCGGACAGCGATCCTTCAAATCCCCGAGTGGCGCTGGCATGGAAGTCACCGGGCCAGCTTCAAAACGAAGTCATCCCTGGAGATGGCGGCGGGCCAAATCCGGCAATGCAGGATTCAGCCCACCGCCCCGGTTTTACTAGACCTTTTCCACGTTTTCGGCTTGCAAGCCCTTCGGACCCTTGCGGACCTCAAAGCTTACCCGGGCGCCCTCTTCGAGCGAGCGATATCCGTCGCCGATGATGGCTGAGTAGTGTACAAACACGTCATCCCCGCTCTCGCGCTGGATAAAACCGTATCCTTTGGAGGCATTGAACCACTTCACCGTGCCTTGTTCCTTCATGCTTAAAACATCCTTTTTGGGTGGGATTAGCAATTTGTGGGTACGGCAACGACGGGGAAACCCGGCGATCCGCTGTAACACCGCGGGTCACAATGGCTCGTGGCGGCAATCCTGCCGCCCAATCAGCTGTTGCGATTCTCATCGGGATTACAAATACAAACTGCGAGGGGCATCATAGCACGGTTTTTTGACGACTCTTGAAAAAAATTGTAATCATTCAGGGCGCCCACTGGGCGGCGGAACTGGCATTATATTAGGAGGTTTGCAAGGCATCGCAGCGGGTTCGCACTGGGCGCCGGCGCCAAGGGTCGAGGTCTATCTTTGATGCCTGGCCACGAGGTCTCGCGCCAGGCACAAGGGCTTCCAAGAATCTATTCAACTCGAATCAGTGTGGAGGCAACCGCAATGAAGAGAACCACTCAAATCCTTTTTGCGCTGCTACTTTGTGTTGGGTCCGCTCGACCGGTCCCGGCAAGACCGGAGTCGGCCCGTGCAGAGGTTGCCGCGCTCCTCACCGCACAGATTCAAGCCTGGAACCAGGGCGATCTAGATGCCTTCATGCAAGGCTACTGGCAATCTGACCGGACAGAATTTGTTGGCTCGAGCGGCATCGTGCGATGCATGAAACCCGAAGCAATCTGCGTGGCTTTGACAATCGAGACGCCGGTGTGGCTGACCGACAGGCCAAACCGGACCACCGTGCCATTCAGGGCGTTTGACACAAACAGCTTGGTGCGGCTCCCCTGATCAAATAGCGTTGAATCCCAGGGACCGCCGATCAGGTATTGGTTAGGGTGCTCACCAGTTGCCCTTTGCCGTTGATTCCCAGGATCGATCCGGGTTGGGCGGTGGCGCAAGTGCATCGGCCGTGGGAAAGTTTCCCACGAGGACGAAACCGGCTTTGAGAACTTTGAGCGCTGTCGAAAGCCCCAATGGCGCCGTCCCTTGGAAGAACATGGCGGGTGAGCCGTTCTGCGGCACCCGGATGATGGTGGTACCAGTTCCCTGCAGGTTCTGATTGTTGTTAAAGTTCGAAACCAGAATATCGAAGGGCTGCAACAATCCGCCTTGCGGGATCGAGGCGGGCACGAATGCGATACCGTAGGGGTTCACATCGCCATTGGAGGGAACGGTGGAAACTGTGCGCGTGACAAGGGGTGCGGGCAGGAAAGGATCGTCATCTTGCGCGTGGATCACGGGCGCGGCAAGGAAAATAACCAGCGCCGTAGCCAACAGACTGCAGAAAACATTACGGAAAGTGCTCTTCACACCGGCATGAGGGTCCATTTTGCGGTTGGAATTCATGCCCATTACTTCCGTTCCACCGGAAGTGGCGGGCATGGCCTTGCAAACATCGTTCTGCATCGTACTGTCTCCTTTAAAGTTTTTGAGCGCCAACTGCAAGTGAACCGGTCGCGTCCAGCACTTTACGTTTTGCGCTGTCAAAGATTAGAGGGGGTTGAGCCGAAGATTCCCCCATCGCGGGCCTCAAGATACATGGCAGCGATCCAAGAGCCGACCCGGGCAGGCTTCGTGGCTGTGATATTTTCCAGGAGTTTCCTGGCCGGCATAGCTCCAGAATCCCAGCCCGCCCGAACCGCAAATTCTTGTGGTCTGGGGTGAATCAGGCTCTACAATCCTCTTGATTGTGAGTAATGTAGCCAGGGCTTCCAAGAGAAGTCTTTGGAAAAGAGTTAAGAGTTTGTTATAAATTTCTAAAGGCGCCCAGTAAAAACTATGGGTTTAGAACGGCAGAGCTTCGAGTTTGGATCCTTCCGCCTGGATGTAGGCGGCCATCTTCTGTTGCGAGATGGCAAGCCGGTGCCGCTTACTCCCAAGGCATTTGACATCCTCTTGTACCTCGTTCGGAATCCCCGGCGGCTGGCAACAAGGGAAGAGCTGATGAAGGCGGTCTGGCCCGACAGCTTTGTTGAAGAAACTAACCTGACCGTGAATATCTCGTTTCTCAGAAAGACGTTAGGGGAGATCTCCGCTGGTGACCCGTTTATTGAGACGGTTCCCAGGAAGGGCTACCGCTTCATCGCGCCTGTAAAGGGTGGTGGCGACCAGCCCGATCGCAGCGTGCGGTCCATCGCAGTGATGCCGTTCAAACCCCTCAGTTCCGAAAGCACTGACCAGTACCTCGGTTTGGGCATGGCCGATGCCTTGATCACCCGGCTCAGCAACCTCCGGCAGATTGTGGTGCGGCCGGCCAGCACGGTTCGCAAGTACGAAGCGTCCGGGCAGGACCCTGTTGAGGTTGGAAATCAACTGGGAGTGGAAACGGTTCTGCAAGGAAGCATACGAAAGTCGGGCGAGCGGACCCGGGTAACGGTGAGACTGCTTCGGGTGCAGGATGGTGACGTGCTGTGGGGTGAAAGTTTCGATGAAAAATTTGCTGATATGTTTTCGTTGGAGGACTCAATCTCGCGCCAGGTCGCCGCGGCGCTTGCCCTTAAACTAACCGGGGAGGAGCAGCAACGACTTTCCAGAAACCACACCCACAACAGTGAAGCCTACCAACTGTATATGAAGGGCCGCTACTTTTGGAATAAGAGGACCGGTGGTGGCCTACAAAAAGGTATCGACCATTTTGAACAGGCCATCCGGATTGATCCGAATTATGCCTTGGCGTTTGCCGGCCTCGCGGATTCTTACATCCTGTTGGGGTCTTATACTCACAGTCAGCTCCCCCCTCGCGACGCCATGCTCAGAGCCAAGGCTGCCGCCGAGAGGGCTTTGGCGCTTGATGGCTCCCTAGCGGAAGCTCACGTTTCACTGGCCTTCATCAAGCTATATTACGAGTGGGATTGGCGGGGCGTCGAGCCGGAATTCACAAAAGCTCTGGAGCTGAATCCGAACTACGATACCGCCCATCATTGGTTCTCGCACTACCTCACGGCCATGGGCAGGAATGAAGAATCCCTTGCGGAATGCCAGCGCGCATTGGAGTTGAATCCGACGGATGTAGTCTTGAACCAACACTTAGGCTGGCATTACTTGATGTCGCGCCAATACGATCAAGCCGTCTGCCAATGCCGGAAGACTTTGGAGATGGATAAAGACTTCCTGCAGGCGCACCGGGTTTTGGGGCTTGCCTATTTGTATAGCGGGCGGCATCGGGAAGCCATTGCCGAGTTTAAGGAAACACTCGCTCTGACCGAAGGCGGGCCAGTGGCCAAGGCCCTGTTGGCTCAGGCCTATGCGCTTTCCGGCCGGAAGCCCGATGCGAAAAAAATGCTTAGTGAATTGGCGCACCAGTCTAAGCAACGTTATGTTTCCTCTGCCGACATCGCCGCTGTATTTGCGGCATTGGGCGAAAAGGACAAGTCTTTTCAATTTCTGGAAAAAGCTTATGAAGAGCATTCTATCTCGCTGGTCAACATGAAGGTGGACCCGGCATTTGACAGCTTCCGGTCTGACCCGCGATTCCTTCTCCTTTTGGGCCGAATTGGCCTGGCATGAGTGATCTACTGAATCTCGCATAATAGAGTGACAACTCTGAGCCTTTCGTACATAATGGACC
>CALCEB010000248.1 GCA_937900045.1 uncultured Acidobacteriota bacterium
TCCCAAGCAGTTCCACAGGAAATCCCGCCTGCAACAGAAAGGAAGATCCGTCCGACGCAGGCCCGAGCGATTCGCCCCAACCTTCCACAGCGGCGGGTGGGTGAAAGAAGGGCTTTGATTATACACACGGTCGTAAGTCAGCGACGCTCGGTTCTGTAGCGCCGGTCTGTGACCGGCGGATTTCGCCGCTCCCTGCCAGGGCAAGCTCCGAGCGGCGGTACAGCAAATTCCAGTCGCAGGTTTATGTCCTCATGCATAGAAAATTGAACAGTTATTCTCCAACGGGGGCTAGAATGTTCAATCCACAGGAGGTGGTGATGACGAGTCGAAGTCGAGAAAGGAAGTTCCGGGGGCGGATGCTGAAGTTCGCTTTGGCGATTTGGATCGGAATTATCGCCTTGCCGGTACTGCTGGTTGCGGGGAGCGGTCCCCGTGATCTCAAGTTTGAGATTTCATTTCCAAAATCCGCTCATGGGCAACCCATCACTGGCCGCGTGTTTCTGGTCGTCAGTCATAAGGATAATCCTCAACCGAGGTTGCGAGTGGGGTTCTGGGGTGATGCGCCTCCACTGTTTGGATTGGACGTCGATCAACTCAAGCCGGGCCGTCCGGCGGTGATCGACGGGAGCGTGCTGGGCTATCCCGTCAACAACCTTGGCCAGATCCCTGCGGGCGATTACTACGTTCAGGCGCTCGTCAATATCTATACGGAGTTCCATCGCGCCGATGGCCATGTCATCTGGGCGCACATGGACCATTGGGAGGGGCAGCAATTCAACCTTTCGCCGGGAAACATCTATAGCGATGTCCAGAAGATTCACCTTGATCCGGCCTCCGGCTACGATGTCAAGCTGAAATTGACAAACGTCATTCCTGACGTGAAGATGCCCGCCGACACGGTTTGGGTAAAGCACATCAAGATTCAAAGCAAACTGCTAACCCAGTTTTGGGGCCATCCCATGTATTTGGGAGCAACGGTCCTGCTGCCCAAAGGGTACGACAACCATCCGGACGTTCGCTATCCGGTGATATACGATCAAGGCCACTTCGGACTGCGGCCGCCCTTTTTCTTTACACCCGGTAAACCCAAGGATGAAGATACCAAGCTCATGACACGGCTCCGGTCTCTGGGTTACGAGCCCGGCTGGAAGTTTGCAGCGCACTGGGCCTCGGATAATTTCCCTCGCATGATCGTGGTGACCTTTCAGCATCCCACTCCGTTCTTTGACGACTCGTACGCAGTTAATTCCGCCAACAACGGCCCGTACGGTGATGCGCTGATCAAGGAATTGATCCCTTATCTTGAGTCGCACTTCCGGATGATTGCAAAACCTTATGCCCGCGTGTTGACAGGCGGATCAACCGGCGGCTGGGAATCCCTGGCGCTGCAGCTTTACCATGCGGATTTCTTTGGCGGCGCCTGGACTTTCTGGCCCGATCCCATCGATTTTCGCAGCTATGGCCTGGTAAACGTATACAAGGATGATAACGCTTTCATTGAGCCCGGCCATCATTGGCTTTTCCCGGAAAGAGAGTTGCAGAGGGACCCGAATGGCCAGCCCGAGGTGAGCGTGAGGCAATTCAGCCAGCTTGAGGCGGTGCTGGGAACCCATGCGCGTTCCTGCCAGCAGTTGAACGCTTGGGAGGCCGTGTATGGGCCGGTCAGATCAGATGGTTATCCGAAGCAGGTGTGGGATAAGGGCACGGGCAAGATCGATCATCAAGTGGCGGATTACATGCGCGATCACGGCTATGACCTGCGCGCCTACGCAGCCAAGAATTGGGCTAGGATCGGGCCTGACCTAACGGGCAAGATTCATATCTACGTGGGCGATATGGATAGCTATTATCTGAACCTTGCCGTTTACCAGTTTGAGGACTTCATGAAGTCGACTCAGAATCCCCACGATCCTGGATACTTCGAGTATGGCCGTCCCATGAAGCCGCACGGCTGGGTGCCGATGACCCAGTCCGAACTGGTGAAACAGATGGCCCAGCACGTCAAAGAGAACGCTCCGCCGGGAGAAGACACGGAAGCGTGGAGTTACCGCTGAGGGGAGTTCAGGACCACGCTGCAAGGGATAGCGCTGAAAGAGACGGTGCCGTTACCACCCGCCGGCTCGCGGCGATGCCTGCCGGCGGTCACCTCCGGCTTGAAGCCTCCGTCAGGGTGACGTCATCGAGCCAAACCTTGCCGGAGATCAGGTTGTCAAACTTTTGGCTCGGGAACCGCCGGAGTATCACGACGATCAGATGAGTCTTAGGCGAGGTCCTGAAATCCTGTGAGATGAGGACCCATCCCGGGGTTGTGCCGGCCAGGTTCTGTGTTGCCACGTCAAGGTTTCGGGGATCGTAGGCATCCCTAATTTCAAGGCGGGGACCACTGTCCGTAGTGATTTCCGCCGTCTTCATGAAGGCCCGGAGCTGATAAGAAGTCTCCGGCTTAACCAATACAGCCTGGTTGACATGATAGAAGTCGTAATTTGCTTTTCCTTGGAATTGAATAAGTAAGGAGTGGGCGGGGGAGTGGAATGTGGTTTGATCCAATCCGATGTAGACTCCGTTCAAAGGGGCCATCCGCCAGTCAAAGCCCATGTTCATCGGCTTTTCTTCAAAATCGCCGTTCTCGATCAGGTTTTGTGGAGTCTCTTCATAGGTAGGACTGATGATGCCCCTCTTTCTGAGGACTTCCCAGGCTTGGTAAGCATCTTCGGGCCGCCTATTGCTGATCAGAACTTGAATGTAACCGCTCGCTAGTTGAGGATCGAACTTGCCTGGAGTGGAGATGATGCGCTGCCACACAGCATCGGCTTCCGGATACCGTTGCGTGCCAATCAGGTAATACATGTAACGGAAATTCGCGCCACTGGGGATCAGCTCCTGGAGAATCTTGTTGGCATCGCCAGAAGCCTTCCATGCTGTGTTGAAAATATAGCCATCGTAAGTCGCATCGGCGGCCAAGATCATCCTGAGATGCTTGAATGCTTCATTGATGTTTCCGTGCAGGATGAAGAAATTGGCGATGGCCCACTGATATTGGGGCTGGCGCGGGGCCAGGAAGTCGGTTCGGAGAAGGCACTGTTCTGCCCGATCGATCTCTCCCTGGAGCTCAAGAGCGGCGCCCAGATCCAACCACTCTTGGGGTTCATAAGCGTTCAACCTCACTGCCTGGGTCAACTTTTCCAGAGCTTGGGCAGGGTGCACCTCAGTCAGGCTGTATTCGAACAACCGGCCTTGCAAATACGGGTAGATGGCGTCGCCGGGTGAATATTTCTGGGCCAAGGCAAGATTATGAATGGAAGGCTTCTTCGCAATCAAAAATGCCAGGTAGTTCCTTGCCACCCAGAGGGTAAGGACTAGCAGAACAACGGCCTCAATGACCAGCAGGGCCCATCTCATACCAGTATTCATGGGAGCAGTTTGCATGAACGTCCCTTCCGGGTAGCCGTAGCGCACAACCCGCTAAAGGAAAAGAATTTTAGCATACTCCGCTTCTATCATGAGCGGTCAAACGGGTTCGCTTGGCTGAGCAGTTCTAGCTTTCGAGAACTGGGAACATGCCAACCGCAATGGCCCTACCGGTTCAGTGACCGTCCCGGGGTTCTACTGCGGGGGGAAATTCGCGCCATAGACCTCGCGGACTCGCTAGATTTTATTTCAAGATACTTCTGAAATATGTATTGAGAAGTCCTGAATACAAGATTTAAGAGGGCCCGGCCCCATTGCGGGCGGCGCCATGACGTCCAGCTAATTGAATTAACTCATTGAAGTTGCACAACTTAATAAGGTCGGTCAGAAGATTTTTCAAGTGCCCTGCAATTGGAACTGTGGTTGCTCTAACCGATTCCAGAGCTCGCGTTATGTCCTCCGGACAGGATGGCATTTGCAGGGCTCATGCTTTAGACCCAACACCCGACGCTGGGAGGGGAAGGACAACTTTCCCTCCTTTTTTTGTTGCCTGGGCCTCGAGTGCCAGGGCGTTGGGGCGCTATTTACTGTTCACCGCCCTCTTCGTGCCGGCTACTTGGGCCTCGAGTTCGGCAAAATCCAGGATAATCACTTTTCTCCGCTCCAGGCGTAAGATTCCACGGTCCACAAAACGGCGCATATTGCGCGACACCAAGTCCCGGACCGTGCCGATCTCCGCGCCGATTTCCTGGTTCGTTTCTTCGAGGGGAAACTCGATCCCCCTTCTGGTACGAACGCCGTACTTCAGAGCGCGATCACGCAGGAAACGCGCCAAGCGGTGGCTGACTTCCTTCAGGGACAGTTCCTCCACCAGGCTCGTCATGTAACGGAAGCGCCACGCCAAAGAACGGATCACGGCGAAGGCCACTTCCGAGTTGTGGCGGCAGAGGTCGAGGAATTCGCGCTTGGGAAGGAAGAGGAGGATTGATTCTTCGATGGCCGCCGCCGAGGCCGGCAAGTGGCCGCCATCAAACAATGCCAGTTCTCCAACGGTCGAACCCGCTCGTTCGATCACTAGGATCTGCTCCCGCCCCGTGTCCGCCATCTTGAATGTCTTGACGGCTCCGGCCTGAACCACGTAGAGTCCGTCGCAGGGATCACCCTCATTGAACAAAGTCTCATCCTGAGCGAGGCGCCGGACCACGCAATGAGCTGCCAGAGCCAACAGCTCATCCTCGGGCAGGACAGCGAAGAATGGAACCCGGCGCAACGTTTCAAAGGGGTTTAATGCGGTCATCAAATCCTATGGTAAAACGTACCTCCGGGCTGTCCTCGATCTTCCATGCCTGGACCCGCGGTTTTTGGAGTATGGCGTGCCGACATCTACATCTTTGGGCCATAAGATCGGCGGCGTAAAGCAGATTCTCTCACCTCGCCGCAGCCACGATTCGCAGGTCCTGCCCGGTCATTTCTTTTGGGGGCTGAATGCCCATCACGCCCAGCAGCGTGGGCGCAACGTCCGCCAGCGCTCCGCCTTCCTTCAGTCCGGGCAGGACATGTTCCGCTATCAAGATGAACGGCACCGGGTTGGTGGTGTGGGCGGTGTGCGGGCCGCCGGTTTTTGGATCTACCATCAGCTCGGCGTTGCCATGATCCGCCGTGACGATCATTGCCCCACCCTTCGCTCGCACCGCTTTGTAGACCTCACCCAGGCAGGCGTCCACGGTCTCCACCGCTTTGATTGCGGCTTCCAGCTTGCCGCTGTGTCCCACCATGTCCGCATTGGCGAAGTTTACCACCAGCACGTCAAAAGGTCCCTGTTCCACAGCCTTCACAACATTCTCTGTGATGCCGGCTGCGTTCATCTCCGGTTTCAGATCGTAGGTGGCAACCTTCGGAGATGGCGCCAGGATACGTTCTTCGCCGGGATAGGCCTTCTCCACGCCGCCGTTGAAGAAGTAAGTAACATGCGCGTATTTCTCCGTCTCGGCCACGCGCAGATTGCGGAGTTGCAATTCGCCGAGTAGTTCCGCCAGGATGTGCCCGAGTTGCTGGGGTGAAAAGACGAACGGCAGGGTAAAAGTCTTGTCATACCGGGTCATGCACACGTAAAAGAGGTTCTCCGGAAAATTGCGGCGCGGGAAGGTATCCAAATCGGATTGGGTGAGGGCGCGAGTGATCTGGCGGGCGCGGTCGGCGCGATAGTTGAAAAACATCACCGCATCGCCACTGCGGATGGTGGCCACCGGCTGGCTCGATTCCTTGGTTTCGGTCATCACTACCGGCAAAGCAAACTCGTCGGTCACACCCTGATTGTAAGAGTTCTTCATCGCCGTCACGGGGTCGAAAGCCTTCTGTCCCTCGCCATTCACCATCGCGTCATAGGCCTTCTGGATGCGGTCCCAGCGATTGTCACGGTCCATGGCGTAGTAGCGGCCGCAGACGCTGGCAACTCGGCCCACGCCGTACTCCCCCATTTTTTGCTGAAGCGCAGCTAGATATTCGGCGCCGCGCGTGGGAGTCGTGTCGCGGCCATCGGTGAAGGCGTGCACGAACACCTCCTTCACGTGATTCTCCTTGGCCATTCGCAGCAGTGCGTAAAGATGTTCCTGGTGGGAATGGACTCCGCCATCGCTCAGGAGCCCAAGCAGATGGAGGCGATGCTCGCCTCCGTGTTTCATCAAATCCAGCAAGAGCGGATTCTTGAAAAAATCGCCCCTCATGATGGAAGCGTCAATTCGGGTGATTTCCTGGTAGACGATGCGGCCCGCGCCCATATTCAGGTGGCCGACTTCGGAATTTCCCATCAGACCGTCCGGCAATCCAACGCGCTCGCCGGAGGTGTGAACCAGGGTCCACGGATACTTGGAAAGCAGAGAGGAATAGTTGGGGGTTTTGGCCAAGGCAATGGCGTTGGCTTCGCGCTCAATGCGATAGCCCCAGCCATCGAGAATGATGAGAACAACGGGTTTAGGTCGGGTCATGGATGGATCATCTCGATTCTCGGAAATTCATTTTGTAGCGCCGGTCTGTGACCGGCGTAATTCGCCGCTCCCTGTCAGGGCAAGCTCCGAGCGGCGCACCAGCAAGCGCTGTCGCAGTTTTCACTCGGGCCCTGTCGCGGCGGCCACCGGCGGCAGGAGGCCGAGCGCCCCCGCATTCGCCTTCATCGCTTCAATGCAGAAAGCGATGTGTTCATCCAACGGAACGCCCAATTCTTCTGCGCCCTGCGTGATATCCTCGCGGCTAACGGACCGCGCGAACGCTTTGTCCTTCATCCGCTTCCGCACCGACCGCGCTTCCAGCGTCAGGATACGTTCCGGCCGCACCAACGAGCAAGCGGTGATGAAGCCCGCCAGCTCATCGCAGGCAAAGAGCGTTTTGGCGAGCAGGGTATCCCTCGGCACGCCCGTATAGGTGGCGTGACCCAGAATGGCCCGGCGAACGTCATCCGCGTATCCCCTTTCCTCCAGGATTTCGCTCCCTCTCAGCGGATGGTCCGGGGCGTTGGGATACATTTCATAGTCAAAATCATGAATCAGACCGGTCATGCCCCACTTCTCTTCGTCCTCGCCGAATTTTCCGGCATAGGTCCGAAGGCAGGTTTCAACGGCCAACGCGTGTTTGCGAAGGCTCTCGCTTTGGGTGTATTCGCACAAAAGTTGCCAAGCTGCCTCACGGTCCATCATCGCCTCCTTATGAACAAACGGGTATTATACCTGAGGCGCGCCGGGGTTTTGTGGAGGCGATCAGGTTTCAGCTTCAGTTGCCCGGAGGCAGGACGGGCCTTTCACAACGACCTCATGGCTCAATGCAGGGCGCATTTCACCGGCTGATTTTCAGATTGAAATTTCCCGGGCCGGACGGAAAGTCTTCATACTTTCTGGAGCCGGCAGCCTGCGCTGATTCATCGGAAGAAGGAACGAGGCAAACCGCTTGCATTCTGACGCAACCCAACTCGCCCACCTGATTCCCATCCACTGGCTTCCGGTGGGCGTGTTCCTGGCCACCTACTTCTTGATTGCAGTGGAAAGCAACACCGCGAGTTACCTGGACCGCACCGCAGCGGCTTTTATCGGGGCGGTGGCGATGGTGGTCACGCGCTCACTCACCCTCGATCAGGCTTACCAATCGATTGATTGGAACACCATCATCTTTCTGCTTGGCATCATGATGCTGGTGGCCCATTTTCGAGTCTCCGGATTCTTCGATTGGATTGCGGTCCACATTGCGCGCCTGGCTCGAACCCGGCTTCAACTTCTGGCGCTTTTCGTCTTTGCTTCCGGTTTGCTCTCCGCCTTCTTCGTGAATGACACCATCTGCCTCATCTTCACCCCCATTGTCTTAACCGTAGCTGAGCGGCTGGAGTTGCCTCCCGTGCCTTATATCATTGCTCTCGCCACTTCAGCCAATATCGGTTCCTCGATGTCGGTTACGGGAAATCCGCAAAACGCCCTCATCGGAGTCTCCGGCAAGTTTTCCTTCCTGGGATTCCTTGGGCATCTCGCGCCGGTGGGTGTGGTAGGCCTGTTGTTGAATGTGCTGCTGCTTGCCTTTCTCTTTCGCAAGGACCTTACCGGCCGCCCGCTCCATGCAGCCGGCAAAAGCTTTGAGGTGCAGGTCGATCGAGTGCTTTTGTCCAAGTGTGTTTTCTCGGCGGGGCTGGTGGTGGTGTTGTGGATTATGAACTTTTCATTTCCGTTGGTTGCTGCTTCGGTCGGCGCGCTGATCCTGGTGATCGGCCGGGTGAAATCCGAGTTTATTCACCGTAATATCGATTGGACCCTGCTGCTTTTCTTTGCGGCGCTCTTCGTCGTCATTCGCGGTTTTGAGGATTCCGGCGCCATCAACATTCTGATCCACCACTTCCAGCCCCAGCTTCGGGGCAATCCCACCTCCCAACTGTGGGCGTTGAGCGGCATCATGTTGGTGCTCTCAAACCTCGTGAGCAACGTGCCAGCGGTCTTGGTGCTGCGTCCCGTCGTCCAAACCCTTCAACACAGTCATCTGGCCTGGCTGGCTCTGGCGAGCTCCAGCACCCTGGCCGGAAATTTCACGCCCTTTAGCTCCATTGCCAATCTCATTGTCCTGCAGCAGGCGAGCAAGAAAGTAACCATTACTTTCTGGGATTTCACCAAGATTGGCATCGTTGTCACGATGGTGACGACGCTGGCTTCCATCTTGATCCTGGCCCTCGAATTCCACTTCTTTCCGGGCGTCTAGCCCCAACACTGTTCAGTTGGGGTTAAAGCATTGGCTTGTGGCCGCAATGGCGGGGAAAGCCACAAGGCCCCGGCCCCAAGCTGGAATCAACGCATCGGTTTCGGGCAGGAAAAGCGAGAATTCCAATTCAGCCAACGGTTCGGCCGGGATTTGCCAGCCAGTTGAGGAACAGGGTTTCAGTTGGCGGCAAGCTGCGGCATGGCGGGATCAGCGTCGAAGACTGTCAAAGCATCGGTGAGATCGTCGAGCAGCCCCCGCATCCCATCTGCCCCTGCCTCGGTAATTCGCATTACGGTTCTGGCGCACTTTACGCATAGGCAGAAACCCCACCGGTCGGCTACGGCCCCAGGGCGGCAACAAGCACAGGGCCAGTCATCACGGGAGTGGACCATCAAGCCGCCAGGCGACATCGCATATTCCATGGCAACCTCCAGTCATCACGTTCTGGTTTAGAGCAATTCAGCTTCCAGCTTACCGGGGCTTACCATAAACCAACTGGTTTCAACGTAATTTTTGAGAGCGGTCTGACTGCCTCTATCCCAGAGGCAAAAGTTAGAGATGGCAAGTGCTTGTTCATCAACCGCTTTGGACGTCCAGATTGAAACCATCCAAAACCTTGACTATTAACTACATATTGACCGTGTATCATAAAGTAACTTCCTTTGTCAAGATGAAAATCTTGAAAAAAGAGCAGCTTCGGGCAATTTTTGCACCATTTGGGATAGTCCTGCCGGGTTGGCGCGGAAAGTTGTCTCGCAATTTGATCCTACCCAAGTTCGTTCACGCCTTTTGAAGGAACCGTCCAGTGCCGCTTGATCCTTTCAACTTAAGTACGCAAGTTAGAAGGGAAACGGTTTTCTCACAAAGAGAACCGAGGTACCACTCACGTTTCTGCTTGGCCACGTAAGTCTATATTTTTCAACATGGTTAAATGGAAATAAAAATGCACAATAAGATCATTGGATTAATGGGAAAACGGGCTGTAGCCTACTTACGTATTGTGAATTAAGTTCTCATTTCGTTTCAGGAAATGGCCGAGAGGTCATTCCTGGACTTTTACACACGACGAAGTAAGTCGGCGGTGCTACAGCGAATGACCGTCGCCGACTTATGGCGCCTTGTATAGTTTTTGGAGGGGTAAGTTCTTCAGGCTCTCCAAAGAAACCAAGCCCCCAGTTCGCCGCTGGATTACACGCTCCGGGCGATTGGGTGTGTATTTGAAATGGGTAACCGGCAGAGGCAGGTGGTGGTTGCAAAGCGCCTACACCGCCGGGTCGTAAACGAACTAAATATTTGAACCCTTTGGACCAGCCGTGCCGAGGTTAGTAATTGTCCCTGGAACAGTTGGCCAAGAGGGGTATCGGTGGCGCTTTCGACGTCCTCGGCGGCGGAACCGGCACTCCGGAGCCTGGAACGCTGGTATTGCTGGGCAGTGGCTTGCTCGGTCTCGGCGGCATGGTTCGCCGTCGGCTGGGAGCGCGCAGCTAACCACAAACGGAAACTTGTAGCGCAGAGTTTCGCATTCCAGAAACTTTGCGGCCTGATTCATGTAAGAAGCCACGGTCAGGAAAGGCCGCCGCAGCGGGACCGTGGCGATTCACGGTTGGACCAGCCGGGACGGAAAACCATCCGTCTCGGGTGGATTCAAAATTTACCCAAGGAGGAACCCAATACAATGTCAAAGTGGATGAAGCTTTTGTTGATCGCGACTTGTGTGGCACTCTTGCCGGCGCTCTTGCCGGCCGGCTCGTTTGCGGATAGTCTTCCGCACATAACCAAAGTGCAGCAGAACGGCAACATAAATGGTCACCATCCGGCTTCTGGGACTGTGATCTATAGCGATATGGGCAACCCGGGCAGCTACAGTTACCAGTGCTGCATCGGCTATACCACTTCAGGGTCAACGTCACTGATTGGTGAAACCATCACTGGCGCCAGCGAATTCACTTCCCCCGGCAATTTCAGCGTGGGCGAGATCGACGTGGGGATCGGGTGGGTCACCGGCGACAACGCGGCCAACTTCAGCGTTTGGACAGATGTCGGCAATCTCCCTGGCACGCAACTTGGAAATGCTTTCCAAGTGTCGGGCCTTCCCGTGTTTGGCAGCAGCTCCTCCGCGGTGGTGTCGGTTACCGGAATTACCGGAATCAGCTTGGCGTCAGGCGACAACTACTTCCTGGTGGTATCCTCCGGCGCCAATCCTGCCAATAACACTTGGGATGCATGGAATCTCGCTAACACCGCGACCGGCCTGTTTGACCAGCAGACCAACGGTGTGTGGGCGCAGTTCCCGGGCAGCAGCCTGGGCGCCTTTGCCTTGCTCAGCGGATCAACCAGCACTCCAGAGCCTGGAACGCTGGTATTGCTAGGCACTGGCTTGCTGGGGCTTGGCGGAATCGTTCGCCGCCGCTTGGCTGGGCGCAGCTAATCACAAAGTGAAGTGGCAGGTTGTTTTTCTGCTTCCTAATCCGGGCGAAGCGGCTGGTTGCAGCTTCATGTTGAGCCAGTCCTTTGAACCAAGGTAAACTCAGGCGGGGTTCCGGGCAATTCCCGGCCCCGCCTATTTACTTTTTCTACCCGCAGCCAATACGTCCTTAACTCGGCCTATAATCGGAACCAAACCGGCAATCGGCATTTCGTTGCTCCAAAGTTGAATGCATCTTGAAATGCGTCCGAAGCCGCATCAATAAAGGGCAAGCCAACGTCCGGCCAAAATATCGAAGTGGACAGAAAACAATTTTAGAGGCCCTGGCCCGGCTTGCCGCGCCTCTCAACGTGCCATGAGGTAGTCTCAGTTTCTTTGCTGTAGCGGCGCTCGGAGCTTGCCCTGACAGGGAGCGCCGAACTGGTATCCTCAACGGTTTCCAGCGCTCCCTGTCAGGGCAAGCTCCGAGCGCCGCTACAGCAAACTGCGTCACTACGTGGCATGAATAGGAATTGACAATGGGCTGTTTCCGGGGTTAGCATTCTTTCTGGACGCAGGTAAGCCTGTACCGAAGAGCGGGGCAAGGGGATGAATGCCCCGCCGCGCCGGTTTGAGCCGCATTCCAGCGGCCTTTATAGTCGCATCCCCTTTAGGACGCCTGCGTCCCATCTTTTATTATCACCATTGCTGAATCTGCGGCTTGCCGATCCCTCTTGAATTGAAGGCCGCACGCTGAGATCACACACCCGAAAGCACTCTGCGCCTGTCTTGACCCCAATACTGTTCAGATAAGGGGATATCTCGTAGGGGCGACCCTTGTGGTCGCCCACGGGCGGGCACAAGGCCCGCCCCTACCGCGCGTGGGAATCGGCTCCAATGGGATAGTTGGCTAAGTGAACAGCATTGGTCTTAACCCGGATTATTCACGAAGTCGTATTCGAGGACTGGAAGGGCACGGTTAAAACCGTGCCCTTCCGGTTCTACAACGGAGCTTCATCAATAATCCGGGTTAATCCATCAACATACCGCCATTAATCTCAATGGTCTCTCCCGTGATATAGCGAGCGGCGTTGGAAGCGAGAAACGTGATAACCTCTGCGATTTCCTCCGAAGCGCCGGCGCGTCCCATAGGAATTGAGCTGACGTATTTCTGAAAGAGTTCGGGCGGGCTGTAGCGCTGATGGTAAGGCGTGGCGATGACGCCCGGCGCCACCCCATTCACCCGCACGCCGTAAGGCGCCAGTTCTTTGGCCAATCCCTTGGTGTAGGTAATCAGTCCGCCTTTCGCGGCGGCATACGCGGCCGCGCCGGGACCGCCGCCGTTGCGCCCGGCGATGGACGACACATTGATGATGCATCCGCTCTTCCGGGCCGCCATCTCCTGCCATGCCGCCTTGACGCAAAGGAAAACGCTCTTCAGGTTCAGATCCATCACCCGGTCCCAATACTCTTCGGTCATGTCCGCGAGCGAGCGGCGGGCCAAGAGATCGCCCGCATTGTTCACCAGGATATCGACGCGGCCCCATTCCTCTCTGACGCGGGCGAACATCGCCTCAATCTCGGCTGACTTTGTCACATCGGCGCGAACGGTGATCGCCTCGCCGCCCTTCTGCCGGATGTCCGACGCGGCCGCTTCTGCCCCGGCCTGGTTTTTCAGGTAATTCACCGCCACCCGGGCGCCCTCGGCCGCAAAAGCCTCTGCCGTGGCGCGGCCAATGCCGCTGGAAGCGCCAGTGATGAGCGCCACCTGTCCCTTGAACTGCATTGTTTCCTCCTTGTGTTTCAGGTTTACAGAATCATGGTTTGGGTAGTGGCGCAGTTTGCTGTAGCGGCG
>CALCEB010000249.1 GCA_937900045.1 uncultured Acidobacteriota bacterium
GACTCAGGCCCCTCGAATCCTAAAGTCAGCGCTTTTCACGCCGGATTCAGGTATGGATACTCCCAACGTTCCGGAGAATTCTGGCTCCGCTTCCGTCCGGCGGCAGTCCCGAGCCCTTATCTGTTGGAACTCGGGACCCTTGACCAAGCGCAGGAAGCTCGATTTCTCCCAATAACGCAGCCGGTTCTGTTCCAGAAGGCGGGGTTAACGTCTGGAGGCGGAGCCCAATTGAAGTAGCGAGAAGCTCAATTTCCGGATCTCCTGTATGGACCCGGGCTATCTTCTGAGCAAGTTCGGAAATGCCGCGTATTTCCGTGGGGTCATTGACGGATTCAGAACGGACAGTGAGCTTTCTAAGTTCTTCAATATCGATCAAGCGACTTGTTTGGCGCTGGCTTTCAAGAATCGAGGTCTCGATCTCGGAGTATAGCTGGGTCAAGCTCTCCTCATGGGGATAAGATGCAAGCCCTATTGTCAACTCTTCGATCGCCCCCTCCAGGTTATTTTCAGCCCTGAGCTGGAGAGACCGGGAAAGGCATTGCTCTACAAGCTCTTGCTTCCTCCGATCAGCCAGCATTCCGCGCAGGCTCTTAGCCAATGCGTGGCCCGGATCAACCTCCAAAGCTTCCTTGATTGGACCTTCGGCCTTATGCCAGTCGCTGGTTAATAAGCGATGGCCATATTCAACCAAACTGTCGGAAAATGCAACGCGAATGGAGGATTCCTCAGGCCTTATTTCAAAGGCTTTTCTTAGGACTCCAAGCCTTTCTTCGATTTGATCGTCACCGGCGAGTTCCTCGACACGATCCAATAGTGACTTCAATTCGATGGCACGCGCCATCCCTTCTTGCGCACGTCTTTCTAATTCTTTGATTTCCGGGTCGTCTGGGAACTCTACAAGGGCCGCTGCCGCCAATTTAATGGTGATTGCCAACTCCGCTGACCGCAACGATTGGCGAAGCCCCTGGACTCTCCTCTCCCTCAATTCTGCCCTATCTTGCTCTTCTCGCTCCATCTTGACGTGAGCTAACTCACTGTCGAGTTCGGGAAATGCAGGATGTACATTCCTCAGTGCCTCCCATTGCTCAAGTGCTTCGTTCCACTGGGCTCGATCTTGGTAGAGGCGGGCTTTCGCTACGATCGAATTCACCAGCTCCTGCCTCTCCAAAACCAGGCGTAACGTCCGTTCAAAATGGATTTCCTTGGGATACCTCATTAGGGCACCGCGCAAGAGGCTCACTCGGACTTCCAGGTCCGGCTCCGCATCAAGTTTCCGGTCTGTTTCAACAATGAAGGCTGCCAGTTCTCGGCCACGGCGTTCCTCCGCTTCAAATTTCAATACCTGGAAGCGTCCATCATCTGGATATTTGGCCAAACCTTCTACACATATAGCCAAAGCCCTCTCAAAATGGCGCTCTTCGATCTCTTTTTGCGCATCAGCGTAGGCTCTGTCGATCGACTCCTGTTCCGCACGGACTTGCTTATGAAACTTCTCATAGACTGCTTTGCGCTCCGGGGACGATGGATCAGCCCCATCCACACCCAGTTGGAGAAGGACATCCATCTTCGTAAGGGCAGAGCTGATTGAACCTTTCTGCCACGCTTCCAGAGCCGTCCTGTAGAGATTTTCCTTCTCTTCCCGCCGCTTGGCGTATTCCTGCTCTCGTTTGTCGATTTCGGTCAATAAATTTGAAGCCCTTGCATCGTTGGGCTTAAGCTTCAAGACACGACCCAAAACTCCGCGAGCCTCAACGTGAGCGCGGGCATCAAGGTGCTGCTGGGCAGCACGCAGGAGGCTGTCGACTTCCTGCTCAATTCGCTTACTATCAATCGTATTTTTAAGACCCAGTGCCATCGCGTTCTCTGGATCAAGCTGCAATACCTCACGGACCCTCTGCATTGCCAGCGGGAATTCCTGTTGCTCCAATCTCGACCGCGCGCTTTCAAGCAGTTCTCGGATTCTCTTTTGCCGGGAGGCACGGTCAATTTGGCTGCGTAAGAGATCGATATCTGGAGTTAGACAGCCCTCCGCCTGCAATTCATGAAGAATTTCTGAGGCAAACTGAAGGTCTCCTTGTTCGAACGCTTTCTCTGCTCGGTGAATTCTCGGTTGGATATTGACTGGATCAAAGAACTCTATGGGTTCGTTATAGATAGCTTTCCTTAGAATTTCGGCGAATTCTCGCGCGCTGGAATACCGGTGCCGCGGGAGCTTGGCCATCGCCTTTTGGATGACCTGGCTGAGAATCTGCCGGACTGCCGGGTTATACTCTGACGCTGGCGGCGGCACTTCCTCCAAAATTGCTTTAGCGATCTCAGCTTCCCCGGTCCTTGCGAACGGATGGTGTTGCGTCAAGGTTTCATAAGCCAGGACTCCCAGCGAAAAGAGATCACATTGGGAGGTGAGAGGTTTCATTTCAACCTGCTCGGGCGCCATGTACATTAATGTGCCCTTTTGACCGCGAGTTAGTCGGCTGTCAACCATGTGAGCTACGCCGAAATCAATAATCTCCACTGAGTCATCCTTCATGACAAAAATGTTGCTGGGCTTTAAGTCCCGATGTACCAATCCCCGTTCGTGGGCTGCCTGGAGCCCCCTACATGCTTGTATGACGATGTCGACAGCGCGTTCGACCGGCATCTTTGGGCCGGGAGAATAGATCAGCTTGTCCAAGGGCGCTCCGGGAAGCAATGGCATCACAAAGAAAGGTTTCCGCTCACCGCTTTCATCGAATTCGCCAACGTCGAATATTTGTACAATATTCGGATGGCTGAGAGACGCCAGAATCTGACATTCTCTTTGAAACATTTCAAGGGCGGCGCGGCTGGGAACGTCACGCAGCGTCTTCAAGGCAACTTCTCGCTTCACCTCCAGATCATAGGCGCGGTAGACCACACCCATCCCTCCACGTCCAATGGTCCCTTTGATCTGGTAACGGTCTTGAAGCTTCGTTGGATTACCCTCAATGCTGCTTAGAATATGCTTCTACAAGGGCCGTCGGCGGCCTGAATTCAACTCAACCCACATCTCGTGGAACTCATCGCTCACTACCCTGCCATCGCTTTGTCGCCACGAGCCTTGCGTTCGTCCCGCAGTTTGCTCGGGATTGCTAGTCCTCGTTGCCAGGAATAAAGACTTCCGTGTTCCTCACGATGTCAGGTGGTTCTCATCCGCTATTTAACCTCGAGTTTCTAGTTTTCTTTGGGTTCTTTTGAGCAGACCAAATCCAGTTTCTTGAAATTGAAATTGGAGTCGCTTTTAGGCTCAAATGAAAAGTCCTTGTTGGAGGTGGTTTGGACCTCGTAGCGCTTGTGATGAGAGAACACACTCTTATGTTTACTAATCGCATCAATCTCCGAGCAAGACACCTTAAACCCGTCCGATTTTCCTCCCAAAATTGATTTGCCAGTATAACTAAACTGGCCCCCGCTAACGCTAAGAATGCCCTCAGAAAAAGACTTGCGCCCGTGCAAGCGCGAGACATCGGCGCTGAACACGATAGGCGGGGGTGCGGGCTTCGGGCGAGGCGCTGCCTGCTTTTCAGCATAATCAATATCCGCTTCAAGACTCTTGATGTCCTTGTCACTTGGAAGGAGTAGGGCTAATGCACCAAGGCATTGGCGTGCGCCGATAAAGTCCTTATTTGCAATTGCACTGTCAATGAGGTTTTTTACGCCAAGAATACTGTCATTAATCACTTTTTGGGCCCAACCATTATTTGGATCAGAAGCCAACATCTGTTTCGAGTAAAAAATCGCATTGGCACCGGAAGGCTCAGCAAACTGCTTGCTAGTATATGCATCAAAGGCGAGCTTCTGCAGCCTCTGACGGGCTTCGGCCTTCGGATCGGGGGTTGACACCACGCTTACGGGCGCAACTTTGTCGGAATCACGTTGTGTTTGTCTCACAGCTTTAAGAGCCACTACTCCGGGGATATGGCGCAGGCTGGAGAGGTCCGCCAGCGAAACTTCGTCAATGTGCCTTCCCAGGTCAACGAGCGGCCCAGTGGGGCTTTTCAATCTGGGATGCCGAGGGCGGTGCAGCCCAACCCAAATCATGATTAGAAGAACAACCAGGGTCGCCGCGCCAGCAACGATCCATCGTTGTTGCTCTTGAAATAAACGGGCCGCAGTTTTCCTGAAGTCACGCCACCACGCCACCAGAGCGGACTCGCCATGCTCTACAGTTATTTCAGAAGGCAGATCCGCTCCTATTTCAGACTGCGGCTCCGAAGGATGCTTGTTCTCAGAGTCCGGTCCGTATGCAGACACGCTGACAATTGTCTGCAAACGTTTGCCGACATTCCTGGCCAAGGTCTGAAACTCCTCATCTTCAGGGTACTGGCTGGCGACGAACTGAGCGTCTTGCCATAACAAACTCACCTTTTCCGCGTCGTTCGTCCTATTTGCATCCTGCTCGAACCGCCTTGTCCGTTCCAAGTCTTGGGGACGATTCTGCTGCGGCCAGAATTGCGGCGCCTGTCTTTGCAAAGTGTCGCGGCTCTGCAGGAGACGAGGCTCCAGAGGGTACGAGGCCAGAGCCTTTTCGACCAAAGCCAGCGCCCCTTTCACGTCTCCTGCTGCTTGGCACCGGCGAACCTGGGTTAGGCAATCGGCCACGGACTCATCCTTCTTGTGGTCCATGACTAAAGTCTGTACGTTTTTCGCTAATCCGTTGGCAGGGTCAAGGTCCAATGCCTGTTGCACCAAAAGCTCAGCGGTGCGCCAGTCTGTATCCAGAAGGCTGCGAGCCTGTTCAACAAGCATTTCGAGAAGGATGGCCCGAATACTAGGGCTCCGCTCGTCCAGTCCGTGCGCCTTTCGCAGGCACTCTAAACCTTCTTGAATACGCTTTTGGGCGCACAACTCCTGGCCCTGCTCCAACAACAGGTGGGCTTCCGCAGTCCGTTCCACCCCTTGTTGAGCGAGCTTTCCAAGCTCGGCTAGCTCTGCATCGTTTGGGAATTCGGCTTGGGCCTTTCCCAAGAGTGACAACGCTTGAGCGTACTCACCGGAGTGAAGCGCGCTATCGATCTGATCGGCCCAACGGCCTTTCGCTTCGGAGTGTGACTGCTGTTCGCGGCGCTTGGCGACTCGTTCGATTTCAAAACTCAACCCGGGATATTGACTGTAAATGGTGCGGAGAATTTCCCACTGTCCAAGGGCTTCCGCAAACTGCCCACGATCCTCGTAAAGACGTGCCTTCGCCAGGGTGCCGTTTACGAGGCCACTTCTTTCTTTAAC
>CALCEB010000250.1 GCA_937900045.1 uncultured Acidobacteriota bacterium
TCCAGAAAGCAGCCTAGAATGCGCCTTTCGCCAAATTCTTGCGCAGAACCCGGAGATTATCGGTCTGGATCTATAAGGCAGGAAGATGGGTTCACCGGACGCTTACATCTATCGAGGAATGAATGGTGCGTGCCTTGCGCGCAATCATCAGTCTGGCCTCCTGGCCCCGCAGGGCCACAGACTGACGTTATCAACACTCGCCCAGTCAAGTTAAGCACCCTTGCCGAAAGCTCACGATTCACCGGACGGATACAAAGGAAGTGGAAGTCGGCCAGGCGAAGCTGATCAACACCATCCTGACCGCCAGGAGATTTGGTTCCGTGGGCTTTCCCTCGAAGGAAAAAGCGATCAGGGTGGGAGCCGGACCAACCGAACGCAACCTGAAGGGTGTGATGAAACTCGGCGAGGGTGGTGCTGCTACGAACCCGCATGCGGCGCCAGAGGTGCGGGCTGGTGTCGCGGACGACGACGCGAAATTGATACATTTCGGTGGAGGCTGCTACGTCGCTCATGTGCACAAACAGCGTAGCCTGTCTCCCGTGTCATTTCACGAACTTCTTGACCCGCCCCTAATCATTTTCGGATTCCACAACTAACTCATTAAGCCAAAACCCTTCAATCCCATCACTGTTTTGGGAGAGGAGCCGCAAATTTAACCTTTAAGGGAGCGTGGCATCTTCCGTTCCGGGTGGAACCGGAACGGAATCCGTAAAAGACAAGTCATCAAAGCAGAGGTCACTTAGTGATCCCTTTCCTTCAATCTCGAAGCGGACGCGAGCTGTTGGGAAGATCCAGCCTGTCTTGACCCGCTTGATCCACCCCGCAGGGATCGTTGCAATTGCGTCACTCGCGTCCGGGGAATGGACCTTCAATGTCACAACATGATCACTTCGGTTGTACACTACCATGCCTAAGAATACTTTCGGTAATCGAAAGAGAATCCAGTATTTTCCAAACTCCGATTGGCGACCACAAGATTGAAGGTTGCCAGACGGCCCTGAGGAACTCCGATTTTCCATTCCTTCTTGTTTCCCCAATTGATCACTCCAGTGGGATATTGCCCGGCAAGAATGGTGTTGGCAGGAAGCGCAGGGTTATCAAAGTCTACCATTTCTGAAGGGACCGGACCACCCTCTCCTTCCACATCAACCTGTCGGCCGCTATCGTGACGAACGCGCATGATCCCTGTCGAAGCATCAAAGGTGTAGCCCGGCAGGCGGAGATCGCTTCTTAGCTGAAGATAACGCCCTCCTGTCATCACCCAGGCGGGCTTAAAGTCCACCCGCAGCACATCGACAGCATTGTTGTCGAAGGTTGAATAGGTCACTCGCCCTTGACCATATGAAATATTTGTAACCACGGAGGAGCTTCCCAAAAGGTGAGACTCACCGGCTGGAGCCCATTCCGGCACAGCCCAAAGCCCATCCATGAGACGCCGTGGACCATCGGCAAACTCGTCGGTAAACCACCACTGCCCGTCGCCCCAAGGTGTATGTCCCTTTGGTGGAAAACCTTGGAAGTAAGTTATCCAGTTGTAGGAGCGGAAAGCTTCATCTCGGTAGGAAGTATCCCCTGTCTTAGAGTAATACAATGCCTCTACAGCGGCTAATCGCGCAGTATGACTGTCGCAGCACCAACCCGGCTTCTGGCAACAAAAGGTTACCCCATCGCCTTGTTCAGTCGTCTCCAATGCTCCGTGAACGATAAATTTGGGCCATTTCGGAGTGGTCTTCACCCATTCAATCAGGCTCGCGGCATCACGCTGCCAGTTCGAATCCGTTTCGGGGTGAAGAATCAGGTAGCGGGCTGTCTCAAGGGGAATCACGTTGTTCATATTAGCCATGCTAGGAGTAACGTCCTCGAAATATCCTACCCACACATTGTTTTTCATCGAATACTGCATGAGCCAGTCCCACGCTCGCTGCTTCGCATGGCGGTAAACAGCAACGTTTCCGAATTGAAGCCGAATTAGTTCATCGAACAACATAATGGGCTCGATGACATCTGCAGAGTAGTCTCCTCTTTGCTTCCCGTAGAGCTGTTTGCCGTCACGTGCGTAGCACCGGTAAGGCCAAGGTGAGGATTTGGCGTCTCCTTGCCGCTGGTTCTTGGCAAGTGCTTCAGCACACCGGATGGCCACCCGCAGATAGCGTGTTATGCCCGTCATTTCGTAGGCCCGCAAATAGCCATATCCGTCTTCTCCGACAACTGGGGGTTCAATGAAGTCAACCCCATGTGGATACCATCCCGTATAGCGCAAGGCTCCAGGGTCTGCGGAGGCATAGGGGACACCAGCCCAGGTGTAGCTCATGGGCGTTGTCCCGTTTGCCAATTCGTAATCAACAAAGTCCTCCAGGAACGTGAGGGTTCGCGGGTCACCCGTGTATGGGTACAAATGCTCGATGAATCCTTCCATCATGGCCCGGAGATATCCTGTGGAGTTTGCCCAGCGGCGGTCTGGATACGTCACAAAAGTCTCATGATCATAATTAAAACAGCAGTAAAAATCGGAATATCGCTGGTGATTATACTGCTCCCAGAGGTATTGCCACCGCGACATAAAATAGCCCGCATAGGAGTACCCCACATGGTGGGGTCGGGGCCAAGGAAGCAGATCTCCATGTTGGTCAAGTTCTACCGGTCGTCCCTGAATAGTAGGTGCATTTAAGGGTGAAACTGCCTTAAACCTGAATCCGGCGCATTCTCAGAGGCGGGACGGCGTCTCGGTCGCGGATTGA
>CALCEB010000251.1 GCA_937900045.1 uncultured Acidobacteriota bacterium
ATTACCACGAGCATCTTCCGTTACTCCTTGATCTTGTAGCTGCCACCTTCCATCACGTGGCGCTCAAGCGAGCGGGCTTCGTCAATGATGCGCTCAAAAAGGCGGCGGACTGCGCCGTCATCCAACGGGCCGCGATTGGCCTTCACAACATTGCGCAGGATTTCCGCCTCGCGTTCTGGCGCCCACGCCGGAAGATTTTTTGCTTTTTTGTAATGCCCGACCTCCAGCGCACATTTGGACCGCTCGTTGAGCAGCGAGAGTATCTGAAGGTCAATTTCGTCAATGAGCTTGCGCCAGTCCGCCATATCCTTCATTCGGGTTTTTCTCCCGCGCCGTGCTTGAGCCAGCGAATATACTGTTCGATGGACTCTTCACCCTGGCTAGGATAGCGATCCTCAATGGCGCGTATCACGGCGCTGCCCACCACGGCCGCATCGGCCAAGCTCTGCACCTCCCGCACCTGCGCGGGAGTGGAAATTCCAAAACCGACAGCCACCGGAAGCGCCGTGTTCTCTTTAACCCGCTCCACCAGCGGCTTCAATGCCAATGAGATATCGGAACGTTCACCTGTCACTCCCTCGCGCGAAACCAGATAAAGAAAGCCCGTGGAAGTCTGACTAATTTTCTTGAGACGTTCCTCTGTGGATGTAGGAGACGCCAGGAAAATTGCATCGAGGTGATAGGCACGGATCGCCTCAACGTAGGACCCTGCCTCCTCGGGCGTCAGATCCACCACCAGCACTCCATCCACGCCTGCTTGCGAAGCATCTTTCGCAAATTTCTCAAGGCCATATTGCAAAATCGGATTGAAGTAGCCGAAGAGAACGATGGGTATGGCCACCTGCTCGCGCCATGTGGGAAGATGTTCGAGAATCTTGGCGAGGGTGGCCTGGCCCTTGAGCGCCCGCTCCGAGGCGCGTTGAATGACCGGGCCATCCGCCAGCGGGTCGGAAAATGGGACACCCAACTCAATCAAATCCGCCCCACCCCGCTCAATAGCAGCGAGAAGCCTGCCGGTATCTTCAAGGCTTGGATCACCGGCCGTCAGATACACCACCAGGCCCTTCGCGCCTTCAGCCCTCAACTTGTCAAAACAAGCTGTGATTCGAGTTTTGTGAGTGACGGACATAGATCACATCGTTCCCGTAGATTGGTAGATACCCAGGTCTTTGTCGCCGCGGCCGGAGAGATTGATGATGACAACTTCATCCTTGCTCATTCCAGGCGCGCGCTTCACAACCTCCGCCACGGCGTGAGCGGATTCGAGCGCCGGAATGATTCCTTCTAAACGCGAGAGTAACCTTGCCGCTTCGAGTGCCTCCTGATCCGACACGCGCGAGTACTCCACTCTGCCTTCGCTGTGCAGCAAGGCGTGTTCGGGGCCCACCGCGGGATAATCCAGGCCCGCGGAAACCGAATGGGTAGTGGATATTAAACCGTCGAGGGTTTGCAGGACGTAGGTGTAAGTTCCGTGCAGGACGCCAGGCCGTCCGCCCGAAAAACGTGCAGCGTGCTCACCAAGCTCTTGGCCTTTGCCTCCCGCCTCAACGCCCACCATTTTGACACTCGCGTCGGGGATAAAATCGTAGAAGAGCCCGATTGAATTGCTCCCGCCACCCACACAGGCGAAGAGCCAGTCCGGCAAACGTCCACAGGCTTCCAGAATCTGGCGGCGCGCTTCCTGGCCAATGACGCGGTGAAAGTTCCGCACCATTAGCGGGTAAGGATGCGGACCAAGAACCGATCCCAGCAAGTAGTGAGTGTTGTGGACATTGGACACCCAATCGCGCATGGCTTCGTTAATCGCGTCCTTGAGGGTGCGGCTACCTGAGCTCACCGGCTCAACTTTTGCTCCCAACAACCTCATCCGGAACACGTTGGGCGACTGGCGGGCCATGTCTTCCTCGCCCATGTAGACGACACATTCGAGGCCCAGGAGCGCCGCCACAGTCGCGGTCGCCACGCCATGCTGCCCCGCTCCGGTTTCGGCAATCAGCCGGGTCTTGCCCATCCTTAATGCCAGCAAACCCTGACCAATGCAATTGTTAATCTTGTGAGCGCCCGTGTGCAGCAAGTCTTCCCGCTTCAGGAAAATCTGCGCCCCGCCAAGGTGTTGGGTCAACCGCCGCGCGTGAAACAAGGGCGTTGGACGGCCGGCGAAATCCTTTAGCAGCCGCCTGAATTCGCGGTCAAACTCCCGGTCTTTACAGGCGTCTTCATAAGCGTGCTCCAATTCCTCGATCGGGCACATCAAGGTTTCCGGAACAAAGCGCCCGCCAAACGGACCAAACCGCCCATTGGCATCGGGATTGAATCCAAATTCCACGGGTTGAGTCTGCATAGGCATTGGCTTGTCTTTCTATGTCCTAGATTGAGTGATTTAAAGACACAAACTGAGAATCGGAAAAACGGTCCGGCGCTCCGTACGCAACGAAGGGAATTTCGAAAGCTTGGTCAAAGCCTGAGAGTCGCTCAATTTGCGGGTTCCATCCGGTCGGCTTCCCGGACGGCCTTGAAGAATGCCTTTAATTTCTCGTGGCTCTTCATCCCCGGTGAGTCCTCAACACCGCTGGCCACATCCACCGCGTAGGGCTGAACCAACCGGATCGCTTGGCCCACGTTTCCCGGATTCAATCCCCCGGCCAGAATCACTGGGGCATATTTTTTTGCATCCAATGCCAGGTTCCAATCGAATACCTTGCCTGTCCCGCCGCGCAACGACGGGTCATAAGCATCCAGCAAAAGCGCGTCCGCCCGAACCTCCCTGAATATACCGTTCTCAATCTGCGAAGCGATTTGCACAGCCTGGATCAGCCGGAATTGCTTCCTCAATCCTTCCAGCAGAGGCGGGTGGGTACCGTGAATTTGAAGAGTGGTCACACCGGACTCTTGCGCCATGGCCCGGATCCGGCCGGCATCCGTTTCATCCGCGAAGATCCCCACAGGTACGACGAACGGGGGAAGTTTTGCAATCAGGTCTGCCGCCCTCTCCGGAGCGATGAAACGCTTGGAGAAAGCGAAGAAGTTAAAACCCAGCGCGGAGGCGCCAAGCTCGATCGCAAGGGTAGCGTCCTCCCAGCGCCGGATGCCGCAAATTTTTACCCTAGTCATGACCTATGAAGCATTTCGCCCTCGAACGGTCAGTGCGCCATCTCCTTGAAGATTTCGCAGAGCCAACCATCCGAATTCCATCCGGAACGTTGAAACCAGGAAGGCATTTGCTTTCAATTCTGATCCAGGTTGGGCGGAGCCTGGCGTGTCCCATCCCGTCAATGAAGGCCGCGAATAAACCCTGCAAGTTCCTTCCCCGGATCCGGCGCGAGCATCAAGTGCTCGCCAATCAGCACAGCATCGAATCCCGCGTCTTCGAGCCGCTTGAGGTCATCGGCGGAGTGAATACCGCTTTCGCTCACGGACAAGCATCCTTTGGGGATCTGTTTCCGCAACTGAAGTGATGTCTCGAGTTTCACTTCGAAGCTCCGCAGATCTCGGTTATTCACTCCGATGATCTTCGAGCCTGCTGCCAGCGACCGGTCAAGTTCCTCCTCGGTGTGAACTTCTACCAGCGCCGAAATACCGAATGAGCTGGCAATCCGGCTGAACTCCTTTAACTCCCGGTCGGATAACGCCGCCGCAATTAATAGAATGGCATCCGCACCCGCAGCGGCCGATTCCACTACCTGATAAGCATCAAGGATGAAGTCCTTCCGCAAGCAGGCCAGGCTCACGGTCTGTCTTACCGCTTGCAAATCCTCGAGGGTCCCTCGAAAGTAATCAGGCTCAGTCAAGACCGAAATCGCTGCCGCACCGGCTGACTGATATGAAGCCGCGATCTCCCGGATGCGATAATCCTGCCGAATCAGACCGCGCGAAGGCGAAGCTTTCTTAAGCTCGGCGATCACGCGCAAGCCAGGCTTTGCAAGGGATGCTGCAAAATCCCGCACGTCATTTCGCTGTGATGCCACTCTCTCCAGGCCCGCTAATGAAACCTCCCCCTTTACAGCACGAATCCGCTCCTTCCGGGTAGCCAGAATTTCATCGAGGATAGTTTCTGTTTGCTGCCTCACGGTCTCAGTTGCCATTCATGCGGGAGAAAACTATCACAGCACTATTTCCGCCCGTTTAACCTCCTTCTTCCGAACACCAATTCCTGCCATTTTTCGTTTCAGGATGATTGCGCCCCCTGAGGGCTGCCGCAGGGTCTTGAGCCGATTTGATATACTCGATATTTGCAAATGAACTGAATAACACCTTTCAAGCCGGCAAGCCATAACTCTAAACTTCCCGCCAAGTTGAAGTCAAGGTTTTGACACCTTGCCGCCCACCGGTATTCCAACCTTGTCTTCGCAGCTTTTGAGAGCCGGCTCCGGTCGTGCATCAGCGAGACTAGCTTTGCCGCCGGTGCTGAGCGATGGATAGCCACCCCCCTGCAAGCGCCGAGCTTTCGGGGCGCCGATCGGTCCTGCGCCGGTCTGCAAACTTCAGGCGGCGCCACACCTTAACCCGCCGGCAGGGTTATGCGGAACGTCGTCCCGCGATTGACTTCGCTTAAAAACGTAATTTCACCCTCGTGGAGTTGGATGATGCGATAGGTCATTGCCAAGCCGACGCCGCTGCCTCCAGGCTTGGTCGTGTAATAGAGCGAGAAGATTTTTTGCCGGGCTTCGGGCGGAATCCCCTCACCCTGATCGGCAATTTCCAGTTCCACACGGTGAGGCTCGTTGCGTGGCTTCACACGCAGTTCGCCTCCCGAAGGCATAGCTTGGCAGCCATTCAGAACCAGATTTAGCAGCGCCTGTTTCATCAAATCACGATCCAACTTCAACCGTGGTATGGCGCCGTTAGGATCCAAGATCAGCCGGACATTGCTCTTGCGCGCTTGCGGCTCGGCAAGCGTAAAAACCTCCTTCATGAGGTCTGTCAGGTCCGTTTCCACTCGCAGCAATTCGAGCGGGCGTGTGAAATCAAGAAAGGTCTTCACCACGCGATCCAAACGCCGGATTTCTGACGTAAGAACCTCAAGCTGTGGTTTCACCTCCTGATCCCGGTTCTGGAGCTTCGACTTCAGGATTTCGACCTGAAGAATCATGGCATTCAAGGGGTTCTTGACTTCGTGCGCGACACCCGAGGTGAGCCTGCCCAATGCTGCCAGCTTCGCCGTGACGTCAATCTGGTCTTTAAGCTGCGCCCGGGTATCAGCGTCGCGAAGCGTCACCAGGCTCACGACGGGCTGGCCCTGTTCCTCAACAAAGTCCACGGCCACTGCCACGCGGGGTGTCTCTGCATCCGGCGCAAGCTCAACCGTCCGGCTAGGTAGCGGCTTGCGCTGCTCGAACACCTGCCGTAAGAGCTCATTTAAAGGCCCCTCCCCGGCGAATATTTCAGAAGCGCACTGCCGCGCGATCTCTCCGGGTTTCCGGCCGAGGAATCGTGTTACGGCAGGCGTGGCGAGCACAAGCCGGTTCTGAGGGTCAAACAGCAGCCAACCTTCGGCGAGTTTGCCAAAGAGCTGATCCAGGTTGTCCTTCAGAGCAACGTATGCCGCTTTTTCTCCACGAATCTGTTCACCGAGAAGGTTTAACTTCGAGGAAAGGATGCCCCATTCATCGGCCCGGTGAATTTCGACCGGTTTGGAAAACTCACCTCGCGCCAAGCGGTCCAGTTCCTGGGAGATGGCGGCAATGGGCTTCAGCACGCGGAACGAAACCAGACCCGCGGATACCGTGGCCATCAAAATCACCAATAAAGACAGCTCGAGCGCTCCGCGAAGAGGCGGATCCACCTGAGCGCGCAGAAAGACCGTGGAGATACCTACCCGCACGTCGCCAAAGGGCCGGTTCCCCATCTCCAGGGGTAGAACGACTTCGTAGACACTGGGTGGACCGTAAAGGGCTCGCAATTGGTGGTAAAGGCCGGCGTGCAAGAGCCCGTTTAGTGGCGGGGCAGGAGTGAGCCGCTCCCCCACTTCACTCGGATCATTGTGAGCCAGAACCACGCGCCGTTCGTTGGTAATCGCAACGTAATCGATGACGGTGGAATAGGCTGCGGCGGATTCCATCAGCGACCGCAATCCGTCATCTTGCATCAGGCCCGAATAGATAAACTGCTGCACCGCCTCATGATTGCCGGCATTTAGATTGGATGGAATGCGAGTTTCCGCCACCACAACACGGGCCCGGGTGTAGGTTTCATCCAGAATATAGACAGCCTTTTGTTGGACCTGATCGAGCGCTTCCCGGACGAAATTCGCCATATAGAGCGTCGAGGTGGCAAGAACAACCAACAGGACCAGAAGGGAGATGAGCGCCGTGAGTTTGACTTTAAGGCTGATTCTCATATTCCTTCAGCTTATTGTGGAGCGTCTTCAGGCTGATGCCAAGCATCTCCGCCGCGCGCGTCTTATTGTTCTGCGTGAAAGTCAAGGTCTCCAGGATCAGCCTCCGCTCGGCCTCCGCGACGGTCAGACCGGCCCGCAAAGCAAGGTTATCGTTCCCTGAGATGAGGGGTGGACGGCCGAATTCGGGCGCCAGATTCAACGGGGACAAAGTTTCTCCGCTGCACACCACCAGCGCGCGCTCCAATGTGTTCCGCAGCTCCCGGACGTTTCCCGGCCAGGAGTGGCGGCGGAACAGGTCCAGCACCGCCCCGTCAACGCGCTTCACAGCACGTTGATGCTTATGATTCAAGTCGAGGAGCAAGGTCTCAACCAACACATCCAGATCGTCCAGGTGATCCCTCAAGGGCGGCAAGGTGATACGCACCACGTTCAGCCTGAAATAGAGATCATTACGCAACTGGCCCTTGGAAACAGCATCCTCTGGCACCTTGTTGGTTGCGGCCAGAACGCGGACATCGACTTCCGTTTCGGTCTTGCTCCCCAGGCGCCTTACCTTTGAATCCTCGAGCACCCGAAGAAGCTTCGCCTGAGTCGAAAAAGGCATTTCTCCGATTTCATCCAGCAAAAGAGTCCCCCCATCTGCCAGCTCAAAGCAACCGGCACGCCGGTCAAGCGCGCCGGTGAACGCGCCTCTTTCATGGCCAAAAATTTCACTTTCCATGAGGCTCTCCGGAATTGCCGCGCAATTAACTGCGACGAACGGGTTCGAGTGGCGTGGACTCAAATCGTGAATCGTCCTTGCCGCAAGTTCCTTTCCTGTGCCGCTCTCCCCGGTAATGAGCACTGAAGCATTAGACGGCGCTACCTGCGAGATAAGGGACAACACCTCTTGCATTTTCTTCGATTTTCCCACCAACTTGCCCAGAATGCCGGCGTCGCGCAGACGCCGTTGTGCGATTTCAAGTTCGCGATCCTTCTGGTTGCGTTCCAGGCAGTTCCGGAGTTCAACCTGAAGCTTCTTCGGGTCGAGGGGCTTTTCGAGGAAGTTGAATGCACCAAGCTTTGTAGCCTCTACAGCATCCTCAATCGTCCCCTGTCCGGAAAGCATGATAAAGTTCAGCGAAGGATGAGTCTTCCTGACTTCCCGCAACAACTCCAGTCCGTTCCCGTCCGGCATTCGAAGGTCAGAAATCACCACCACCGGGTCGAAGTCCTGGACTTTGACCATCGCTTCCTGGCCGTTTTCTGCAGTCTCGGCCTCGTATCCCCAACTCTCCAAAAGAGTCGCTAAACCCGAACGCTCGTGGAACTCATCATCAACGACCAGAATTTTGGACCCTCTGGACAATTGTCACGCTCCTAATCTTGAGGAAGTCTCTCCATTATACCGGGATTCATGAGCCAGATGGAGAACCAACACGCTTGTGGAGTAGTCCCGAAGCAGAATTCCGGCGCGGAAAGCTAACCTGGATTATTCGTCATCTTGCCGTCAAGACGGTCAGGGCAAGACTTGGACTCTGCCAAAGTGGAACTTTCAAGCATTCTTCTGCTTCGATCCTCAAGCCGCTCGTCCCAACTCGACGCTCGGGGCACTGCCCTGCGGGCGGGAGGATGCACGAGACACCCCTTCAATAAAGGAACGTCACTATATGTTGAAAATCCCAATAGATCAAGGGCGGGGAGAAACCGGCGGGAATTTCAAACAAGAAGCGACCCTCAGCGTCAGGCTTAAGGTCAAAAAAGCCAGCCACAATCACCCATTCAGGCGGGCTTGTTCACGGTATTCAACACGCTGTCTGCGCCGGGCTGGACGCCATCCAGAACTTCCCGGACGCGCCGGGCAAGCTGGTCAGCATTAAATGGTTTCTGGATGAAGGCCGCATCGGGGTCCAAGGAGATCAGATCACCGGGCGACGTTCCGGCATAACCCGACATGAATAGCACCCTGATTTCCGAATGTTTTCCAGTCATTTGTTTTGCCAGGTCCTGACCACTCAAATGGGGCATCACAACATCTGTGAGAAGCAAGCCAATCGTTCCAGGATGTTTTTCGGCAAGGGCCAGCGCTTCCTTCCCGCTCTTCGCCTCCAACACCACGTAACCCTTAGCGCGAAGCAGCCTGCTTGTGAGCTGCCGGACAGACGGATTGTCCTCAACCAGCAGAACCGTCTCCGTGCCGTGACGAGGTGTACCCTGAACCTCGGGAACCCTGGCAGGCTCCGGAATCTCGTCCACTCTTGGCAGGTAAATCTTGAATGTGGTTCCCTGCCCGGGTTCGCTATACACCCAGATATAGCCCCCGCTCTGCTTGACAATGCCGTAAACCGTGGCCAAGCCAAGCCCGGTGCCCTTGCCTTTTTCCTTGGTGGTGAAGAACGGGTCAAAGGCCCGGGCGCGCGTGGCTGCGTCCATTCCGAAGCCCGTGTCGCTGACCGTTAGCAACGTGTAGGGGCCCGGCGTAACCTTCACCGGATCGATGGCAAAGTTGTCTTCCACCTGAATGTTCGAGGTCTCAATGATCAGTCTGCCTCCATGTGGCATTGCATCCCGGGCGTTAACCGCAAGATTCATGAGGACCTGTTCAAGTTGTGTCGGATCGGCCTTGACGCGGCCGAGCGGAGAAGCCGGAATGGTGACCAGTTCAATGTCGTCGCCGATCAAACGGCGAAGCAGCCGGCCCATTTCAAAAACCACTTGGTTGAGGTCGAGAAGCTGCGGGGAGAGCACTTGCTGGCGGCTGAAGGCAAGCAACTGCCTGGTGAGCAGCGCCGCGCGCTCGCCAGCCTTCTTGATTTCCTGGATGGCCCGCCGGTTATCACTCTCAACCGGCAGTTTTTCCAACACGATATCGCTGTAGCCGATGATAGCAGTCAGCAAATTGTTGAAATCATGGGCAACGCCCCCCGCCAGCCGCCCCACGGCTTCCATCTTCTGCGATTGGTAGAACTGCTCCTGGAGCCGCTTGCGCTCAGTAATGTCGCGATAATTTACCACCAAGGCACGAACGCTCGGTTCGCGCAACAGATTCTTGCCCAAAGCTTCCAGCCATCGCCACGTCCCATCCTTATGCCGGTAGCGTACCTGAATTGTAACGATCTCGTCAGGCTCATCAAGAAGCCTTTGAAAAGCGGCCTTGGTCGGGGCCATATCATCCGGGTGCATCAGCTCGAACACATCCTTGCCCAGCCGCTCCTTCACGTCATAACCCAGAATAGGGCTGATCGAGTGGCTGGAAAACAGCACTCTTCCATGGGGATCAATTAACGAAATAGCGTCCGAACTGTTTTCGATCAGCTCGCGAAACCGCTTCTCGCTGCGGCGTAAAGCTTCTTCCGCATCTTTGCGGTCTGTGATGTCAATCAGTGTTCCTTCAACGGCGTGCGGTGATCCATCCTCGTTCTCAATCAAGCTGGCATTGATGAGCGCCCACAGCGGGCGTCCATCTTTCTTGCGGAGCTTCACCTCAAGATTGGTCAGGGTCTTGAACTCACGAACGCGTAGAATTAGATGCCTGAGTTCCTCGGGGGCTGATGAAATCTCCCACAGCGGATGTTTCTTGACCTCCTCCGGAGATGTGTATCCAAACATAAGGGCTCCGGCCTCATTGAGGTCGAGGATGCGGCCATCTAGTGTGATGCTGTACACACCCGCCAGATTCCTCTCAAAAAGGAGCCGGTACCGCCTCTCCGAGGCGCGTAGCGCCTGAACGGCGCGGTTATGGTCATCGCGCAGAACCTTCTGGAGAAGTGCACCGTGGACGGCAGCGGGAAGGCGTGGCAGACCGCCCTTCAGCACATAATCAGCAGCGCCATCCTGGATGCACTCCACCGCCGATGAATCCTCCAGCGTCCCCGTGACGAGGATAAAGGGAATGTCCAGCCCACTGGCTTTCAACCGCGTCAAGGCATCCCGGCCGGTCCCTTCTCTCAAATTGTGGTCACAGAGAACAACGTCGAAGGTTCGGGTACGAATCGCTTCCTCAAATTCAGCGGGAGAGCCCACCTGGTCCGCCTCGACTGAGTATCCAGCGTGTTCAAGCTCACGGATGCAGAGCTCCGCATCCGCCGGGTTGTCTTCGGCAATCAGCACCCGTAGCAATTTTTCGGGTCCGGAGCCGGCTGGAGTCTTTGAGCTACTCATAGGAATGATTCCTTCTTGAAGACTATAAAGCTATCGCAGCATCGGGAGTTTGTCAATGTACTATTATCGTGTCTATAGATATCTCACCAAGAAAAGTTTGTAGCGGCGATCTGCGACAGCCGTCAGGAAACATCACCTCGACGCTTACTGAGCGCCGCTACAATTGGTCAACTCTATTCAGAGCCGCTGGAAAGAGGGGGCAGCAAGTGAAGCTGTAGGTTGCGAATCTGGCCGCCCATCAGAGTGACGGACAGTCCGTCATCCCGATGTTGCTCGATGAAAGAAGGATCCTCAAAGGCTGCTCCTTGCGGAGAGGGCCAAGCAAACACCAGGTAGTCACCGGCCGGCAACCCCACAATTCCGAACTGGCCCTGGTTATCCGTAAAAGCGGTGCGGTAAAAGCCTTGATTCAGCGCAGATGGTGTCTCGGGAACAACGACGACATAGGCTTTGACCGCCGACTTCTGATTGTCGTCAACCACCATGCCGGTCACCTGCGCTCCATCCATGCCAATCGTGATTTCGAGCCCGACCGATGCTGCTTCACGTGTGATATCAATCCGGCTTGGAGGATAGGGATCCCCTCCGAGTTTAACGGATTTAACGTAGCAGTTCCTACAGCCGGAAACACTGACCGAGGCCGGACCTTCAGAAATGTTTTTGAAGGTAAATGTTCCGCCCGGACTGACCTCCTCGAATTGGTCACTCCAAGCTTGGGGAAGCTTAGTGGATAAAACCATCCTCAGATCACTTGCTTTGACCGCGGGATTACCGTTTACCGTGACTTTTCCGGGCAAATCGAAATTTGGGCCGAGGATTAACCGCAGGCCGTTAACGTCCGATTCGCCTATCGTCACTGCGACCCGTCCGCTATAGGTTTTGTGTTTTGCCGTTGTACTAGCGATCAAGGCGTAAGAACCCGGCAGGATTCCGTGAATCACAAATGAACTTTGCTTGAAGCTCAAGCGTCTCCGGTGAAGATCGTAATCGGGGGCATCAGGATTCTGAGGGACTATCGAAATTTCGACGGCGTTACGCCGCGCCTTAGGAAGGCCTGCTTTGCCGATCTCTCCCTTGATGGAATATGCGAAAACGGGATGAAGGTGAAAATCAAAGGGGCCACGATCGTCTCCCGCCCGCAGATTGACAATACCAGCGCCCCGGAACTCCACGGTTCCAGGGTAGAAGAAGGGTACGTAGGCAACGTCGTCACCCCTTTCCCGGTCCTTGGGAGAGCTTTCCTTCTGCCTTGTGGGGTTGTTATGAGCTATGACAAAAAGCAAGTAGTTGTCCGGCGCGAGACCATCGATTTTGTAATCGCCCTGATCGTTGGTTTCACCGCTGCGCGACGGCTCAAAATGTAAGCGCCCGCCCCGCCAATGTTCCCGCACCGCTTCTACCCTCACTCCCTGGAAAGGATCGCCATTTTCATCGTAAACGTGGCCTTCGATCTGAGCCGCCGGAAGCAAGCGGATTACGAGGTTCGAGAAGGCGGAGGAAGTTGAAACCGAAAAAACCTGCCACACGAGGGATGGGAGATTTTCACCATAGTAGGTGTTAACAAAGCCTTTCCGCTCGATCAGGATGTGATACTGCCCTGCGGCAACGGAGCCAATACAAAAGCGCCCTGCCCCATCGGTAATTGCGCTGCGTTGGTGGATCGACCACTGAGCGGTAACCTGAGCTCCCGCAATCGGGTCGCCGCTGGCCGCGGACACAACCTCACCCTCGAACACACAGGGTTGATCCGCAGCAGAGGACTGAGCGGCAAGCAAGGCCGGAGAGAGGACCATTGCGAGAGCGGTCGTGAGGACAACGGCAGTGGCGCAGTTGGCTCGCTGGGGCTTGAAGCGACGATCGAGATGCGAAGATTCTACGGTCAGGTCCATCCTACCGGTCCTCACTGCTAACTCTAGCTTCGTTCCCTCAAATTGCATCGAATGGATTCCAGGATTATCTCGCGGGGCTCGTCGGCTTCGAGCCAGGATGCATTTTAGCCCTGCGGCGGGGCCGGCGGTGAAGAAAGACCTTTGTATGAGAAATATACGCCATATACGGAGGAAATGAGGGCGGTTATCGGGCTGTGCCTGCACTCCTGAGCCGCAGATTGCATTCGCCACGCAAGTCCGGAAGACGAGGACGCGGAATTAGAGACCACCTGTCCAGTAACCCCGGCGCGGGGGACACGCCGCGTCACGGGCCGCAACGAGCCTTGACCGTGGGGTAGTGGCAAAATGATCGTTTCAGGTTCTCCTTCAGAAAGTGGAGTCATGCCCCTGCCAGTGCGTGCCGCCATAAGGCGGGCAGGTACGAAGGTTTGCATGACCGCAGGTGATCTTCAATTTGCTCGAACCATAAATATGTCGTTATGAGAACCACCGTGGACATTCCCGATCCGATCTACCGGCGCCTCAAGGCAGAGGCAGCCATGCAGGGCTGTTCCGTGAAAGAGCTGGTTCTGCGCGGGGTGAAAGCGGAGCTCGGAGGCCGGAAGAGCGCTCACAGAGCAAGGTGATTGCCCTGCCGATTATCGACTCGAAAAGGCCCGGCTGGTTGCACCTGACCAACCAGCAGATCAATAAAGTCCTATTTCCCTGACATCAACGTGTGGCTGGCGCTCGCCTATCGAGGCCACCAGCATCACGCGACTGCGGCCGCTTGGTTCGAGCGTGTGGAAGCGGAACAAGCGGTCTTCTGCCGCGCCACAGGTTGCATTCATGCACGATTTGGATGTTTTCACAACGCTAGGACCCGCATTTCTATTGGGGATTTTTGATGCCTGGCCCGGTTTTGTCCCTCGAGCGGACCGGGCGCAGTGGGTTGTAGCGCAGCGCGGCGGTGCCGCAACCAAAATAAGGTAAAGAGACGCCACCTCGC
>CALCEB010000252.1 GCA_937900045.1 uncultured Acidobacteriota bacterium
CGCCGCTCATAGAGCGGCGCTACAGGACGGAGCGGCGCCGACTTATGTCCTCACGTATAGGTATTACATATCTATAAATTACGTAAAGCGGGGAGAACCGCGGAGGTCTGCCGGATGCCCATTTACTCCCACTCGCAGCTTGAAACCTATGAGAATTGCCCGCAGAAGTACAAGTTCAAGTATATCGACAAAATCAAAAAGCCCGCCGAGACCGGGATTGAGGCTTTTGTTGGTTCTCGAGTCCATGAAACGCTCCGCAAGCTCTACGATGATTTGAAACTGAAGAAGCTGAACACCCTCGAAGAACTGCTCACCTTCTACCAATCGCGATGGCGGGAGGAGTGGGGGCCCGGCGTCAAGATCGTGAAAGAGGGCCTGACCGCGCAAAACTATCTGGACTATGGTGAGTCCTGCATCCGGAACTATTACGAACAATATCATCCCTTCGATCAGAGTGACACGCTCGACACCGAAATGCGGTTGGTGTTCGGTCTCGATCCGGAAGGGAAACATCGTGTTCAGGGATTTGTTGACCGTGTGGCCCGCCGCGCGGACGGGGTCTATGAAATCCATGACTATAAGACCGCGCGCGACCTGCCCCCCCAATCTTACATTGACTCCAACCGCCAGCTTGCACTGTACCAGATCGGGCTCCGGGCGCAATGGCCTGATGTCCAGGAGGTGGAACTGATCTGGCACTTTGTAAGTTCCAAAGCTAGCTTGCATTCGCATCGCACCAACCAGGAACTGCAGGAGCTGGCCCAGCGCACCGTCGGCCTGATCGAGGAGATTGAAAACCAGACGGAGTTTAAGCCCATCAAAAGCCGTCTCTGCGATTGGTGCGAATATCAACCGGACTGCCCACTTTGGAAGCATGTGCTGGCCGTGGAAAAACTTCCGCCGGAAAAGTTCTCCAAGGACCAGGGCGTGGTCCTGGCCAACGAATATGCCTCGGTCAAATCCCAAATGGATGGGCTTGAGGCGCGCCTGCAGGAATTGCGGGCGGACCTTGAAAACTTTGCCGAACAAGAAAACGTTCAAATCATCAAGGGAAATGGCGTTCAAGTTTCCGTCTCACACACGCATCAGTTGGCTCTCCCGCCCCGCGAAGATCCCGAATGGACGATGCTTCAGAACATCGTCCGCAACAACGGCAAGTGGGATGAGGTCAGCGAAGTTAGCGCTCCCAAGCTCCGGGAAACTCTGCGCGCCAAGGCGTGGCCGCAACCGCTCGCCGCAAAGATTCAGAGGTATCTCCAAACCCGTTCCGTCCTGAACATCCGTGTGAAGTCAACCGCCACGGGGGAAGATAACCAGGACTGAAGAACTCTGCATTGCAAGGTCGTAATTTCTTGCTTTCTTAGCAAGCGTTCCGGAACACGTCATTCCCGCGAAGGCGGGAATCCACTATGGTTTGCGCGGCTGGCAATGGATTCCCGCCTTCGCGGGAATGACCGTCGCCCTTGGGTTGCGGCTCCGGTGCCCTGCGCTGCCGGCTTAATGACTTGCACAATAATCCAGTCAAGCGAGGCTTGGTTGCCCCGCCGCGTGACTGGCCTTGGTCAAGTTGGAGGCACTATTACCTGGAGGATAGGTCCATTCTGGTGATGAACAGCATACCGTGAGAGCTTGCCCGTGGCGCACACATAAAAACCAATGTATGCGCCACCCGCGGAGAGGAAAAGGCCCAGCCCGGGGCCGAAAAACCGGACCCCAGGGGGTCAATCAGGCAATCCTCACCGACCCACTTCCGAATTGCTTGGTTTTTTGGTGGAATCGACTCTTCGAAGCGCGCCCTGACCACCTTTAATCGAACCCAATTCTCGGACACGCTCCTAGCCAAGACTCGCGACGGGCGCTAGACCCAAACCTCCCCTTACGCGGGCTTTAGCGCAAAACTGCTGCTCTACCACCTGAGCTACGACTGGATCGAAAATCAACTGTAAGACCATTTACAACCTTTGATGGCTATGATAACGCCTAAAATGACAAGGCAAATAATGAGAATTGGTATTATAACACCTGAATCCGGCGCATTCTCAGAGGCGGGACGGCGTCTCGGTCGCGGATTGA
>CALCEB010000253.1 GCA_937900045.1 uncultured Acidobacteriota bacterium
TGAAAACCGCATTAATCGCCCTCTCTGCCAGATTCCTGCGCAGAGCCCTTTTTTCAACAAACTCTTAGACCTCCGGGCCGGTCTGCAGACCACCGGCTGCCTCAGAATACAATGCTCCATATCGGGCAATCTAAGATATTACCGACGCGTATCGTCGCGCAATTTCAGAATGTTACTCGTTTTGGACACGAGGAGCCAGGGAATACCTGGGAAATGAGCTTGCTTCCCGGCGAGATCCCTCGCCCGCAAAACCGGCCCGTACTACGCCTGAAGGATTCCCCCTTAATTCAGAAGACGGCCCATCCAATCCTTGCCAGAATCAAAATGCTCAAACCGTTGCGAGCATGACAATCTGCGTTTTCACGCCGGATTCAGGGATCAGTGAACATTCGCCGTTAAGAATAAGAAGAAGATGCGTTCTCCAGATCTTCGTCGCTGGACGCGAGACCCGGCGGAAATAATATAACCATTTGAAAGGCCCACGACGAGGTAAGGCGCTCGTCGTTGCTACTCGCTTGGGGAATTTTGACGCTAATCGGAGGAATTGGAGGATGCGGGTGGTGAAAAAAATCGAAACCTGGAAAATTTGTATGACGGTTATCATGACCTTGTTGACTCTGGGGTTGTGGGCAAGCTGCCGCCATCACCCCGATGTTGACATCGCCATTCTTATTGTCTTGATCCCAACCTGCGTTTATGCTTTTATCCTTTTTATTCACAGCAATTTGTAATGAGAAAAGACAGTTGAAAACTGGGCGGACGCGATTCACACTTCACCATGGCGCGCCCGCAAATTTTTTGTCTCCTCAGCAGTATACGTGGATTGATTCCGCTTCCAGGAGTCGTCCTAATGTGTGATACAGACCTGTTTCCATGGCTTCATAGGCGTATAGCCACGACGAGCGTTTTTCTCGTCGCGGCTGCCAGCTTAATCGGTCTGTTTCCGGCGGCGGGCGCCGAGCCCCTGCTCAAGAAATTCGAATTTGCCCTCCAGCTTGGCCAGCCGTTCAGCCTGACTGTTGACATCCATCTGGAGGCGTTTCACACCTTCGCTGAGCTGGGCAATGCGCTCCTCAACCAGCAAGATTTTCTTGAAAGCGGCGTAAGCGTCCCGGGCAAAACTCATTTTTGGGAGTTCCGGTGCTTGGCAAGAAAGGCCAGCGTTTCATCCAATTGAGCCAGGCTGCGGTCCAATGCCTGGTTCGCTTCGCGGGCCAGACCCGCCAGAGCTTTAGGGTCCAAATCCGGTGGCAAGCCTAAATAAAAGTCTACGGCGGAACGCAATTCTTCAGAAAAACTCGTGCCGCGTTTCCGGGCGCGGCTAAAAAGCTTCTTGCGCTGGTCCGGTCTAATGTAGATTGTGGTCGGTGATACCATGACCATTCACCTTATATTTCAACTATATTGCGTCACGCGGCCAGGGTCAAGGCGATTGGCTGCCATGCGGCTTTTCCATCCTTTGCCAATCCACGAACCGCAGAGCAACGGCCCCGGCCAAGGGCCGGTGTCCTATGGAAATGGAAACTTTGCTCGAGGGCCAGAGCGCGTGTAGCATACCGGGAGGTCCAAGCTCGGCAAGCTATGGTCGTTGATACCTGGGTGCCTTCGTGCCCGTCGCAGAGCGTGACTTCGGTTGCGGCGATCCAATGCTTGGTGGCGAGTCGGTCTGCAAAGGCCAAGCTCGACCCCGCCGGAGAGTCTGGGAGGTGATTGCCAACCGAGCCGAGCTTGGCCCCATTCCAAGATAAGGGGAGTCTGGCATGGCCAAGCGAAAGATGTCCACTTTTGAGCGATTGCGAAGCGGGAAGGGATTGAACCGGCGACAACGCCGGGTCCTGGAGAGACGCCTTCAGGCCGAGGATTCGGGTCTGGAAATCGTGCATCGGCACGCGGCCGGAATTGATGTGGGGAACGAGAGCCATTTCGTGGGGATCAAGCCGGAGTTCGGGGAGCAGGTGGTGCAAGAGTTTGGGTTGTGGACGGCGGATTTGAGGCGGGTGGCGCATACACAAAAACCAATGTATGGAGTGCCAGGAGAAGCCTGGCTGATCTTGTAAGCTGCAAGGAGCTTAC
>CALCEB010000254.1 GCA_937900045.1 uncultured Acidobacteriota bacterium
CGTAACCGTTGATTTCCTCGGGCTGACGGTCGTCGACCGGCGAGCTTAAATTTCCAACGGTTTTCGGCGGTCATAGACCGCCACGACAGCGCAAGAATACAGCTTTTCCAACAAGCTCCTCAACCGCCGAGGTATGGATCTTCTAAAGCCTGGCTGCAGGTCAATGGAAACCATGGAAAAAGAATTGAACGAGTTCGTCGAGCGGTTCAAGTCCGCGGCCGGTTCTAATCTGAGTTCCGTAATACTCTACGGCTCGGCGGCGGCAGGCGAATTCCACCCCAAGCACTCGGACCTGAACATCCTTTGTCTGCTCACAGAGATGGAGGCCGCTGATCTCGCGCGTCTCGCTTCTCCCGTCCGGTGGTGGATGAAGAAAGGGCATCCGGCGCCGCTCTTGTTCACTTTGGAGGAACTTCGGCGGTCAGCGGACGTGTTTGCTATTGAACTGCTGGATATTCAGGCGAGTCATCGCTTGCTTTCCGGCGACGATCCTTTTCCCGCGTTCACAGTTCCCATGACTCTGCACCGCCATCAGGTGGAGCGCGAGCTACGCCAGAATCTGATTCGCCTGCGTGAATCCTATATGGGCGTGGTTGGCAATACAAAGGCCGTCCTGAAGCTGATGACCGGATCGATTTCCACTTTCGCCATCCTCTTCCGCCACGCGCTGATCGCACTGGGAGAGAAGCCCGCCGGGTCGCGGATCGAGGCCATTCATCAGCTCGCTTCCCTGTTCGGATTTGATCCGGCGGCCTTTGTGACCATTCTCAGCCTCCGGGAAGGAAAGTTGCAGTCACGCAATGTGGACACTCCATCCGTCTTCAGGAATTATCTCCAAGCCATTACGCGGGCCACCGGGGAGATTGACCGCCGCTTCCAATAAAGCGCCTTGCGGCCGCGTGACAGCGGGTTCCGGAAACTTATGGATAGTGCAGCCAGGAAGGATTAAGGCTAAAGAATCGACATCAGAAACTCAGGTCTTTCGGGAGGAATTGAACATGAAGAAGGTTTTGGTGGTTGGGGGCGTCGTCCTGCTTTTGTTGATTATATTTGGCAGCATGTACGTCAGCGCCCGTAACAACATGGTCCGTAAGCGCGAGGCCATGAACCAGGCGTGGTCGCAGGTGGACGTGGTGCTTCAGCGCCGCGCGGACCTGATCCCCAACCTGGTCGAAACCGTCAAGGGCTACGCCGCTCAGGAAGTGACCGTCTTTACAAACATTGCCAATGCCCGCGCCGCGCTGCTTGGCGCCCACACCCCATCGGAGCGGATCGCCGCGAATGGCCAGCTTGATGGCGCGCTGGGAAGGCTGCTGGCGGTTGTTGAGAACTATCCTCAGTTGAAATCGAATGAAAATTTCCTCCAACTGCAGGATGAGTTGGCCGGCACAGAAAACCGCATCGCGGTGGAGCGACGCCGCTACAATCTAGCCTTGCAGGATTACAACACCTACATCGGTTTGTTCCCCAACAACATTTTCGCACGCTGGGCCGGCTTCCAGCGCAATGACGCCTATTTCAAGGCAAATGAGTCCGCCCGCCAAGTGCCCAAGGTTCAGTTTTCGAGCCCAAAGAGCTAGCGGAGCATCCACTCATTAAGTGAACAGGGTAGCGCCGCCGTCCCGGCAGCCTTTGCCGTCAGGGCGCCATCGCTACACCGGCATTTGCTGTAAGCCTGAGCAAGAGATAGAATGCAGGCAATGCGCAGGAGGCAATTTTTGGAGATCGTGGGTTTGGCCACTGCCCTCCATCCCTCTGCACTTTTCGCCGCCCACCACTTGATATCCAATGACCCTCTTATTATCGAATTCGATTTCGGCGGTCACATTGAGCCGGTGACTTCGCTCGATGATTTCACGATTTACAACCACTTCAGCCTGCCCGTGCTTCCGCCGCCCGCCGACCTCCCCATCGACGGCGAGGTCGCCCATCCCTGCAAAATCGGTATTGAGCGCCTCATCGGGTTGACCCCCGTCAAGATCGTCGCAGTTTTGGAAAGCGCTGGAAACGGCACGGAACCTCGCGGCCTGATGTCGAACGGGTTGTGGGAAGGGTGGCGGCTGGCGGATGTCCTGCGCATCGCCCAACCGGAAAAAGAGGCGGCGTGGGCAAACTTTTACGGCGCGGATGGATACGCTCGCAGTGTTCCATTGGACCGGGTGATGCGCTCCGGCCTGCTGATAGATCGCCTGAACGGACGGTTGCTGGATAAGATTCACGGCCTCCCTTACCGGGCTGCGTTCCCGGGCTGGTACGGGATGGATTGGGTGAAGTGGCTGAGCCGGATTAAAGTGGTCAAGGAACCGCTCGCTTCGGCCGATAGTGATTATCTCGAGCTCTTGCGAGGTCCCGGCGGCAGCGACATCCCCCGGCAGCTTCCGCCTGTTCAGGTGAAATCGGTCATCGTGTCTCCTCTGAAAGGAGCCTTGTTGAACGTTGGGAAGGTGGAGATTTCCGGTGTGGCGTGGTCAGGAAATGGCATTTCCAAGGTCGAGGTGAGCGCCGACGGTGGGTCCACTTGGAGCGAGGCCCCATTAGATGCGGCTGAAACCTATTCCTGGCGGGTATGGCGGGCAGATTTGGCTCTGCACGAGCAAGGACTGGTGACCTTCGCCTGCCGCGCAACGGATTCCCAGGGCATTCGGCAACCCGCAGTGCGAGACCCGAAGCGGCTTGATTATTTTGCGCTTAATGAAATTCAACGCATCCGTTGCCTGGTAGTTTAGAATCAAGTAACGTCTACTGGCTGCATCGCCGCCGGCCACGATGAAAAGGGCGGACTCATCGTGGCATTCGAAATGGTCGCGGCGGAGAGAGCGGGTGTCGTACCTTTCGCAGGCCGTGGCCAGCGGCCCAATTGTTGCTGGAACCCAGGGAGGTGGGTGATGGCTTCATGTCCCGAGTGTGGAAACGGACTTCCCGATGGAGCTGGGCACTGTCCGGTCTGTGGCACTGAGATTGTAGCTCGCCGATCAAAGGATGATCTGAGCCCGGATCCCGCAAGCTCTCCTGACAACCAACGTTTGGTGACCGTGCGCACTTTCAGCGGTCCCCGGGCGGCATTGGAAGCCGATATGGCCAAGAATTTCCTGGAAGCGGAAGGCATCCCCTGCATGTTACCTGGGGAAGGCTCCGCCTCCGTGCTTCCCGGCGTCGATGTGATGAACTTGTTGGTGCGGGAAAGGGACGCCGAACAAGCGGCGGAGATTCTGAAGAGCTTGCTGGATACGCCGCTCGAAGACGCGGGTGACTGAGTCAGTTCGATTGCGGGGCCGGCTTCGGCTTGTACCCACTCTTGATCCGCGCAGCCGTTTCCCCGGCAATTTGCCGTTGCAGGCGCTTCATGGCGCGGTGAACGTTGCGCGCCCGGTCGGCTTGTTTTTCTGAATCGAGATTGTCCAGGTATTTCTGGTAATCCTCCAGCGCGTCGCGCTTGAAACCCATCTTGTCATAAGCCTTTCCCAACCCTAGATAGGCGGGCGCATAGTCGGGATCAATCTTCACCGCTTCCTTGAAGCGGCTCAAAGCCCCGCGATATTCTTTGCGTTTCAGATAAAAGTTCCCGATATCGACCGACGTCTTTGCTGAAGGATGATATGTGGCAGGAGGATGCCACGTCGAGGTTTTGCGGCCCGGCCGCGGGAACTGTCCGGCTCCCATTGCAGCGCCCAGCAACATCGCGCCCACCGAGATTGTTACAACCCGGGAAAACCACATCATTCAAATTTTCTTGCGACGCTTGCCCCGTGTCAATCCCTTTCAATAACGCAAATTCCAATGCAACAAATTCAGGCTGAAGGCTAGCCAAACATAACCCAGGCAGGCCAACAGTAAGAGTGTGTCGTGCAGCTTGGTTCCAAGCCCGCGCCCCTGGCCAGCCCACGCCCGGATGAAGTTCGCCACCGCAAAAACCGTCCCGGCGGCGCCCAAGAAACCTGCCACCTCCAGCAGGTGAATCCACAGGTCGGACCGGCTCGAAAAATAGTCGAGGTCGTCCGAGCTCAGGCTGAAAAACGCGACCCATCCCGCCATAAACGCCAAATCCACCAGGCCCACCAACCGCACCCAGCGGCGCAGGCGGAGGTCTTCCTTAGCCATTCCCAGCCGGTGGCCGTAATGCCGCCGCACCACGGCTGCCACAGGCCAAAGCAGAAGTGTGAGGATGAATATTCCGGCAACGACCGAGATCGCGGGCAGAATCACCCGTTTATCCTGTAGCCCGGAAACGCGCTGGTAAACGAAGACGGGAGTGTCCGTGGCCATCTCCAACTGTCCCGCCTTGTTACGCTGGAAGATGATTTTTTGCTGGCCACCCACGTGCCTGTAGATCATGGGAGCCACTTCACGCCAGCGCATGAGCTGGCCGTCAATACCCTTCACCGGGTCCACCCGAATCGTTCCATCCGGCCGCGCCGAAACCGAAAGCTCGCTTAGCAGAAACGCGGATTTCAAGATGGTCGAATCGGCGCGGCGGCTGGTAAGGTAGGATCCCGTCACTTTCTTGGCATCCTGTTTGGCGCTGGCCAAGGTTGGTGCGGCGGGAGAGGTATAGGCAAAGTAGCGGTCCATAAACTTGCGCCACAGGACTTTGCGCGGCAAATACTGGCTGCGGCCCAGACTGTTGTAGGAGACATAAATCCCCACGTTCGCGTCCGGAATCAACCGCAGCCGGGAATGAAAGTAAACGGTGTCCCCGTCGTGCCCGATGACGCGATGGCCGTTGCGTGAATCCTCATAAAAGCCGAGGTCCATGGCGTTCAATGCCGGATTCAGGGTCACCTGCGAGGAGTGCATGAGCTGCGCTGTCTGGGCTTCGAGGATGCGCGCATCCCCATATTGGCCGTCCTGAAGGTGGGCGATCATGAAGTGCGCAACGTCAACGGCTGAAGTGGCAAGCGCGCCCGCGGGTGGGGGATTCACAATCTCATAGGGCTTCGCTCCGCCCGAAGCCAACAAGTAACCCTTCGACATGAAGGGCGCGAGCGAAGCGGGAAGCGGCTGCACGAATGTTGAATGGGTCATTCCCAGAGGCTTGAAGATGTTCTCCGTAATGTAGTCCGCATACGGGTGGCCGGAGACCCGCTGGACGATGTACCCGGCCAGCCCAGCTCCATAGTTTGAATAGGCTGCGGTCGAGCCGGCAGGAAACGCGCGGCGAGGCAGGTGTGTTGCAAGATACACGCCCAGCGGCTGCAGGTCCTTGGGATCGTCCACAATTAAATCCTTCACCGTTTCTTCAAAGCCGGGCCGGTGAATCATCAAATCGCGAACCGTGATGGGTTGCGGAAAATTGCGGGGAATCTTGAAATCCAGGTATTGATTCACGTTTGCGTTCAGGTCGATCTTGCCCTGCTCCACCAGTTGCATCACCGCGGTCCAGGTGAACAGCTTGGAAATTGAGCCGGGCCGGAACATCGTGTCTTCTGCAGAGACGGGAGTTTTCTTCTTGAGGTCGGCGTACCCATAGCCCTTGGCAAGCAGCACCTGGCCATCCTTCACCACGGCGACCGTGGCGCCGGCAACGTCATCACGTTGGATTTCGGCGGGCATCAGGCCGTCCAGAAACGCTTCCAGGTCCTGGGCTGTCAGTTCGTGCGTCCCCGGCGAGGCGACGGCCGGTGGCTGGGCAGGCGGCTTTGCCGGAGTGGTTCGTGTGAGCTTTTGCCACTCTCCATCCATGGTGGTCGCCAACAGGATGATGGCAAGAGCGGCGACGAAGAGCACGAGCCGGCGCGAGCTACGCCTATAAGTCGCGCCGGGTTCAGACTTTGCAGCCTTTCCGGCCTTGTGGATATCGCGCACAGTGGATAATCCTTGAAGATGACGGTGTGGGACCGTCGATGTATACACCCTTGCCGCCCCTATGTCAATGAATAGGCGCTTACCGCAGCGGTTCCGCATCCGAGGCAGGAGGCGCGCAAAAATAGCGAGTCCGGGCAGC
>CALCEB010000255.1 GCA_937900045.1 uncultured Acidobacteriota bacterium
GGCGCCGCCGAAAGCCGCGCCACCGACTTCGCGGAGTAGGGATAAGTCACTAGCGACTCGGTCCCAGGATCCACCGTGGTCCGGCTGCCACTCGAGTAGTCTTCCACGACCCTCATGTCCCCCCATCCGCCATCAGGCATTATCTGTCTCTTAGTATCCCTGACCCACGATCCGTCCCTCCTCCTCGCGTAGACATAGTTCTCGATATTCGACGGCTTGGTCGAGCTTCCTGAGTAGCTCCTCTCGACCATCGCCGCGGTGAACGGGACCCATTCACCCCGTTCCGCTCGCACGGTAACCGCTCTGGAAACCCAATAGCTGAAAACCCCGAGAGCGATCACGACAAGGGTCCATGCCGCCGTCCTTCTCATACGTCCTCCTTCGTCCTAGTCGCAAGGGTTACACGCATAAATTTGGTTGCAGTAATCGGGAGCGATACAGGTCTTAATGTAACCCTCACCTAGCCCGCAACCGAGGGCATCGCACTGCGCGTCCTCGCACACGTCTAGGCCGCATACATTGCACCCGGAGAAGCACACAACGTCACCCTCGATGCCGAAGTTTTCGTAAGCGACACCGCAGCAGTCATGAACTTGCGCGTGCGCGCGAACCACGCCGAGCCCGACTCCGGTTACGATGGCTACCACTAAGCAGAGCGCTAGTGTAAACCGTCCCATGGGAACTTATCCCCCTTTTTCAAAAAATCACAGCCATTATCCCGCCCCCCCCCCGCACAGATGTCAATGGATTTTTTCGTAAATGTGCCCTTCAGCCAACAGCCACGTCCCGTGCATTATTTGGGTTACATACCATATCGCCTGAAACTAATGCCGCGTTCGCCCCTGGCAAATGTCAACGGCGTGAGGCAATAAGTCCAGGATGCTTTCCAGCGATTCCCGCGCGCCGCGCGCGCTACCCGGCAGATTGACGATCAACTTTCCGTTGCGTACGCCAGCAATGGCGCGGGAAAGGGCTGCCCGGCGGTTTTTCTTCACTCCCTCGGCGCGCATCAACTCCGCAAGGCCGGGCACCTCCTTCTCGATGACCTGCCGTGTGGCTTCCGGGGTAACGTCGCGCGGGCTTAGTCCCGTGCCGCCGGTGGTGAAGATGGCGTCTGAGTCCCCGGCGTCGGTCCAGGCAAGCAATTGGTCCCGGATTGCCGCCAGGTCATCCGGAAGAATGTGAAGGGATAGCACCTGCCAGCCACTCCGCTCAAGAATTTCGCGGATAACGGAGCCGGACGTATCCTGGCGCGTGCCGTTCGCGCAGCCATCGCTCAGAACCAGAATCCGGGCTCGAAGCTGAGTCATGGGCGGGACGTCAACCTCTCCGGTTGCGGGGCGCGGCGATACAAGCCGCTCTTTCCGCCGCTCTTTTCATCGAGGGCCAGGCTTGTGATTTCAATGCCGCGGTCGATCGCCTTCGACATATCGTAGACCGTGAGCGCCGCGACGGCGGCAGCGGTGAGCGCCTCCATCTCAACTCCGGTCTGGCCGTGGGTCCGCACCACAGATTCAATCTTGATGCCTTCGTTGTAGAATCGAGCCCGCACGTCTACATGAGTCAGAAGGAGCGGGTGGCAAAGCGGAATGAGTTCCGCTGTTTTCTTGGCTGCGGCGATACCCGCAATCCGAGCGATCTCCAACGGACTTCCTTTAGCTGGATTTCGCCGGATGGAGCGAAGAGTGGCGGGGCGCATCTTGACAAGCACGCTGGCCCGCGCTTCGCGGACGGTTTCGGGTTTCGCGGAGACGTCCACCATTTTCACTTTCCCGCGTTCGCCATAGTGGCTCAGCGTTTTTGCCATATTTACGACCGGTCTTCTGCAGAGTGCATTCCTCTTCCTGTAACCTGCCCGTTCATTCTATTTCAATTCAAACGATTTCCTTGAATAGAACGTCCACCCAATCGCCCTCTGCGAGCGCCGTCTGCCCTGGGTGAAGCACCAGGAAGCAATTCGCCGCCGCCACTCCAACCAGATCGCCCGAGCCTTGCCAACCTACAAGCTCGACGGTGGGATCAAAACCCTTGGGGCGTGGTGATCGAAACACCCGGGCGGGCATAAAAGCCGTCAATTGTGCTTTGTGCTTCACCGGATGCGCAAGCCGCGCGCGCAGGAACAGCGGTTCCGTGAATTTTCCTCCGCCCAGAACACGGATGACGGGCCGCGCGAAGAGGGAGCAAGTGACGTAAGAGGAAACGGGGTTGCCGGGCAGCCCGAAAAACAGTCTGCCGCGAGCCGCTCCAAACACTAGCGGCTTTCCCGGACGCAGTTGGACGCCATCGAAGAAAAACTCCGCACCCAGCTCTTTCAATACCTCCTCAACCAAATCGTGCTTGCCTGCGGAAACCCCGCCGCTGGTCAACAGCAGATCTGCTTGCAGTCCATCCTGAAGCAGTTCTCGGAGGTGCGAGGGATCGTCTCGCGCAATATCCAGCACCACCGGCTCGCCCCCCGTCGAGGCGGCTTCGGCGGCCAGCATCGCAGCATTGCTGTTGCGGACCTGAAACCACTGCGGCTTTTCGGAGATGGGAACAACCTCATCACCCGTCGAAAGAATTGCGACCTTTGGTTGGCTGAAAACCCGAACTTCCGTCATGCCGATTGAAGCAAGAAGCCCGATTTCACCCGGCCCGATTCGCCGCCCGGCGGCAAGAACCGGACTGAGAGCGCGGGCCTCGCTCGCTTGCTGAACGACGTTCTCAAATCGGCCCACGGAGCGCAGGACGCGAACAGTCGATCCCGCGGACTCCGTGTCCTCGATCATCACCACCGCATCCGCGCCACGCGGCAGCGGCGCGCCCGTCATGATCGAGAGGCCTTGGCCCGGGCCAACTTCACCGGGGAAAAAGCTGCCGGCGCGAACTTCGCCGAGGACAGTGAGTTCAGCAGGGGCGCCTGAAAAATCAGTGGAACGAACTGCGAAACCGTCACGCATGGAGCGGTTGAAGGAAGGATAATCGCGGTCGGCGCGAGCCTCTTCAGCCAGGATTCGGCCCTGCGCCCGTTCCAGGGAAACTGATTCGATGGAGAGAGGCGGTTTGAATGCTGCGGCTTTTTCCCGGGCTACGGCCAGGGCGCTCTCGAAACTCAGGATCATGGCTCGGTCGTTGCCATCAGCACCAGCGGTCAATCTGCCGCGTGGAGATCGCTCCTCTGTAGACTGCTGAATGTTGTCCGCTCGTCACTTGCTATTTGTCACGGTCCTTGCTACTTCACCCGGTGGGAGGATCCCGAAACCATCAGCAGCCAGTGAGCTCCATCGAGCGAATATTCGGTCTTGAAGTTGAGCGTGGTGGCCGAGGTAAATTCATTGGTGGTACGCACCTGGACGTGCTTGCCGCTATTATCATCAAATGCGCTCGAGTAAATCCAGCGATTTCCCGCAATGGTCAATTTGGGCCTTCGCACGTTTCCATTGTTTCGCGACAAGCCGAAAAACTGGTATGTATGTTCCTTTTCGTCATAGGTGTAAATGCTGAGGTCGTTCGAGGGCCCTGCCGGGGTTTGAACCTTTTGGTCACAGACAAGATACCCGTGGTTCGGCGACCAATTGCAATCGGTAATTCCACCAACGCTCGCCGCCTTGCTATAAGGAGTATCCAGGATTTTGCCGTCGCCGCTCCACTGGCCCAGATAAGCGCCCAGGGCGCCCAAGGGCGATGGCGGAGTTGCCGCGTCGGCCATATCAATCACACCGCAAAAAGGTAGAAGCAGGGCAAAAGCCGCTGCCAAGCACAAAAGCTTTTTCATTGGAACATCCCTCCAAAAAGCAGGTTGACTTGAAATCTTGTGGGCAGGGCGTTGAGATCTCCACACCGTTTCTGCGCTGGAGTCGTCAAATCGGGTTAGCCCTGGGGCTTGAGCCAATGTGAAGCGAACCGCGAATCCTTCATCCAAACAGTTTGCTCGCGCTCGGGGCCAGTGGAGACCATGGCAATCTCCACACCCAGTTGGTCCGAAATGAATTGGAGATAGTCACGCGCCTTTTCGGGCAATTGATCGAAGTGACGGAGCCCGAAAGTGGATTGCTGCCATCCCGGCAACATCTGGTAGCGAACCTTAACTCGTTCCAGCACTTCGATTTGCGCTGGAAACTCGCCGAGCGCTTTGCCGTCCAGTTCGTACTCGACGCCGACTGGAATTTCTGAGAGGTGATCGAGGATATCCAGCTTGGTAATGACAAGAGCAGTCAAGCCGTTTAATTGCGCGCTATATCGTGCCGCCGGAACATCAAACCAGCCGGTGCGCCGTGGACGTCCTGTGACGGCGCCGTATTCGCTGCCCCGCTCACGGAGTTTCTCGCCATCCGGCATGGCCGCCTCGGTGGGAAAAGGACCGCTGCCGACGCGGGTGGCGTAGGCCTTCGAAACTCCTACCACGCCGCTGATTCGCGTCGGTCCCACACCCGTCCCGGTGCAAGCACCGCCCGCTGCCGCGCTCGACGATGTGACGAAGGGGTAGGTCCCGTGATCCAGGTCGAGTAGTGTGCCTTGCGCGCCCTCAAATAGCACGCGCTGGCCTTCATCCATCTGGCGGTTAAGCCAAGCGGAGACGTTGGTGAGATAAGTGACAATTTGGCCGCCGATTTTCCAATATTCCTCAATTAACCTGGCGGTTTCGCCCGCTGTGCCACTACGCGAGGCGTACTTTCCATCGCAGAGGATTTGACGATAGCGAGTCTCAAAAACTTCGCGGTCGAGAAGGTCGCAGGCGCGCAGACCCCGGCGGCCCGCCTTGTCCTCATAAGTCGGGCCAATCCCTTTGGAAGTCGTTCCAATCTTTGCGGACCCGAGCGCTGCTTCGGCTTCCGCCTCATGAGCAGGATGATGGGGAAGGATCAGGTGCGCGCGGTCACTGATTCGCAGGCGGCCGCTAACATCGATACCGGCCTGGCTGATCGTTTCAAGCTCACAGAGCAACGCCTTGGGATCCAGCACCACGCCGTTGCCGATGACGGCGATTTTGCCGGGCCGCAAGATGCCACTGGGAATGAGCTGCAGGATAAACTTCCGGCCATTCGCCACCACCGTATGCCCGGCGTTTGCGCCGCCCTGGTAGCGTGCCACAATGTCAAAATGTTCGGCCAAGGCATCCACCACTTTGCCCTTGCCCTCGTCCCCCCATTGCACCCCGACGAGTACACAGCCGTCGGCCTTTCTGGGATTCTGAGTTTGACCCGTCATCCGCACTTTTCTATTCCGAGGCAAGAAACCCAGGTGAGGTCCATGCAGCGTTTGCGCACTGGGAAGCCTGATCTATTTTGACATCACAGGCTAGAATTGAAAAGACTTGAAATCCACCGGGAAACTGCCGGGCCCAAAAACAGGAAGAAGATTCGCATCTTGGAGCCGGCCGCGAATCGGATGAAGACGCGCCGGGCTGAATTGGAAAAGCCTGGGCGCACCCTCACCTCAGAGGTGCTTTTCCACCATTTTTGTAATGTTATCTTTGGAAGTGGCGCCGACAATTTGCTCGCGGACTTGTCCGTCCTTGAACAAAAGGAGGGTAGGAATGCCCCGGATCTTGTAGCGGCCTGCGATCCCCTGATTGTCGTCTACGTTCACTTTAACCACTAATGCCTTTCCTGCAAACTGTTCCGCCACAGCCTCAACGGCAGGGGCGATCATCCGGCAGGGCGCGCACCAGGGAGCCCAAAAATCTACCAGCACCGGCTGCGTGGAATTAAGTACCTGATTGTCGAAATTCTGGTCCGTTACCTCGACCATACTATTGCCTCCCATTCTCGTTTGTTTCTGCTATTTACTCTGTCCCTTGCATTGGATGCTCAAGAAGCGGCTAAGGTTCGGCCCCGCTCCTGATGCAGCCTTTGGTAGATTTTGGCATACTCGGCGGCAGAGACCGCCCACGAATAATCCTTGCTCATACCCTCCAGCACCAGGCTACGCCACGCTGCAGGTTCCTGATACCTCTTCAGAGCGCGCGTCAGCGCGCCCAGCAGCTCAGCGGCCGAGTAATCCTGGAACTTGAAACCAGTCCCCGAGACGCCATCGAAGTCTTGAATGGTATCATCGAGGCCACCCGTCGCCCGGACCACCGGGACAGTTCCGTATTTCAGGCTGTAAATCTGATTCAGGCCGCAAGGCTCGTAGCGCGAGGGCATCAGGAAAATATCCGCTCCAGCTTCAATCTGGTGAGCCAGCTCATTGTCATATGCAACTTTTACCAGGAAGCGGTCCGGGAAACGCTCTGCGAACGACCGGAAGAGCGCCTCATATTTCGGCTCGCCCGTTCCAAGTGCGACGATATAAAGATCCATCGCCATCAGCGGTCCCGCAATTTCAGCAATCAGGTCAAAACCCTTCTGCGTTGCAAAGCGGGAGACGATACCGATCAGAGGATGTTCCAGGCGCGGCTGTTTCACTCCCATTTTTTCAAGCAACGCCTTCTTGCATGCCGACTTGCCACTGAGGTCAGCGGGCGAATAGTTCCTCGGGATCAGCCTATCCGTGGCGGGGTCCCACGCCTCGTAGTCCACGCCGTTCAAGATGCCTCGCAGCCGGTCTGCGCGCTTCTGCAACACACCTTCCAGCCCAAAGCCCAACTCCTCCGTCTTAATCTCCTCGGCGTATTTGCGGCTCACCGTGGTGATGAAGTCGGCTAAAACTATTCCCCCTTTCAGCAGATTCACTTTACCGAAAAACTCCAGTGCATCCGCGTTGAAAAGGTTGCGCGGAATACCTGTCCGGTCGATCACCTTCGATGGGAAAATCCCCTGGAAACCCAGATTGTGAATGGTCAGCACCACGGAGACATTCTTCAGACACGGTTCGTCCTGGTAAAGGGTTCGCAGGTAGACGGGGACCAGCGACGTTTGCCAATCGTGACAATGGAGGATATCCGCCGGACTAGCTGTGTGTTTGAGGAATTCCAGCGTTGCCAGGCAGAAGGCGGCAAACCGCTCCGGGTTATCCGGATAATCCTTGCCGTCTTTGGTCTGGTAAAGGCCTTCCCGGTCAAAATATTCCGGTATCTCAACCAGGTAGTGGCTCACTCCCTTGATCTTGCCGCCATCCTGAATGGAAGCGGACTTGAACCTAGGCCCAACCGGAAAGGTGACGCTTGAAGCCTCTGGCACGGGGTGCCCGGGCTTGGTCATACGATAACGCGGAATGAAGACGTCCACCTCGTAGCCCTGGGCGGAAAGCGCCTGCGGCAGGGCGCCAACCACGTCCGCCAAGCCACCCGTTTTTGAGAAGGGCACGCACTCCGAAGCGATAAAAACAATCCTCAACCGATGCAACCTCCTCGGCCCTGAGTCCAGAAGCGCAAAGAATTTACGGTAGAGGATGCTCCCCGCGATGTCAAGAACAAAGCCCCCGCATTTCCCAAGGTCTCAGGTGACGTGAGGCCTATGTCTAAATTCCATCAGCAACTATCTAATCCGGATTTCTCACCGCGCCAACCCTGAATGCTGGTTGGTGGCTTTGCTGGAGAGCAACGCCAGTTCAAACCCAAGGTTCTCAATTCACCCATTGATTCTATGGGAGTTATTTGGGTTTGTCCTGAAGATTGATTATCTCTTGTACATTCAATAGCTTACAGTGACGCCAATGGCTTTGTTCCTCGAGACCCATTCTTGTCTATTATTTTCAATGACTTGCATGTCATTTACTGCACCATGCCCGGATTGGCACTTTCCACTAAGCTAAAACCCGCATTTTTACTGGGTTTCTTGACAAGCTGCCTGGGCCTTGTTCCTCCAGGGGTAGTTGGACGGTTCGGACCGGCCCGCCACAGGGATGGGGATGGGTTCACAGGATAAAGTCCTATTACCGTTGATTGGCCCATGTAAACGGTCCTCGTGAAGCGGCGTTTACTGGAAATATATTACCTCATAAGTGCATAAATGTCAAGGACTTTCTGGGTGAGGTAGTGGTACGTTTTGGCGGCTGTAGCGGCGGTCTCTGACCGCCGGGTAGTGGGTCAGTTTGCTGTAGCGGCGCTCGGAGCTTGCCCTGACAGGGAGCGCCGGAAACTGTTGAGAAATAAAGTTCGGCGGTCACAGACCGCCGCTACAGCAAGCAAACTGAGACACCACCGGATTGCGGGGTCCAGCGCCGTTTACTGAACTGTCAGCGACACACTCACGCTGTTGGTAAGCGACCCTGCCGTACCGCTCACTTTCAGCGTGTACGTGCCGGCGGGTGTTCCCGAGGTCCCGCCACCGCCACTACTGGTGCTGTTGCTGCCACATGCGGAGGCCATCAGGATCCAAAGCATCACGGGTGCAAGAATCCAAGCTGCCCGCCGGGTCTTCCTTTGAGCGAAGAGCGTGGTGAACATCAAAAGACTAAGAACGCTCATGATCAAAACCCAACCATGACCCGAACCGGGGGGTGGAGGCAAAGTACGGGAGAATGGCGGGGCCAGGCTTGCGGCCGTCGTCACCACCGTAACCATCAACGGCGTTGCGCTGCCGTTGGAATTGGGGGTGACAGAGCTGGGATTAACCGTGCAGGTGGAAGCGGACGGCTGCCCGGAGCAAGTAAGGCTGACAGCCTGGTTAAAGCCGCCTTGAGGCGTAAGTGAAAGCTGATAAACGGCGTTCGCGCCCGGTGAGACAGTTTGGGTGGTGGTGGTGGCCGTGATGGCGAAATCCGCGCCCGTGCCAGCCAGCGGGACAGTCTGAGGGCTGCCCGGCGCATTATCCGCGACGCTGAGAGTCGCAGCCAGGTTCCCGCCCGCCGTGGGTTTGAAGGTGACACTGATGGCGCAATTGGCGTTCGCCGCAAGGGGGGTTGTGCCGCAAGTATTTGACTCGCTGAAATCGGTAGGATTCGTTCCCGCAATCGTGATGCCAGTGATAGTCAACGGAGAAGTACCGGTGTCGGTCAGCGTTACCGTCTGCGGGTTACTGGGAGTATTAATGGTCTGGCCGCCAAAATTCAGGCCGGCGGGAGGTGAAAGGGCCGCGCCAGGACCCGTTCCGGTTCCTGTCAATGGGACTGATTGGGGGCTGCCGGGAGCATTATCGGCAACGCTCAAGGACGCGGAGCGAGCGCCTGGAGCCGCAGGCTTGAAGGTGACAGTGATCGTGCATTTAGCATTCGGCGCGACCGTGGTGCAGCCATTGATATCGCTGAAATCGCCAGGATTCGTTCCTGTAAACGCCACGCCCGTAACCGTCAAGTTGATGTTGCCGTTGTTGGTGATGGTGACGGTCTGGGGCGTGCTGCTCTGTCCCGTGACCACATTCCCGAAACTCAGGCTGGTGGGGTTAAATACAACTCCAGCCACCGAACCGTTGCCGGTGAGGGGTACGGTTTGCGGGCTGCCCGGCGCGTTATCAGTAAGGGTGATGGCGCCGCTTTGCGGTCCAGGGGTTGTCGGAGAGAAGGTGACATTCATCAGGCAATTCTGATTCGTTGTCAATTGCGTGTTAGGATTGCATGTGGTGCCTGCCGCTAGGGCGAAAGGCCCGCTGATGACCACACTGGTGAGAGTTACGGTTCCCGACCCGGTATTGGTCAAGGTCACCGTCTGCGGGGCGCTGGTGGTGCCCGGAGATTGAGCCGCAAAATTGAGCGAGGTGGGCGAAATTGCGATGGTGATCAGCACGCCGGTTCCGGTAAGGTTGATCGTGGTGGGGCTGTTGCTGGACGTGTCCGTGATCGTGAGCGTGGCGCTGGCCGCTCCCTGAGCCGCCGGATCGAAGGTCACATTTATAGTGCAGTTCGACCCGGCGTTGACTGGCGAAGCGGTGCAGTTGTCCGTCTCCGCAAATTCGGAGGCATTGGCGCCTGAAATGGCGATCGATGAGATCGTCAGCGGCTGGTTACCGCTGTTCGTCACGGTAATGGGCTGCGGGGGACTTTTCGATCCCGTATTCTGGTTTGGGAAATTGAGCGAAGTGGGGCTGATGAGCCCATAGGGCGCCGTGATCCCAGTCCACTCGCTAAGGAAAGCGTCACCGGGATTCGTCGCTCCGGCGGGGCCGCAGGTTCCCACGCAGGCCTGAGCCGTCTGGTTAGCAGTGGGAAAAGCAGTCGGATTCACCGAAGTCGTAAAGCCCGTTAGGTAAGCGTTGCCGGTAGAATCCAACGCGATTCCATTGGCTTCATCCTCGCTGGCGCCGCCCAGATAAGTAGAAAACAGCAAGACGCTACCCGAAGAGTCAAACTCGGTCACGAATGCGTCCCGACAGGTCGTGGTACCGTTCGTGCCGCAATTGCTACCGGGACTGCCTTGACCAAGAGACTTGTAGGGGGCGTCCGGGGTGGTTGGGAAATTGCTGGAATTCGAGCTGCCCGTCACATAAGCCGTGCCGTTCGCGCCCAACGCAATGCCCGTAGCGACGTCAAAGTTGTTCCCGCCCAAAAAGGTTGAATAGATCAGGGCGCTGAGATCGGGTTTGAATTTGGTCACAAACGCGTTTTGTATTCCGCCGCCAAACGTTGATTGAAAGGCGTTTAATGTCGGAAACCCTGCTGGACCGGTACCATTCGAGGCCGTGAAGCCAGTGACGTAGACGTTTCCGGACGAATCGACTGCAATGCTATTCCCGGCGTCTTCCTTGGTCCCGCCCAGGCGGGTCGAATCCACCAGTCCCGCCGATCCGGTAGCGGTCGGGTTGAGCTTGGTGGCAAAGGCGTCACCCTCGCAAGTATGGTTGGTGTCGAGCAGGCAGACGTTCTGAAAAGCTTTTTGCGTGACGGGAAAGTCGGTGGACTTAGTTTCGCCCGTCAAGTATACGATCCCACTGCTGTCCACAGCCACGCCCTGCACATTGTCCGCGCCGCTTCCTCCCAAGTACGTGGAATAAAACACAGCCGGGCTCTTGCCAAAGTTGAATTCGGTCATGAAGCCATCGGGGACACCGTGGTTGCACGTGCCGTCGGTACCGCACTTGGGCTGGTAGGCCCCCGTTGTGGTGAAGAGGTTGTCCGAGACCGTCACGCCTGCGATAAACACGTCGCCGGCGCTGTCCAGAGTAATCGCGTTGGCATTGTCGTTTCCGCTGCCACCGAAATAAGTGGAATACTTGAGCGTGGTCCCGCCGGGTCCAATCTCACTCACAAACGCATCCTGGCACGCGCCCGATGGCCCGCCGCACGCCGTTTGATAAGCGCCGGGGCTGGTTGGAAAATTCGTAGACTGCACTTCACCGGCTACGTATGCGTCGCCAGAGCCGTCCACGGCAATGCCGAATCCCGTATCATCGGCGTTCCCACCCAGATAGGTCGAATAAACCAGGGTGGAAGTGGAGGGCGTCAACTCCATCACAAAGGCGTTGCCGTTGCACGGCGGATTGCCCATGTCGCAGGCAGTTTCAACAACGCCCGCGGTCGTGGGGAAATCGATCGACAAGGTGTTGCCAGTCAGATACGCGTTTCCCGACGAATCCAGCGCCACGCTCTGGGCGTGGTCGAGAAGGCTACCACCGATATAGCTCGAATAAGTCAGCGTCGGGTCGATCACCAGCGGCAGGCTCTTGTTATAACTTCCCACCCTGAAATTCACCAAGGCTTTACCCTGCGCGTTGGCGCGCTTCACCGCGTACCGGGCGTTCACAAAGTTCTTGTGGGAGCCGCCCGCTGCGTCACGGGAAACTTGATAGACAACGGGTTTTGCAAAGCTCACGGCCCCGGCCGGCGTGCTCAGTACCAGGTTGCCCTGTGAATCGACTTGAAGCCCGCCTTGGCCGTGTTTGCCCGTCGCGTGTTTCAAGCTGCTAAGGCCGTCGATGGAGAGGGTGATAATGCCGGGATTGACGCCCGGAGAAAGGTCGAAGTCGTACTCCAGGCGGCCCTGTGATCCGTAATAAACAAGGTTTACACCCGGATAGATTCCGTGGTACTCCACCTTGGAAAACTGTGGGACCTGCGTGTGCCAATGAGCCGGGTTATTGCCAATGAAATAGTTGCTTTTTCCCGGGAGTTCACCCAAGCCATTGGCTTGCGCGCCCGGATTGGAACCGGCGAGCTCCAACTGTAAGACGTCAACATGTACGGCCGGGACATTGGCCCCTGGCTGTTTTTGGGTGGCCGGGCGCTTGGAGGGCTGTTCGCTGGCTTGGCGCAGCTTAAGCACGACATTATGGTCGGTCAAAAAGAGGGCATAGCCGTCACCCCTGGAAATGAACTTCACCTGTGGATCCGTCTGACCCTGGTTTGCTTCAAAGACCAGAGGCATGTGGAGGAAGTCTTCACCAATCTTCTGCCGGGCTTCCGGTTTAAGGACCGCCGTGGCGCTGGCCAAGGGCCTATGGGACCCAATCTGGAAGCCAGACGCCGGAGCTGCGGATGAAAGTCTCACGGAGTGTCCCAACGGTGTTAGAAGCGTCAAAGCCAAAAGAAAAACAAACCCCCGCCACATGGAGCGCGTCAACCGGCTCCGTCCCCTCTCTGCTGCTTGCATTTACATGCCTCCTCAGGCGATAACTAGACGGTAACTCAAAGGTAAACTTTGGTATTCTGAAATACCATGCAGAAAGCCAGATGTCAACCCGATTGTGGGTAGTGTCGCAGTCTGCTGTAGCGGCGCTCTATGAGCGCCGGAAACCGTTGAGTATCCAAGTTCGGCGCTCGTAGAGCGCCGCTACTGCAAACAAACTAAGACACTACCCGATTGTGGCCCAGCAGCCGTGCGGGCTGTCACGGGCGCTGCGCTCGCCGCCACTCCATGACAGAGCGTCACGCTGTCCGCATTTTCGAGCGGTGGAGAAAACACCAACTATCATGACCCTTAAACAGAAAGGTTTCGCTCTATCGGGCGGCTTACAAGCACTCTTCATCGGGGCGCTGGTTTTTCAATGGGCTCCGGTGTTGGGCTGGGCTTGGGGAAATCGCGGCCATCAGATCATCAATCGCGCCGCGGTTCAATCCCTGCCGCAACCGCTGCGGGCTTGGTTTGAAGCCCGGCTCGAGTACCTGGCGACCCACGCCAGCGACCCGGACGTGCTGGCCCACAATGATCCCGAGGAACGGCCCCGTCACTATACCGACGCCGACGCCTATGACCGGTTTCCCTTTGCCCGGCTCAGGGCGCAGTTTTGCGTGGAACATCGCCCACCCACGGGATTAGAAATGCGAAACGGAACCGCCATATGGCAAATCGGCATTTATACGCGGCGGCTTGAGGACGATTTTCGCGCCAGGAAGTGGGGACGGGCTAACCACGATGCCGTTTTTCTGGCGCATTACGCCGGGGATATCACCCAGCCGCTGCACACGGTGGCCAACTTTGACGGCCAATTAACGGGTCAAAGCGGCGTCCACAGCCGGTTTGAAACGGAGATGGTGAATGCACTGGCGGACCGTTGGAAGCTTGATGTGGCGCCGGCAGCCGAAATTCCAAACCTGAATGAGCGCATTTTCGACGAATACATTCGGAGTTATGCCAAAGCTTCGGTGGTGCTTGCGGCAGACCGCAATGCGGTTTCCGGGCTCAGTTATTTTGACCCCCGGTACTTCAGCAGGTTTTGCAAACTGGCCGGACCGGTGGCGGAGAAACGGCTGGAGGATGCAGCGACATTCGTGGGTTCGCTCTGGTATACTGCGTGGGTGAAGGCCGGCAGCCCGAACTTGAGCGGATGGACGATTCCCCTTCAGACTTCAGGCTTCGGGCCTTATTCTTCGGCCCGTCCATTCTGGGGCGCCAGGAATTCCGCGCTGCGGTTCGCCAAGGATGTTTCGAAAGGTTCTCCTGATTAGCGTTATTTGCGCCGCGATGGCCGCCGGATTCTGGATGGACCGGTCCATCCGCAGACCGAAACAAACACACTTTGTTCAATTCTCAAGCTCCGGCCAGACTTTCCAGGGGTGTGTTGATTTCCGCCAAGCGACATCCCGCGTGGGGCAAAACGGGTGCGTGACAGGCCAGATCCTGCGCGCTTACACTTCGCAATCGGGGAACACATTCCTGGATTTTTGCCAGGACTACCGCTCCTGTCCTTTTACTTCGGTCATTTTCTCTTCAGACCGCCCGAGATTCGGTAATCTTGCGGCGCTTGAAGGGAGAATCGTGGAAATCCGCGGCAACATCAAAACTTATGCGGGCCGCGCGGAAATTGTGATTCGAGATCCGGAACAAATCCGGATACCTCATGAGTGAACCTTCATTTCCGCTCCTCGGGGTGGTTAGCATGGCCTTCGTTTTCAAAGTGGCCGCTGGCAAGCAAACTCACACTTCATCCTCGCCGGTGCTTGCGCGGTTCCACCCTATTCGAGCCGCGGGTGTTTTTGTGCTTTTCATGGGATGTGGATGGGTCCATGCGGCAGCGCAGCAGACTGCCGCGAACCCAGCCCAATCCGCGCCTCCCGCCCAACCCAAGATCCTTCCGCAGGCCGTTGAATACCTTTCCCAAGGCAATGAGTTCTACGCGCAAAAGAACTTTGCGGCGGCAGCGGAAGCCTTCCGGAAGGCCGTTCAGGCACAACCCGAACTGGGGGACGCGCACCGCGGTCTGGGACTGGCGCTTTGGAACGAGGGGAAAACAGACGAGGCCATCCGCGAGCTCACCGTTGTGGCCCAGCTTCAGCCGAAAGATGCTTCGGCCCATTATGACCTGTCAAAGGCGGCCTGGGGACTTGCCAACCGGGAGAACGGACTTTCCGGGGGGGGCAAGAGCGTCAACGCGGCGCGCTACCAGGACCTGGCCATTTCAGAATTGCAAAAGGCTCTGGCGCTGCGGCCGGGTGATGCCCAAATGCACTTGGATCTGGCCGAGATGTATATCGATTTTGGCCAGGCCAAGAAAGCGGCGCCCGAAGCGGAAAAGGCTGCGGCTCTGGAGCCAAAGAACACCCGGGTGCTGCTGACGGCGGGGCGCGCATTGCTCGCCCAAGGCCAGGAGGACGACGCTGCAAAAGAATTCCAAAAAGCACTCGAGATCAATCCTGGTGATGGTGACGCCTACATGGCGCTCGGCCAACTTCGCCTGTATCAGAGGAACCTGCCGGAGGCGGAGAAGGAGTTCCGGAAGGCTGTTGAAATCGCGCCCCAATATTCTCCGGCTTGGGCAGCGTTGGGCCAGCTTCTTGAGAAAACAAGCCGCATGACGGAAGCTCGATCCGCGCTTCAAAAGGCTGTGACCCTGAATCCGCGCGATTGGCAAAGCGAATACCGGCTTGGTAAGATTCTGGCCCAGGGAGGCGATCCTGCTGGGGCCGTCCGCCTTTTCCAGGATGTCCTGAAGGTCGATCCCTCGTATTTCCCGGCGCGAGAACAACTGGCGGAAGGGCTGCTTCGCCGCGGGGATGTCCAAGGAGCGATGACCCTGGCTGAAAAGTTGGAAGCTGAAAATCCGCAAGCGCCCGAAGGCCATCGGGTGATGGCGCTGGCGCTCTGGAAACAGCGCAATTACGACGCTTCGCTCGCAGAATGCGCCATGGCCCTATCCAATGATCCGCAACCCGCGCAGATGCTGGTGGTGCAGGCGCTCGACCTCTGGCAACAGAACCGCAAAAAGGAGGCCCGGCTGGCCTTTGTGCAGGCAGGAAAAAATCAGCCCAATCTGGCCAGCTCGGAGGTTTTCTGCCGGTTGATCCTTTGCGACGGCCATGACCTGGGCATCGTTTCCGATTTCCTTCAGAAAAACCGCTGGGCCATCATGCCGCAACCACAGTTTTGAAGCGTGTCGACAGGATCCCCACTGCCGTCAAACCGCGCGAGGCGAAGGACCCCAAAAAGGAAATCAGCCATCAGTTTTCAGCCTTCAGTAACTGCCATTTTTTCCCGGCGCGCGGTGACTCCATGGAACTCCCCACTCACCGAGGCCTGGAATACCTCGCGAGTACCAAATCCACCAACTTGGCGTCGCTCATCTCGCGCGGTCCGAAGATGACATTGTCGATCAGCCGGGTGGAACCCAC
>CALCEB010000256.1 GCA_937900045.1 uncultured Acidobacteriota bacterium
CTGCCGCGCGCTCCGGCCGGGGGCATCGCCGGAGGGGACGCGCAAGCGAACGCTCGAACTTTGGTAGGAATTCTGGAAGGCGAGCGGGGACCTTACCGTGACGCCGTGCTTGCCAATGCGTCTGCCGCGCTGGTGGTGGCCGGTGTCGCTTCGGATTTTCTGGATGGGGTTGAACGAGCCGCGGAAGCAATCGATTCAGGTGAGGCGGGAAGGAAGCTGAACCAGTTGGTTGAATTCTCCCGCAATCACCGCGCGTGAGAACCGGAGGTGTGCCTCGAAGAGGCCGAAGATCTCGCGCCGGTTTCACTTCAAGTTTCGCTGCAAAGTGGGTTTTGCAATTACAGGTTCAGGAAGTTGCTAAGGAGTTGCTTCCCTTCCCCGGTCAGCACGGACTCCGGATGGAACTGAACGCCTTCCACTCTCCACCGTTTGTGACGCAATCCCATGATGATGCCATCAGAAGTGGTGGCTGAGACTTCAAGGCACGAGGGGAGGCTCGCCCGTTCGACGATCAGGGAATGATAGCGGGTGGCAGGGAACGGGTTGGGCAGGCTGGAAAAGAGGGTCTTTCCATCATGCAGGACCGGGCTCGTCTTGCCGTGCATGATCTGAGGAGCTCGAACGATCCGTCCACCGAATGCTTGCCCAATCGCTTGATGGCCCAGACAAACTCCGAGGATCGGAACCTTGCCGGAAAATCGCTCGATCACGTCAAGACAGATACCCGCTTCCGAAGGCGTCTTCGGACCGGGAGAGATGACAATACGTTCTGGCGCCATCCTCTCGATTTCATCCGTCGTCGTCTGATCATTGCGGCGCACTTCCACTTTGGCGCCCAGCTCACCGAGATATTGGACGAGGTTATAGGTGAAGGAATCGTAGTTATCAATGACTAAGATCATCTAATTCTTGAATAAGGAATCGAATTTCTTGCGGACGTCGCCGGCCACTCCAGTCCGGCGGGCGCCTTGTGCGGGTGTGGGTGAAACCGCTTCGAAGTAGTCGCAGTAATTCGCGGCTTCCTTGTCCCGCACCCATTCGGCTTGGGGTTCCGTGCACTGGTTGCTCTTGGCGGGAGCGAAGAAACGGCAGTTACGGCAGGCGTGGAGGTCAGTTCCGCAGTTCGGGCACGATTCCCGGGTTCCCAGGCGGGTTCCGGGTGGTAGCGAAATCGTCTCTCCGCATTTCCAACAAGTGAAAGTCATGGAGGAGCCTGAAGTGGACGGAACCGGCGAGGCCCATTGATGAAAGCCCTCGCCGGCATCCATGGATTTAGTGGGTGCTCGCTTGATCCTCGTCCGAGAACTCAGCCGGAACACCAGGCACCGGGGGCATCTCTGCCTCCACCTGTTCGGCAATCTCTTGTGGAGCCTCGGGCTTCGGAGCTTCCACTTCGGTCAGCAACCGGAAATTGCGGTAGATGTTGAGGCCCGTGCCCGCCGGGATCAAACGGCCCATAATGACGTTCTCCTTCAAGCCGCGCAGGTGGTCCACCGAACCGCGGATAGCAGCTTCCGTCAAGACGCGAGTGGTTTCCTGGAACGACGCCGCGGAAATGAAGGACTCCGTGGAGAGTGAGGCTTTGGTGATGCCGAGCAACAGGGGATGACCGGTGGCAGGCTTCCCTCCCCGGGCGATCACCCGGTCGTTCTCTTCGCGGAAGCGGAACTTGTCCACGTGCTCGTCCAGGAGGAACTCGGTGTCACCCACGTCCTCCACCTTCACCCAGCGCATCATCTGCCGGACGATGACCTCGATATGCTTGTCATTGATATTGACGCCTTGCAGCCGGTAGACTTCCTGAATTTCATCCACCAGGTATTTCTGCAGTTCCTTTTCTCCGAGAACCGCAAGGATGTCATGCGGATTGCGCGGTCCATCCATCAGGGGTTCACCCGCGCGCACCCGTTCACCCTCCTGCACGGAGACGTGAACACCGCGCGGCAGCTGGTATTCCTTCGGTTCACCTTTGTCGGGCGCCACCATGATCTTGCGTTGGCCCTTCAAGACCTCCCCGTACTTGACGGTACCGTCAATCTCGGAGATCACGGCCGTCTCATGAGGCTTGCGGGCTTCAAACAGTTCCACCACGCGTGGCAAGCCGCCCGTGATGTCCTTGGTCTTGGTGGTCTCGCGGGGAATCTTGGCCAGCACATCACCCGGACTCACCTCGTCACCCTCTTGCACCATGAGGTGAGCGCGGGAAGGAAGCAGGTATTTCTTGGAACCTCTCTTCTCGCTCCGGATAACCAGTTGCGGCTGCAGCTTCTCATCGGGGGAATCCGTAACCACCCAGCGTGAAAGCCCTGTGACTTCATCCACTTCCTCGCGGAAAGTCACGCCTTGATCGAGGTCTTTGAACTGGACCGTCCCGCCCACTTCGGTCAGGATGGAGAATGTGTAAGGATCCCACTCAACAATGGTCTCACCCACCTTCACCGGCAAACCATCCGCCATTTTGATCTTCGCACCGTAGACCACCGCATGGCGCTCACGCTCGCGTCCCTTTTCATCCGCGATAACGACCGCGCCGTTGCGGTTCATCACCACGTAATTCCCATCGCGGTTTTTCACCACCTGCAAGCCCTGGAATTTGATAAAGCCGTTGTTCCGGGCCTCTAGTGAGGATTGCTCGCTCACGCGGCTTGCGGCGCCGCCGATGTGGAAAGTCCGCATGGTGAGCTGCGTTCCAGGCTCGCCAATCGACTGAGCGGCAATCACGCCTCCCGCTTCGCCAATCTCAACCAATTGTCCGGAGGCGAGGTTCCTGCCATAGCAGCGCACGCAAACGCCGCGCCGGGACTCACAGGTCAGCACCGAGCGGATCTTTACGCGCTCGATGCCGGCGGCCTGAATCGCGGCGGCCAGGTCCTCATTAATCTCCTGGTTCACGTCCACAATGATGCTGCCCTCGTAATCCTTAATCTGCTCCAGGGAAACCCGGCCGACGATGCGGTCGCGAAGCGGCTCCACCACCTCACCCGCTTCGACGATCGATTCCACGTAGATGCCATCGACCGTCCCGCAATCGACCTCGGAAATGATGACATCCTGCGCCACGTCCACCAGGCGGCGGGTAAGGTATCCGGAATCGGCCGTCTTCAAGGCCGTATCCGCCAGGCCCTTTCTCGCGCCGTGCGTCGAGATGAAATACTGCAACACGTTCAAGCCTTCGCGGAAATTCGCAGTAATGGGTGTCTCAATAATCTCCCCCGAAGGCTTGGCCATCAGGCCGCGCATGCCTGAGAGTTGGCGAATCTGCTGTTTCGATCCACGAGCGCCGGAATTGGCCATGATATAAACGGGATTGAGAACTCCGGCCCGGTCCTGATCCTCCAGCGCCTGAAACATTTCGTCAGCTACCCGGTCCGTCACGTTGGACCAGATCGCGATGACCTTGTTATACCGCTCGCCGTGGGTGATCGCGCCGTCCTGGTATTGCTTCTCGACTTCGATTACCTCCTTCTCCGCTTCATCCACCAAGCCCTTCTTGCTGGAGGGTACGACGAGATCGTCAATGCCAATCGAAATACCGGACTTGGTCGCGAACAGGAACCCCAGATCTTTGATCTCATCGAGGAGTTGAACGGTGGTTTCCAGGCCAAACCGCAAGTAGCAATAGTTCACCAGCGCGCTCAAACCCTTCTTCTTCAAAAGGCCGTTGATAAAGGGCATGCCCTTGGGGAGATGGTCATTGAAGATGACGCGCCCCACCGTGGTATTGATGAACTGGTTTTGCACGGTGATCGGCTCGGTGCGCAACACTTCCTGATCGTCGTAAGCATTCACCAAGTCGATCACCCGTCCCGTATAGCGCAGGCGGACCGGCGTCAGCGTTTCAACCTGACCGGCTTCGAGCGCCATGACCACGTCTTCGGTGTTGGCAAAGGCCCGGCCCTCACCTCGGGTGCCTTTCCTCTCCTTGGTCAGGCAATAGATGCCAAGAACCATGTCCTGCGTCGGGACGGCCAATGGCTGCCCGTGCGCCGGGGAAAGAATGTTCCGGGTGCTGAGCATCAAAACCGAAGCCTCGATCTGCGATTCCGGAGAAAGCGGGATGTGCACCGCCATCTGGTCGCCATCGAAGTCTGCGTTAAATGCCGTGCAAACGAGCGGATGAATCTTGATAGCCTTGCCTTCCACCAGGACCGGCTCAAAAGCTTGGATGCCGAGACGGTGCAGGGTGGGAGCGCGGTTCAGGAGCACCGGGTGCTCCCGGATCACGTCTTCCAGGATATCCCACACCACCGGTTCCTGCCGCTCCACCAATTCCTTGGCCGCCTTAATGGTGGTGCACTGTCCAGACTGCTCGAGCCGGTGATAGATGAACGGTTTGAAGAGCTCGAGCGCCATTTTCTTCGGCAGGCCGCACTGCCGCAGCTTGAGCTCCGGCCCCACCACGATTACCGAACGTCCCGAGTAGTCCACGCGTTTGCCAAGCAGATTCTGGCGGAAACGGCCTTGCTTGCCCTTGAGGGTGTCGGAGAGTGATTTGAGCGGACGGTTATTAGTGCCGCGAAGCACGCGGCCGCGGCGGCCGTTATCAAACAGCGCATCCACCGCTTCCTGCAGCATGCGCTTCTCATTGCGCACAATCACATCCGGCGCGTGCAGTTCCATCAGCTTCTTCAGCCGGTTGTTGCGGTTGATCACGCGGCGGTAAAGATCATTGAGGTCGGAGGTGGCGAAGCGGCCGCCATCCAAGGGAACCAGGGGGCGCAACTCCGGAGGGATCACCGGAATCACGTCCAGGATCATCCATTCCGGCTTGTTTCCAGACTTCCGGAAGGCTTCAACCACCTTCAACCGCTTCGCGTACTTCACTCGCTTCTGGAGTGAGGGGTCGGCCTTCATCTTCTCCCGAAGTTGCACCGACAAGCCTTCAATGTCGACCCGTCTCAACAACTCCTTGATGGCCTCGGCGCCCATGGCAGCGCGGAACTTGCCAGCGTATTCCTGTTGCAGCTCGCGGTATCGCTCCTCGGCAAGGACTTCTTTCTCCTTTACCGGGGCCTCTCCGGGATCAACCACCACATACTTTTCGAAGTAAAGGATCTGCTCCAGTTCCCGCAGCGAAATATCGAGCAGGTGGCCGATCCGGCTGGGCAATCCTTTGAAGAACCATACGTGCGAGCAAGGGGAAGCCAGCTCGATGTGCCCCAAGCGTTCCCTTCGAACCTTGGAAAGCGTCACTTCGACGCCGCACTTGTCGCAGATGACACCGCGGTGCTTCATCCGCTTGTACTTTCCGCACAGGCACTCCCAATCCGTAACGGGCCCGAAAATCCGGGCGCAGAAAAGGCCGTCGCGCTCCGGTTTAAAGGTACGGTAATTGATGGTCTCCGGCTTGGTGACCTCGCCGTGGGACCAGGATCTAATCTTCTCAGGAGAAGCTAAACTGACGCGGATGCTGTCAAACTCTCCAATCAAACTCACTCGGTCGTAGGGGTTGCTGCGGAACAATGTTGTGACCTCCTTCGAAGACTAAAACCATCCTGACCCCGCCGGCGCGCCTCAAAGCACGCTGGCTCCCGGGGTTCGTTCTTACTCCGTGGAAACAATCGCTACGGGCTCTTTAGGCCTCTTCAAAAGCTCAACATCCAGGCACAGGCTCTGCAGCTCACGAACCAGGACGTTGAATGATTCGGGAACGCCGGGTTCAATGGCAGCTTCGCCTTTGACGATGGCTTCGTAAATCTTAGCCCGGCCGTAAACGTCATCGGACTTAGCGGTTAAGAGCTCCTGCAAGATGTGCGCGGCGCCATAGGCTTCCAGCGCCCAGACCTCCATTTCTCCGAAGCGTTGGCCGCCGAACTGTGCTTTGCCGCCCAGGGGTTGCTGGGTAATCAGCGAATACGGGCCAATGGAACGCGCATGGATCTTGTCATCCACGAGATGGGACAGCTTCAGCATGTAGATGTAACCCACCGTGACCGGCTGATCAAACTTTTCGCCGGTCATTCCGTCAAAAAGATCGATCTTGCCCGAAGCGGGCAATCCCGCCTTCTCAAGGTATTCCTTGATCTGCTTTTCAGTCGCCCCGTCAAAAACTGGCGTGGCGAAAGGCACACCCTCTTTGTAAGATCTTGCGAAATCGATAATTTCTTCGTCGCTCAATTCGCCCAGCGGGGCGGGGAGCGAATCGCCCCGGAAGACGCCCTTCATTTCCTTCCGGAACAACTCCGCGCGATTCTCATTGGCGAGCAGATCCGAGATTTTATTGCCCAGACCCTTCGCAGCCCAGCCCAAGTGGGTCTCCAGAATCTGGCCCACGTTCATCCGGGAAGGCACGCCCAGCGGATTCAAAACCACTTCCACCGGAGTCCCATCCGGCAGATAGGGCATATCCTCTTCGGGTAAAATCCTGGCGATGACGCCCTTATTTCCGTGCCGGCCTGCCATTTTATCGCCCACGGAAAGCTTGCGCTTCATGGCAATGTAACACTTCACCAGCTTGATGACGCCCGGCGGAAGCTCATCCCCCTTTTTCAGTTTCTGGATCTTCTCGTCGGTAATCTTACGCAGGATATCGATCTGCCGGGAGGTCATCTCCTCAATCTCGTCAATCCGCTCGAAAAGTGTCGGATCCTTCTTGGCAATTTTGATGCGCTTGAGATTGCGGGCGGAAATGTGGGGCAGCGACTCACGATTGAGCTCGGCACCTTTGACCAGAAGTCTCCTGTTGGTCTTTTCATCGTGCAGGTCCGCAAGCAGTTTTTCGCCCTCCAACAAGACGCAGAGACGGTCCAACCGTTCAGCGTTGAGGATGCGGATTTCGTCATTGAGGTTTTTCTCGAGCCGGCCCTCTTCACCGGACTCGATGGACTTTGCCCGCTCGTCCTTCACCGCTCCCTTGCGGGAGAAGATCTTGACATCCACCACGATTCCCTCGATTCCCGGCGGGCAAGTGAGCGAAGCATCCTTCACTTCTCCTGCCTTTTCACCGAAAATCGCGCGCAGCAGTTTCTCCTCTGGGGTCAGTTGCGTCTCGCCTTTGGGCGTGACCTTGCCCACCAGGATGTCCCCGGGTTTGACGTAGGCGCCGATGCGCACCACGCCGCTTTCATCGAGATCCTTCAGCAACCCCTCGGCGATATTGGGGATGTCACGGGTGATTTCCTCGGCGCCCAGCTTGGTATCCCGCGCCTCGATTTCAAATTCCTCAATGTGAATCGAAGTGTAGGAATCGTCCTTCACCAGCCGCTCACTCACCAGAATCGCGTCCTCATAATTACAGCCGCGCCAGGGCATGAAGGCCACCAGGACGTTACGGCCCAGCGCCAACTCGCCTCGGTCCGTGCAAGGCCCGTCCGCCAAGACATCCCCCGCTCGCACCTTTTGCCCTTTGTGCACCACCGGCTTCTGGTTAATACAAGTGTTTTGGTTGGAGCGGCGGAACTTCACCAGTTGATAGATATCCGCGCCTACTTCACGGGAGAGATGGCCGGCGTGGCTCTTACCCTCAACTCGCACGATGATCCGCTCACTATCCACTCCGTCCACCACGCCATCGCGGCGGCAGATGACCACAGCACCGGAATCGCGCGCCGTGACTTCCTCCATGCCAGTTCCGACGAGCGGCGCCTGGGCACGAAGCAGTGGCACGGACTGGCGTTGCATGTTCGAACCCATCAGCGCGCGGTTCGCGTCGTCGTTCTCCAGGAAGGGGATGAGAGAGGCTGCCACGCTCACCAGTTGCTTCGGGCTGACGTCGATGTAATCCACTCCCTCACGCCGGACCAGAACAAAGTTTCCAGCCTGCCGGGCATTCACTAACTCGTTTGTGATCCTGCCCTTCTCATCAACCGGCACATTCGCCTGGGCAATCACGTGCTGATCTTCTTCCCAGGCCGAAAGATAGAAGGAAAAAGGCTCGTGCTCCACAAGCTTCCGCTTCTTATCGCGCAGCTCTTCGTTCTCCTTTTCGACTTCCTTCGACTCTACATGCTCGCCCACCTTCCACGGACCATCGCCGCCGTGGGTGATGGTGACATAATCCGCAATGGCGCCGTTCTTCACCTTCCGGTAGGGGCTTTCAATGAACCCATACTCGTTGATTCGCGCGTAACAAGAGAGCGAGGAGATCAGCCCGATATTCGGACCCTCGGGTGTTTCAATCGGGCAGAGCCGTCCATAATGCGTCGGATGAACGTCGCGCACCTCAAATCCCGCGCGCTCACGGGAAAGGCCGCCAGGACCCAGCGCCGAGAGGCGCCGCTTGTGGGTGATTTCGGAAAGGGGATTGGTCTGGTCCATGAACTGCGAGAGCTGCGAAGAGCCGAAGAATTCGCGGATCGCAGCCATCACCGGCTTGGCATTGATCAAATCATGCGGCATGGCCGTAGACATTTCCTGGTAAACCGACATCTTCTCCTTAATCGCCCGCTCCATGCGCACCAGCCCAATGCGGAACTGGTTCTCCAGCAGTTCACCCACTGCCCTGACTCGCCGGTTGCCGAGGTGATCGATGTCATCCACGGCGTAACTTCCTCCGGGGTTCTTGCGAAGCTTCAGGAGGTACCGGATGCAGGAATAAAAATCCTCCGGGTCGTGAGTGCGCTTATCGAGCGGCAATTGCACGACCGAGCTTTCGGAGTGATCCGTGGCCAAACTGCCCTCGCAGCCGCGCACCGCCTCCAGGCAGGCGTTTCCTTCGCGCCGCCCTATAAACACCTTTTCACGGTCCACGATGACATAGAAGTTGCTTTCCGGCAGATTGCGCGCATCCTCCAACTCGAAGGCTGTCGCCTTATCGTCCATCCTCGCCTTGAGCTGGGTGTAATAGCCCAGCTTGATGTTGAATTTCAAGCGGCCCACGCGTGAAAAGTCATACTTGCGAGGATCAAAGAACATGCCGTTGAACAGCGACGTGGCAGTATCGAGCGTGGGGGGATCGCCCGGCCGCATCTTACGGTAGAGCTCGATCAGGGCCTCCTGCGGGGTCTTGAGGACGTCCCGTTTTAAGGTTTGGCTGATCACCGGACCCACATCGTCCCGTTCGGGAAAGAAGATCTCGAACTCCGCAATATTCGTTTCCAGAATCGAACTCAAGACCGAGGACGTCAGTTCATTGTTCGTCTCGACCAGAACCTCACCCGTGGCGGTGTCGACCACATCGGATGCCGAATAAGCCCCTTCCAGGTCCTGGGGGGCAACCTCAACCTGTTTGATGTGAGCCTTCTGAATTTCCCGGAGGAGCGAGGGTGTCACTTTCCGCCCAGCGTGGACGATCGTCTCGTGAGTGCGCGGGTGCTCAATGCTCTTTGTGACCTTGGTTCCAATCAACCCCTCGGAAACGTCCCAGAGCAACTTCTGGGTGCCCACCGTGATCCGGTCAACCCGGTGGAAGGCCTTGATAATTTCGGAATTGGTCTTCAGGCCCAACGCGCGGAGGAAAATCGAGGCCAGGAATTTCCGCTTGCGATCGATCCGGACATAAAGGATGTTCTTGGTATCGTACTCAAATTCCACCCACGAACCGCGGTAGGGAATGATCTTACCTAGGAAATAGCTCTTCTGAGGATTGGTCTCAAAGAAGACGCCCGGAGAGCGGTGAAGTTGGCTGACAATCACCCGCTCCGTGCCGTTGATAACGAAGGTTCCGTTTTGGGTCATCAGCGGGATTTCACCGTAATAGACCTCCTGCTCCTTGATGTCGCGAATCGTTTTCTGGCCGGTCTCGCTGTCTTTGTCGTAGAGGGTCAGGCGGATTGTCACCTTGAGGGGCGCCGCAAAGGTCATGCCCCGTTCCTGGCACTCGTTAACGTCATACTTGAGCTGGAGCGCCACGGGATCACCGCACTTATTGCAGAAGGTCACCACGTTTTCATTGAACGTGCCGCACTTTGTGCAAAGCACTTCACCCACCTTGAAGGGATCCGTGATCACGGTATGGCCACAATTCTTGCAGGTGCTCCGCAAGTGATGAAGACCCTTCAGGTTTCCGCACTTGCACTCCCAATTGCCGATGGAATAGTCCACAAAATCAAGCTGTGAGATGTTACGGAAATCCGCAATCGGGAACACGGAGCTGAACACCGCTTGCAGGCCCACGTCCTCCCGCTCGTTCGGAAGCAGGTTCATTTGGAGGAACCGCTCGTACGAGCGCCGCTGCACCTCAATCAGGTTCGGTATCTTGATAGTAGTGGGAATTTTGGAAAAGTTAATGCGCTGACGAGAAACACCATTGTTGCCGTTCGGCATTCCGTCTACTCCTCGATGGCAGTTTGGAGAAATGTGGTACCGCTCTTAACAGAAGGTCACCATGACCAAGGGTCAAATTGAAAATCCACAACGGGTCGCCAGATTATAAAGTTACGGTCGCTGATTCCAGCTCCCCCGGCGATCCGTCGGGATAAGGTGAAGAGTGTGCGAGAGAATAAGCCCAAGCCCCCTTAGATTCAAAGCTAGATCGTGCGTCGACGCAATCCTACCCTTGAGCATTGGATGCAAAGCTGGAGGACAAGGATGCACACCAAGGTCACGCAGGTGAAGCAAGAGTTCCGGGCGAGGGTGGAGCCCTTGCAACTCATTGCTGGCGCCCCTCCATCATTGGAAGTGAAAACCACGAGCACCCTGACGTCCAGGCCGAAACGCTTATTTTACTTCAACAGTGGCTCCGGCTTCTGAAAACTTCTTCTTGATAGTCTCGGCCTCGTCCTTGCTGATGCCTTCCTTAATCGGCTTGGGAGCGCCATCTACCAAGTCCTTGGCTTCCTTCAATCCAAGGCTCGTCACCTCGCGAACAGCCTTGATAACATTGATCTTATTAGCGCCAACAGCAGTCAGCACCACCGAAAACTCGGTCTGCTCTTCCGCTGCCGCCGCTCCGGCAGGGGCCGCAGCCGCACCTGCCACCACCACCGGAGCCGCCGCGGCGGCGCTCACGCCCAGAGCTTCCTCCAGCCTCTTAACTAAATCTGCCGCCTCCAGAAGCGTTAACCCCTTGATTTCTTCCACGATCTTATCTACACGCTCGGACATTGCCTATTATTCCTCCTCGAAAATCGCGGCCCCTGAGACCTGGTCGCATAGTGCTGCCGGCAAAACCGCAGTTAACCGGCAGCTTCCTTGAACTTCCCTTGCTTTACGGCCTCATTTATGACCACCGCGAGATTGCGCGCCACTCCAGCCAGGCTTGAGGCAAGCCTCTGTGCGGGTGAATTGAGCATGAACAGGACCCTGGAGAACAGCGTTTCTTTCGAAGGCAGGCTGGCAATTTGCGCCAGATCTACCATTGAGATGACGCGGCCTTCCACCACCCCGGACTTGAAGACGAGCAACGGATTCTCCTTGGCATAAGCCGTCATCGCCTTCGCCAGAGCAACAGGGTCCGTCTCAGTATAGGTCACTGAAGTGGTCCCACGAAGGTTCTGCGCGGCGGGTTCAACCGGCGTTCCCTTGGAGCCCCGCTCAATCAAGCTGTTCTTCACTACTCTGTAGCGCCCACCAGCTTGGGAGACCTTGCGGCGCAGATCCGTATCCTGGGATACCGTAATGCCCTCAAAACCCGACAGAATTACCGTGCGGGCCTTGAGCAAATCATTGCGCAAAGCTTCCACCTGCTTTTGCTTTTCATCCTTCTTCATGCCGTCCACCCTGAATCTGTAATCTTATGACGCTTCGACTGAAGCCGGATCCACCGGGACTCCCGGGCCCATCGTCGAGGAAACCACAATACTCTTGACGTAATGCCCTTTGGCCGTGGCGGGCTTGGCTTTGATGACACTCGTGATCAAAGCCAAAGCATTTTCGCTAAGCTTGTCCGCATCGAAAGAGACCTTGCCGACAGCGCAGTGAATGATGCCCGTTTTATCGACACGGAATTCTACTTTGCCCGCCTTGACTTCACGGACCGCCTTTTCCACGTCCGTCGTAACCGTACCCGTCTTGGGATTGGGCATCAGACCGCGAGGACCGAGCACCTTGCCCAGCCGCCCCACCGATTTCATCATGTCGGGCGTTGCGATGACAGAGTCAAAATCCATCCACCCGCCTTGAATCCTCTGAACCAGATCGTCGCCGCCCGATTCGTCTGCACCCGCTTCACGTCCTTCGCGGACTTTATCCCCGGAAGCGATGACAATGACTCGCTTGCTCTTGCCCAGGCCGTGAGGCAGAACCACGGTGCCGCGCACCATCTGGTCCGCGTGCTTGGGATCAACACCCAGCCGCATCGCCACTTCAACTGTTTCGTCGAATTTGGCGAATGCTGCTTTTTTTACCAGCGGAATCGCTTCAGCAATCGGGTAAGCCGCCTTCTCCACCAGCTTCACGGATTGTTCGAATTTCTTGCCCACCTGCAGCACCTCATTTGAATTAAAAACTCAGCCCCGGCCACCGCATGGCACGAGAAACAAAACTCGTAGGCTCAGGATGTTACCTCCAGACCCATGCTGCGCGCCGTACCCTTCACCGTGGCAATCGCGGCGGCAAGACTCCGAACGTTCAGGTCCGGCAATTTGGTCTTGGCAATCTCTTCAACTTGTTTTTCCGTGACCTTACCCACTTTGTTCTTGTTTGGCTCCCCGGAACCCTTGGCGATACCCGCAGCCCGCTTCAACAGAATCGCAGCGGGAGGGGTTTTGGTGACAAACGAAAAGGTCCGGTCCGTGTAAACAGTAATCACCACAGGGATGATCAAACCTTCTTGATCCTTCGCTGAAGTCTTGCCGTTGAAAGCCTTACAAAACTCCATGATATTCACGCCGTGTTGGCCGAGCGCCGGACCCACGGGCGGGGCAGGAGTCGCTTTCCCTGCTGCAATCTGCAGCTTTACCATTGCTTGGACTTTCTTTGCCATAACTCCTGCCTGAAATCAGAATTTCCGGCGCCCCGGAATCAACCTAAAACGCCCAAGGCCGCCCGGCCCGGGTCAGGAACTCTTTTCAACCTGGTAAAAGTCGAGCTCGACCGGAGTGGACCGCCCGAAGATCGTCACCATCACCCGCAAAGTGGAGCGATCGTCGTTTACCTCATCCACTAGTCCCGTAAAATCCTTGAAGGGCCCCTCATTGATCTTCACCGACTCGCCTTTTTCAAATTTCAACTTGTGCTTGGGATTTTCGGCGGCTACCTCAACCCGGTGGACAATGCGGTCCACCTCCTCCATCGTCAGAGGGCTCGGCATCTGCCCGGAACCTACAAAGCCGGTTACACGCGGTGTGGACCGCACCAGGTGCCAGGTGTCATTGTCCATTTCCATTTCCACCAGCACGTACCCTGGATAAAAAAGCTTGGGCGAAACCACTTTCTTCCCCGCCCTCATCTCGATGACGCCTTCACTTGGCACCAGAATCTCGCCAATGCGCTCCGCGAGGCCAGCCGCCTCTACCCGGCTGCGAAGGGTCTCCGCCACCTTCTTCTCGAACCCCGAGTACGTGTGAATGATGTACCAGTTTTTGCCCTTGACCATCCCAAGACTTGCCAGCGAAACCTCCCCCACTTCACGCGCGGAATCTAAGCGCGGTGAAGCAGAAACTTCAAAAGATCCGACACCAGCGCTGAAAACACATGGTCGCAAATGAAGAAGAATAGCCCAAAAGCAAACGTCGTAGCGATCACAAGCACCGTCGTTCCATAGGTCTCCTGTTTACCAGGCCACGTCACCCTTTTCATTTCGGTGCGAACTTCGCCGAAATAATCTCGAATCTGAGTCCAAGTTCCCTTCTTTAGCGTGATCTCGTCTGCCATCCTGTGATTCGCTTTCCTATTTTCCCGGCGCCAAGCCTAAGTCCTTGAAACCGGGCGCCTCGCTCTGCTCCGTCCGTTTTCTGCCGCCAGATTGGATGAACCAATCCGCTTTGAAGTAAACCTGGCAGGGGCGGAGGGATTCGAACCCCCACGACCGGTTTTGGAGACCGGCAGTCTAGCCGTTAAACTTACGCCCCTTTGTTTCCTTTGAGAACCGGGAAATTCCGCCGCACGCTGTCCAAACTCTGGTTTCCGGCTATTTTACTTCGCGATGGACCTTGTGCTGCCGGCATGCCGGGCAGAACTTCTTCAGCTCCAGGCGATCCTGGTTCTTCTTCTTGTTCTTGGTCGTGGAGTAATTGCGGTTCTTGCAGTCCGTGCACTGCAGAGTTATGATTTCGCGCATTGATCTGACCGTAAACCTTGGGAGACGGTTCGCTCAAGAAGGAATTAAACTAAATCCAAGACCAGAGCCACGCCTCAGTGAATTTTTTGGGAGGGATTGACTTTGCAGCCCCATGCGCCGTCCAGAACCTCAGCACGGCAGAAGACACCCATGCCATCCCTTAACATATTATAACAGAATTTTATTTCTGTGAACACTTTTTGGCAAATTTCTTGCAGGATCGGAGAAAGACTTACCGGCCAACCCTTTACCCTACTCGTCTCTTTTCTTTACGCGAAAGCCCTGCAAAACCGATTTATTGAAGAGCCTCGGTGCCCTCCGCCGTCAAAGTCGTCTTGCCGCGATCGACGTGCCCGATCGTCCCGCTGTTCATGCGCGGCTTCAAACGGTCGAATTTTTCCTTCGCCATGCGCTACCTCACGCAGCTAATACTTGGGGAAACTCCTGTTTCAATTTTGGCCAATCCTTGCAGGCTCGTTCTAATTCTTGAAAGTAGTATCGGCGCAAGTCCTCTTTCTCGGATGCAAGTAACATTTCATATAGTTCATAATTGCTCGTGGGCAATCGCTCGCCGGGCGCAATCGCCCACGCGGGAGGCAGAAGCCACTCCAGCACATCGTGGAAATCACGAGCCCTCTTTTCTGTCAAATTTAACGATTCCAGAAAATTCCTTGCTTTCTCAACTGTGCGGAAAACCAGATCAACTGATCTCCTCAGTTGTTCATAAGGTCGCCAGCGCAAATAACGAGCGGCATCTTCATCGAGTTCCCGTTTTGGCTCGCGGATGGGATCCCAGTAACCCGCTCCCCCGATGGATAGCCTTTGCAGCAAGAATGCACGCACCAAATCTAAGAGTGCCTGTTCCTTCGTAACCAGAGGGCGCAGAACCCCGAGCGCTACGGGGGTCACCGCCACCCACACTTCCTGATGCCGCGCCCCGGACTTGAGAGTGCCCTTAAACAGCGCCCCGACCATCTCAGAAGGTGCGCCAGGCGGATTGGTAATTCCGATGCTTCGAACCTCCTCAACCTGCCAAAGAGCGCGAACGGTGGGGAGGAGTGAGAACCCCTCGCCTTCCAGCTTGCGCGCGACGTCCTGAACAGCCTTTTGCGCCTCTTCCAGAGCCGAAGCGTCTCGCACGACAACCTCTGCGAGAATTCCCTCGGGCGTGACGAACGACTCCACCGCATGCAACTGCTCCGAAACGCCCCACTGCTTGAGTTCCTCGCGTAAAAGCTCGTCAATCCTGTTTTCAGTCGGCAGTGCCATACTCTTTCTCCATATTGATCCGCTCCGCCAAGTCCTTATAAACCTCCTGACCAAGCTTCAGTGCTTTGGAAGCCTCCTCCCGAAACTTCTCAGGGTCGCCACCGTATTGACGAGTTACCACGTCAAACTTGTAATCTGCCGTAATTCGCCATTCCTTAAGGTACATCATTTTGTTGCTCAGATCGTTGTCCACTACCCTCTCGCGGAAGTCCTTCAAAAACTGATCGTGGTTGCCGTACCCTCTGCCCAGCAGCGTGCAGCCAAGATGAAATACCGAGTAGTATGATCTCGACAGGGCATCCCGAAGGGCCTGTTCCGATGAGTGGTCAGCGCTCTCACGAAGCGCTTGCGCCATCGCCAACCGGGAATCTCTTTCGGAAGCGTCCACTATGTTTAGCCGCTGCCCTGAAAATCTCTGGAGCCGATGAGCGGGATTGAACCGCTGACCTCGTCCTTACCAAGGACGCGC
>CALCEB010000257.1 GCA_937900045.1 uncultured Acidobacteriota bacterium
ACCACTGCCCGTGCAAGACCCTGCCTGCTGAATCCCTGAGCAAGATGATATGATTGGAATTTGCCAAATCTCGAACAATCCGATGAGGTGACAAGACATGGCGGAGACAGTGACGGCCCCCATTGCGGCGATTCCGCCGTTGACGGCGTTGAGCGAGGACGAACGCCTTTTTCAGTCCGCCGCAAGAGAATTTGCCCGCAAAGAAATTGGCCCGCTGGTGGAATCGATGGACCGCGAGGGCTTTTTTTCGAAGGAGCTGATCGATAGCTTTTTCAGTCAGGGTTACATGGGTATTGAGATTCCCGAAGCCTACGGTGGAAGCGGCGGGCGCTTCTTCATGTCGATCATCGCCATTGAAGAATTCGCGCGCGTGGATGCCTCTGCCGCGGTGGTGGTGGACGTACAAAACACGCTCGTGAATAATGCCATCCTGCGTTGGGGAACCGAAGCGCAGAAGAAGGCTTGGTTGCCCAAACTTGCCCAGAACACCGTTGGCGCCTATGCGCTTTCCGAGCCGAACTCCGGCAGTGACGCCTTCGGACTTGAAACTCGGGCACGCGAAGACGGCGATCATTTCATCCTGGATGGGCGCAAGTTTTGGATCACGAATGCCAAGGAAGCGGGCCTCTTTATCGTCTTTGCCACCGTCAACCGCGAGCAGGGCTATCGCGGCATTACGGCCTTCATCATTGACCGCAATACTCCGGGTTTTGCGGTGGGAAAGAAGGAAGACAAGCTGGGGATCCGCGCCTCCTCGACCTGCGAGCTGATCCTGGATGGATGCCGGGTTCCCAAATGGAATGTCCTCGGCGAGGTGGGCCGCGGCTACAAGGTGGCCATCGAAACGCTGAATGAGGGCAGGATCGGCATCGGGGCGCAAATGATTGGAATCGCGCAGGGCGCGCTCGATCATGCAGTGCGATACGCCAAAGAGCGAAAACAATTCGGAAAAACCATTGCTGAATTCCAGGGCATCCAGTTTCAACTGGCCCGGCTGGCCACGGAAGTGGAAGCCGCGAGGTTGATGACCTACAACGCGGCCCGGCTGAAGGATGCCGGTCTGCCTTTTGTCAAAGAAGCCGCCATGGCCAAGTATTTCTGCTCCCAGGTGGCGGAGCGCGTCGCTTCCGAAGCCATCGAAGTTTTGGGCGGTGTCGGCTTCACCCGCGATTATCCGGTGGAAAAGTACTTGCGGGATTCGAAGATCGGCAAGATTTATGAGGGCACGTCATTCATGCAATTGCAAACCATTGCCAAGCTTATCCTGGAGTGATGAGAGGAGCGCCCAGGCAAAGCCCCCGCGAACAGCCACTGCAAAAGCGCCTTCGAAATTCTCCCGGCTCAATCTGCGAAATTGGACATGCGGGACCCGAGCGGCGGCTTGCTCAATCTATGTTTCTGGGCGGAGGCGCGAACTGGAGGAAAGATGCGAAAACCATCTTCATCCACCGGTCCACCGCCTGCGAATCCACCAGCGAATTTGCCAAAGGCCAGCTTACCAGCTTATCCTGCAATCCCTCATAACGCTCGAGCGTCGCGTATCCCCTGCGGTTGCTCCACAGCAGTTTCTGTTGCGGGCTCCACAGTTTCAGAACAACGGTGGTCGCGGGCACTTTACTCTCGCGTCCCGCAACGACGTCAATTTTGCTGATCGTCCTCACGGTTTTTCCACTGAGCTGATCCTGAACGCCATCCCACACTGCAACCTTATGGGAGACCGGGGCATCGACCTTCTCAATTTGAATTTCCAGCACGGCGTTGACCCGCGCGCGCCGGGCCAGAGTGGGAATCAGGTTATCTTTACCATGAAGGTAGCGGTTCATATTAAACTTGCCGGTTTTCGCGTCGAAGGCGTTCAGAGTTGAAGTCTTCTTCTGGAGTTGCTTTCGGATGTAAGCGGCCCACATTTTTGGAGCCACGCGCCATCCCAGATTCGTTTTGATGTAGTCCGTAATGGCGTCTGCCAGGCCATCCGCATCCGGCATTTTAGAATCAGGCAACAGCGCCACGGACTTTACCTGCGACATGATTCGAGCTGGCGCCACAAAGTCATTTTCCAAGGAGTAGGAAAGCCAATGCAGGGCGTAACCGCTGTCAACCGCATTATACCAGGCCGTAACTTTGGACCCGGTGGCGACTTTTTCGGTAAAATCCTCCCGGGTTGAAATGGTGACTTGCTTCAGGTCCGGCCCCAGGACGGTAATCGTATTCGGAGTCACCTCCAGGGCGGTCCCATAGACGACGAGATAGGAAGAAGCGCTGGGCGCCGCCCGCAATCCAGGCGCCCTTGCCAGCAGCACAAGAAACCCAAGTGCCAGGGTGCGGGCCAACTGGACATAAGCTGCCCGCGAGAATACGATCCGCTTTAACCGGTGCCGCCTCATCACAAATTCCTCAGTGGAATGCAGCCCAGTAGCGGCCCACATAAAGCCGGGCTTGAGCACGGCCGCTCCACAACACCTGAAGTGGCCGCGCCTGCTGCAACTTGTCATCTCTGGTGGCCGCACAGCTTGCCAAATGAATTCCCGCCTGATCGTAGAACCTGAATTCCGCTGGTCCCGGGCCAGGGAGAATGGGCTTGGTGAGTCCGAACCCATAACTTCCGGTGCCAAACTGATGGCCGCACATTTCCACTTTGCCTTCCGCAATAATCATGCCGATATACTTCTGCTGCACCTGCGAGGAATAACCGCTGGTGTCCAGCAGCGCGAAGAGCAGTCGCGATCCCGGCGGAGTCTTGATCAAAACCGCGTTGCGTTTTTCGACCGGTATTGAAAAGGTCTCAAGAACAAAATCTCGCGGTACGACGCCGTCAAAAGTCTTGCCCGTGATCCGTTGGAAACTGGCCTGCGCCCATGCAAAGCCGGATGGCAGCACGGCCGGCCCCAGAACAAGAACTGCAAAATAGAAACCTGCCAGGCCGGCCAACGCCCACCGGCTCTGCTTTGGGATTGATTTTCGTTGCACGGGACCATTCATCAGCAGCCTCACATCCGTAGGCCGGCTCAAATGCACGCGGCTTCCAGTTTATCAGCCCGCCGAATGCGGGAAAAGCCACAAGGCAGAATGATTGCCGGACGGCCCGCGTTATGATTTGTGGCCGCCCGGCCAAAACCATTTCTTCAACAAAGAGAAACCGAGCGGGTCTTCGGGGCCGACCATCTTCCCGCCAGGCTTGGCCGCCAACACCTTGTTCCCGGCTACAAAACGGATGCGGTAAAGCTCCGCAAAGGGATAAGGCTGGGCGGCTGCGCCCTGGCCTCCGACCACTTCCGACCCGCGCCGCACGTTATCCATCAACCGGCAGGCGTGAAGAATATGGTAGGGATTGCGCAACATCTCACCGCCATGTTCGCAGGCCGCCACAAGCTGCGTGGCGACCGCTTCCGGAGTGATGCCCACCATCAGGTTAGGGCCATTCATTTGATGCCAGATTTCCGTTTCAGCTAGCATCACCGCGGGCCGCTTTTTCTGCGCGAGATATTGACGGAGAGCATCGACCACCAAATAATGCGTCCCGATATGCGTGCTGTTGAAGTCATCGTGGTGCGGAGCAAAGACCATGTCCGGACGAATCTCTTCGAAAGCCATTTGGAGCATTTTGCGATTGCGGAGCCAGAGGGCGCGACGCTTCTGGCGGGATTGCAAGTTTACCTCTTCCAGGCCGCGCGGTGAATTTGGAACCAGCAAGCTAAACCCCAGGGCGCTGCACGCGGATTCCAATTCACGCAAGCGGCGTTTGTGTTGGCCTTCATCCCGCCCCAAGGTGATAGCCACCACCGTGACCCGGGCCCCTGTCTCCAATTGGAGGCGCAAAGCCAGCGCCCCGCTCAGCGATTCGTCATCAGGATGAGGAGCGCAGTAGGCGATCCGCAATGGCCTGCGGACCACAGGGACCTTGTGAGCGAGTTGGGGCGAAGGTTCGGACGGACCCAGAGGAATCTTGCGGCCGCTTTCGACCTGCTGCAATAAGCCACTCAAATAGCCGAGCCATTGGCGGTGATGATCAGTCCAGATATCTCGAGCCTTCAACTCCACAACATACCTCCCCGCAAAATCCGCGGCGGTGTCCTTCTCTTCTTAGTCAGGAAAGGATAAAAAGCAGAGGATCAATTCCGGCCGGCCTTTTCACCTTTACACCTTGGAGTGAAGAACGGTGACTGCCGGCATGCCGTCCGCCTGGTCTGCGATTTCAATGTCGAAGAAGAGGTTGGGGCTTTCATTCTTGAGGACGCGGCACACCTCGACAGCAAGCAGGCGGATTTCCGTGTCGGCATGCGGGCTACCGCGCAGCTCGACAAAGTGACGCCAGGAGCGCGCGTTGCCAGTAACAAAAATCTTGGTTTCGCAGGCATTGGGAAGAACCGAGCGCGCCGCCTGCCGCGCCCATTTTCTGCGGTCCCGCGCCGGCATCTCCGGATGTTGTTCCTGGACAAACTGCGTTGTGGCCTCTGCCAACTCAGCATAGGCCTGCCGCACGGAGTCAATGGTCTGCTTCCATTTGGCGTAAAGGGCCTCACTCTGCTGATAGAGGGGCGGCACCACGTAGCGCGCATCGCTTTCATCCACGTACCGCTGTGAAAGCTGCGAGTAGCCGAATCCGGCGCGGTGGCGGACCAATTCGTGAGTAAGCGACCGGCTGACCCCGGTGATCAGCAGATTCCACACGGCGTGCTCCAAAACGCTGCCGTGTTTCGAGCTCAAGATATTTTCAAGATACTCGCGGTTGCTCTTGCGGCCTTTGCCAAAGGACATATAGCAGGTGCGGCCGGCAATTTCGTTCAACACTTCTGCCGCCACGGCGGTATCCGTTGAGAAGAGTAAACCCTCGTCGCTCAGAAAACGCGCCAACTCTCCTTCAACAAGGGCTTGGCGCCCAAGCACGTATACCTTCGCTTGAGTAACGTAGGGGTTCGAAGAGGAATGAGTGGCCAAGGATTTTCCAGTTACGGGAGAGGATCAAATCCGGGAGCTGAATTCAAAAATGCTAAGCATACTCCCGGTTCGAATCATGCATCGAGTCTGCGCTACATCTGGTAGTGGCGCAATTTGCTGTAGCGGCGCTCGGAGCCTGCCCTGGAAGGGAGCGCCGGAATCCATTGAGAAATAAAGTTCGGCGGTCACAGACCGCCGCTACAGCAAGCGAATGACGCCACCACCCTACATCTTGCCGGCGCCCTGGCAGCACGAAGCATCAAGTTCAGAACGTTGGTAGAGGCTCCCCTTTGCAGCAGCAACTGGCCCACACTTCTCAATCTCTTCAGTTCGACAGGCCTCTTCCCACGAATTGGTAATAACCCAAACAGTCAGCCGTAAAACTCTTACATCTTTGAGGGCACGGACTCTGCTGGGACCTGGCTGGTGCGATTATACTTCCGCTGGAAGCGTTCCACACGCCCGGCACTATCCACCAGTTTCTGCTTCCCGGTAAAAAAGGGGTGGCAACTGGAACAGATTTCAACGTGCATCACATCATTTTTGTAAGCCGATCGGGTCTTGAAAGTGCTGCCACAAGCACAGGCAACGGTAACTTCGTGATAATTCGGATGAATATCTTTCTTCATAAAGCTCCTTAGAACTTCAAACCTTAAATTCCCTTGAATTTGCGGGTCAGCGGATTCGCGTGAATGCCTTCACTCCATTCCACTTCCCAGGCATCGCGGACAGCGTGCTACAACCCGAGATCGCGTCAAAATTGGATGCTGAGCCAGCGTGGCCGGTTACAAAGACCGCAACCTAGGCGAAGTTCAATTTTAGGCGGTTCACACCCAATTTTCAACGGCAAAACTTGAGATCCAAGGGTATTAACTCGGTTTGGCGGTTCTTTATCAGTTTGTTCCTTTACCGTCATTCCCGGCAGTGTCTCAGTTTCTTTGCTGTAGCGGCGCTTGACCACTCACAATGAGGACCATTACAATTAAGAATTCAGCACCAGCCGGCGAAGTTTTCCGAGGAGGTTATGCAAGAACATCCCATCCCGGAGGCGTTGACTTTTGACGACGTCCTCCTGCGGCCCGCCAAGTCTTCGGTTTTGCCCGCGCAAGCTGATACTCGAACCCGATTCACGCGGAACATCAGCCTGAACATTCCTGTCGTCAGCGCCGCCATGGACACGGTCACCGAATCGCGCCTGGCCATTGCCTTGGCGCAGCAAGGTGGGATCGGTATTATCCACAAGACCATGCCGATTGAGCGGCAGGCCGCTGAAATTGATAAGGTGAAGCGCTCGGAAAGCGGCATGATTGTGGATCCGGTCACGATCAGCCCTAAGAGCAAGATCTCCGAAGCCCAAGGGATCATGAAACAGTACAAGATCTCCGGTGTGCCGGTGACGGAGAATGGCAAACTGGTGGGAATCCTGACCAACCGTGACTTGCGGTTTGAGACGCGCTTTGACTTGCCCGTGGAAGCCGTGATGACGCGCGAGAACCTGATCACCGTGCCGGTGGGTACAACGCTGGAGGAAGCCGCAAAACTGCTGCACCATCGCCGCGTGGAAAAGCTGCTGGTCGTGGATGAGGCATTCATCCTGAAAGGGCTCATCACCGTCAAGGACATCCAGAAGCGCATCAAATACCCCAATGCCGCCAAGGACGAGCACGGCCGGCTCCGCGTGGGCGCTGCCCTTGGGGCCACCGGCGACTTCCTGGAACGCGCCCAGGAACTGGTGAAAGCGAAAGCGGACGTCCTGGTGGTGGACACTGCGCACGGCCATTCCGCCCGGGTGATGGAAGCGGTGCGCATCCTGCGCGAGCAGTATTCCGGCGTGGACCTGGTGGCGGGCAACGTAGCCACCCACGAGGGCGCCTGCGATTTGATTGAGCGCGGCGTGGATGCCATCAAAGTGGGCATTGGACCCGGCTCGATTTGCACCACCCGCATCGTGACCGGCGCCGGCGTGCCGCAAATCTCCGCCATTCTGGATTGCGCCCGCGCCGCCACGCCCAAGGGCATTCCGGTGATCGCTGATGGCGGCATCAAGTTTTCCGGGGACATCACTAAGGGTATTGCCGCGGGCGCCAGCACGGTGATGATCGGCAGTCTGTTCGCGGGAACAGAGGAAAGCCCGGGTGAAACGATCCTGTTCCAGGGCAGGAGCTTCAAGTCCTATCGCGGCATGGGATCGCTTTCCGCCATGGCTGCGGGCTCCGGAGACCGCTACAGTCAGGAGGGAGAGCTTTCCAAGCTTGTCGCCGAAGGAATTGAAGGCCGCGTCCCATACAAGGGTCTGCTGGCCGAGATGGTGGCGCAACTGGTTGGCGGGTTGCGGTCCGGCATGGGGTATTGCGGATGTGGCAACATCGAGGAACTGCAAAAAAACGCCCGCTTCATCCGGATCACCGCCGCCGGCCTTCGCGAAAGCCACGTTCACGACGTGATCATTACCAAGGAAGCTCCAAATTACCGGCTTGAATAACATCTCCGGGCAAGGACATCGCATTCCCAAGGCGCAGCGGGCTTTCCGCGTGATCTTCACGTGCTGCTGGGCAGGGCTCATCTTTTACCTTTCCACCGGCACTTTCGGTGGAAGATTTTCAGGCATTGTTCTATCCACCATCCTCCATCTCCTTCACATTCATGTCACTCAACCCACTTTTGCCTTGCTTCACCATTACTTTCGCAAGGCCGCCCACCTGACCGAATACTGCATCTTCGGCTTGCTGATCTTTGCAAGCATCCAGGGCCGGGAGGACCTTTATTGGGATCCGAGGGCAGCGCTGTGGTCGGTGCTCCTGGCGGGTAGCTACTCCCTTACCGATGAGTTCCACCAGATATTCGTGCCCGGCCGGGGACCGTCGCTGGTCGATTGCGGCATTGATACCACCGCCGCCCTCATCGGCATGATGCTGATCTGGAGTGTCAGCAAGCTTCGTCAGACATCCAGAGAAAGGCGCCAACCTAGCATATCTCCCGTCTAGCCCCAATACTGTTCACTTAACAATTCTTATGCACTCTGCGACTTTAATTCGAACCTTCGGGCAAGCCCCTCGCGGGCGCAGCGGAAAGTTACTCATCTTGCGCTTCGCGCCACGTGGATTGCGACGCCACCGGCTCGAGACCACCCGCTCCTGCAAGATTTCGCTCAGCACCGCTTCATGGAACGCCGTTTTCCCCCCAGGGGGAAATAGCGCCGTAGAGGGGCAGCTTGCGGCGAATCACCCGGACGGCGTGAACGAACGAGAGCCGGTCGGGGTCTTCGCCCGCCTGCAGCGCCGCCTCATGCATCAGGCCACGGATGGCAAAGTGGGCCAGCAGCAGCCCGTAAAATTCCTGCCGCACCAAGTCCGGGGTCTTGCTGCGCAGGACCATCCGGGCCCCAACAACCACGTCAGCCCTTCCAGCAAGCAGCGCAATACCTCGCGGTAGGAAACTTGCATGAACAGGGCCAGACAGATCACATAGTAGACGACGACGTGCGCCGGCAACTCCCGCTGCCGCTGGCTCGCCTTACCCTGGGAAATCAGCA
>CALCEB010000258.1 GCA_937900045.1 uncultured Acidobacteriota bacterium
ATCAGGCCAGGCTTGTCCTGGCACTCCAGAGTTTGATATACGCAAACTCTGCGCTTCGGGCGAACCGAATGTAGAGGTTTTGTGAACACCGGCCGTCCGGGATTACAGGGTCGTTCACTTTCCGCAATGGGCGTTTTTCGACCAGGTGACCCTCGCATGGATAGTGCGAGTGTTCGTAAGCGCTGGCGATCTAGCAGGTTTTTGTCCGGCCAACGAGCGAGACCCTCGGAATCCGCGCCGCCGGCAGCACGGCAGACCGACCTTACCATACCACCAGAAACCACCCGTTGTGGCACGGTTTCGAGCTTTGCGAAAGCTCAATGTACCCGCAGAACTACAACCGTGGCATCATCGGTCTGGCGTCCTCGCGAAAATTCATCCATAGATGTGAAGATCGCGTGGACAAGGCCGTCAGCGGATTGTGCGTCGCTTTCGGCCGCTGCCCTTCGGAGGCCGTTTACTCCCCACTCCTCGCCGGCCGGGTTCACCGCTTCAATCACCCCGTCAGTGTAGGCGAGGACCAGATCACCCGGATTAAGCCGAACAGCGCGTTCCTCATAGGTCCAATCCGGAAACATCCCGACGGGTGCGCCGCCGGTTTCAAGCCAAATGATCGAGCTGTCTCGTCGAATGACCATCGGGGGATTGTGGCCTGCATTAACGTACTGCAGCTTGCGCGTCGCTCCGTCGAAAACGCCATAAAATAATGTGGCGTACCGATCTGCGAGTGATGATGCGTGCACCTGACGATTTACTGCCCTGAGCACCGCCGGCCCGTCGTTTGCGGTGAGTAAGGCCGCCGTGCGAAGTGACGATTGGACATTCGATATCATTAGCGCCGCGGCGAGACCTTTGCCGGAGGCGTCTCCAACGGCTAGTACCAGACGATTATGCGGCAGCGGCACAAAATCATAGCAATCCCCGCCCAGCTCGCGTACCTGCCGACAACGCGCGCTGTAACTCAGAGTGTCGATCTCCGGGCCCAAGTGCTGCATAAACCGTTGCTGTACCTCGCAGGCGGCCGTCCACTCGCTGGAAGTTTCCATTACAACTGCATCCCTCGACATCTTCGCACCTCTGTAAGAACGTCGATCCACGAGGCGCAAAATCTACACGACACTGGGCCGCGATTTTTTTTGAAAATTTATTGTCGGGGACGTCGAGAATGCGCCGCCTGCTCCGACTACCCTATGAAAGCGCAAATAACCGGCGCTAAAATGAGGAAACAAAAGGAGCAGAAGACATGAAGTACATTTTGATGATGGCCGGCACGAAAGCGGGCGTCGACACGTATCGAGCATGGTCCAAGAGCGACGTCCAAGCGCACTTCACATTCTTGAAGGGCCTCAACAAGGAGCTGAGCGAATCCGGAGAGTTTGTGGCCAATGAGCCCTTGGCCGGACCGGATCAGGCTAAGGTGGTGCGAGCCGGAAGGGACGGTGCGCCGATCACCGACGGCGTGTTTCCGGAGGCAAAAGAGTTTCTCTTAGGTTACTGGATCGTCGACGTCGAGAGTCCGGAACGAGCCTATGAGATCGCCGCCCGGCTATCGGCGGGGCCGGGACCCGGCGGGACACCAACCAACATGCCGATCGAAGTGCGGCAGATCATGAGCAGGAGGACCGACGAACTGTCGTGACAGACATGTTGTTAGACGCCCGTTCCGAGCATCTGTTGCGCGAACTCGCGCCGCAGGTGCTCGGCGCGGTCATCCGCCGTTTCCATGACTTCGCTGCTGCCGAGGACGCCATTCAGGAGGCATTGATGGCGGCAGCCATTCAGTGGCCGCGGGAAGGCGTTCCCGGCAATCCTCGCGGCTGGCTCATTCAGGTCGCCTCGCGGCGCATGACGGATTACCTGCGCAGCGAGCTGGCTCGGCGGCGCCGGGAGACCGAGGCGGCCACGCCGTCCGGCTATCTGGCGCCTGCAACGCACATTGAGAATGAGACGGAACAGGACGACACACTGAACCTGTTCTTTATGTGCTGTCATCCCTCCCTGACCCCGTCATCAGCGATCGCCCTTACACTACGGGCGGTGGGCGGCTTGACCACGGCCGAAATCGCAAACGCGTTCCTGGTTCCCGAGGCGACCATGGCGCAACGGATCAGCCGAGCCAAGCAGAGCATCAAAGCTTCCGGCGTGCCATTCCAGTTGCCGACCAGCCAAGATCGGGCCCAGCGGCTCCGCGCCGTGCTGCACGTCCTCTACCTGATCTTCAGCGAAGGCTACACCAGCAGCGTCGGCCCACACCTGCAGCGGCTCGAACTTTCCCGAGAGGCAATCCGCCTGACTCGATCCGTTTACACCTTGCTCCCGGACGATGGGGAGGTTGCGGGATTGCTGGCGCTCATGTTGTTAACCGATGCACGCCGCGCCGCACGAACGGGACCGGACGGGGAATTGATCCCCCTCACCCAGCAGGATCGAACTCTGTGGGATCAGACGGAGATCTCCGAGGGCATCGCGCTCATCACCGCGGCCCTGTCGAAGGGATCGATTGGCGCGTACCAGCTACAGGCCGCCGTCGCCGCTGTTCATGACGAAGCGGCCCGAGCCGAGGATACTGACTGGCCGCAGATCCTGGCCCTGTATGAGCTCCTCAAACGCATGTCCGACAATCCCATGGTGACGCTCAATCATGCCATCGCCGCGGCCATGGTGCACGGCCCATCCAAAGGACTCGAGCTGCTTAGAGCGCTCGACTCAGACGCACGACTTGCCGGCCGTCATCGTCTCGACGCGGTTCGTGCCCATCTACTGGAAATGGCTGGCGACCATGAGGTCGCAATCACACATTACCGGATTGCCGCCGCTCGGACGACGAGCATACCTGAACGGAATTACCTTATGACGCAAGCGGCCCGGCTCAGCGAGCGCACAACAAGCCCGGATCGGACGATTCCACGTCCTGATCAATAAGAAGCTGAAGGGCGAGCAAGAAGGGAGTGCTCGCAACTGAACAGACCGCTGCACCGCCGAGCGGCACGGTGCCATACGCAGATTCGGAAGGATGGTCAGCGGGCTCGCAGGTTCGCGCCGGGGGGTTGGGGCGCGATAAACGTTAGGTTCCCGGCTCAGTGGACAGATGGTCGTCTAACCAGAAACTACGGCCTAATACCGTTGCCCAAAGCGCCAGGGCCGTGATGAGTCGGAGAGAGCCGTTTTCCGGTGGTTCTTACCTTGCCCAACCCTGATGGGTTACCAAAACCATTGGCAATATATCAGTACCATACTCCCCAGCCACGATCGCGTCTCATCCCGTAAACAGGCCGCTGACGCCATCGTAGCAGCACTTAACCTGGATTATTCACGAGCTTCCCTCGGAGAACCGGAAGGGCACGGTTAAAACCGTGCCCTTCCGGTCTTCGATAAACCTTCGTGAATAATCCGGGTTAAGGTCTCAATGCGCGGAGGAGAGATACTGTAACGCCCCGAGGGCCGCGGCTCTGCCGGTCCGGATGCAATCCGAAATGCCGATGCCGGAGTAGGCATTTCCGGCAAGAAATATGCCGGGCAAGTTCATTATGCTCTCCTGAATCGCAGCCAGCCGCCGTGCATGTCCCACCGTATATTGCGGCATGGCGCGTGGCCAGCGGTAGAGCCGGTGGAATAGCGGCTCAGCGCGAAGGCCCAGAATTTCCTGCAGTTCCTTTCGCACGGTCGAGATAATTTCATGATGATCGAGGTCGAGGACACGGTGATCTCCCGCGCCGCCCAGGAAGCAGCGCAGAAGAGCTTTGCCCGGAGGGGTCCGGTGGTTGAACTTCTGATGCACGAAAGTGCAGGCCAGCAAGCGGCGTCGTTCTTTCTTCGGAACCAGAAATCCGAAACCCAGCGGCAGTTCCCGTGCCACGGGCGCGTCAAAAGCCAGAGCCACGGTCAACGCGGAGTTGTAGGGAATCTCGCCCAAGGGCGCACCGAGCCCCGCATCAAGCGGCGTGAGAAGGCGGCTGCATTCATAAGCTGGTAATGCCAAAATGATGGCATCGGCTTCGAGTGATTTGCCGCTGTCAAGCTGGATCATATAATGCGGTCTTAAGCCCTCCGGCCCGGAACTCATCCCGGCATTCTTCTCAATATGGGTCACCCGCGTTTGAAGCCAAACCCGGCTTTCCATCGAGGGTCCAACGGGTTGTAGCGGCAGGGTAAGCCGGCCAATCAATTCGCCGAGCCCGTCACGCAGCGTTGTGAAAATGGGTTGCAAGCGCGGTGTCTGTGAGGCGCGATTCCGGGCGCGGAGGATGGCGCGAATCAAACTGCCATGTTCTTTTTCCATGGCACAAAAGCGGGGCAGAACAGAGCGCATGCTCAGCAGTTCGGAATCACCGCCGTAGACCCCACTCAGCAGCGGATCGACAATATTTTCCAGCATTTGCTTGCCGAAGTGGCGGCGAATAAACTTCCCGGCAGATTCATCCTCGCTATCGCTTTCCGTATCCTTCGCGGGCCGCAGGAAAAGCTCGCGCAGCATCCCGAATTTGGCGGACAGGGAGAGCAAGGGGGTTGTAAGAATGGGTTGAAGCTTACTCGGGACGAAGAAATAAAGGCCATCGGGTAGAGTCACAAGGCGGCCGCGATGCAGGATGCCAGTACGCCGCTCCGCATCATTCGAGCCGATCAGCTCGTCACCAAGTCCAAGCTCGTGGCACAACTCCGCCGCTTCCGGCTTTTCCGTTAAGAAGCTATCGGGGCCAGCTTCAATGGTAAAGCCATCCACGGATTCGGTGCGGATCACGCCCCCCAGCCGGCCGCTCGCCTCGATCAGAATTTCGCTGACCGCATCGCCAGACTCGCGCGCCAGGCGGAGATCTCGAACCGCGACGAGTCCCGTAATCCCGCCGCCAATCACGGCGATTCGATGAGGTGGGACGGACGTAGGATTCACTTTAATCCGGATGACTTGTATGCCTAGCACGGAGACGGGACCGGACGAGCGTTCCTAGCGCTTTGATGAAGAGCGGGCTGTCATTCAAGGATTCGGTGCGATGGACGGTCACCCCCTGCGAGGCGCCATACTCCTTGAACACGATATCAATATCGTAGAGCACTTCTAAGTGGTCGGAGACGAACCCCACCGGACAAATCAGAAGCTGCTTCTGTCCCGCTGCGGCAATCTGGTCGATCTGCGACTCGACAGTGGGACCAATCCAGGGATCCTCGGTCATACCCTGGCTCTGGAAGGCCACTCGCCAATCGCTTAATCCCAAACCCTCGGCGACCCGCGTCGCAGTCTCGCGCACCTGGCGCTCGTAAGGGTCCCCGGCTTGGATGGTTCGCGTCGGAACGCTGTGCGCTGTCAAAATGACTGGAACAGCACGGCCCGCTTCCGCTCCAATACACTTCAAAGCTCGGGAAAGTTTTTCCTGAAAGGCGGCGATCAACTCCGGTTGATCGTGCCAGCTTTCGATGAAGTCCACCTGAATGTTGGCCGCGGTATTCTGCAAAGCTTCGTAAAGATACTTCCGGTAAAGGCCAATGCTGGTCCTTGAGTTTTGCGGCGCAAGGCAAATGGCGATGATCCTCTCCACGCCAAGCCCGGCAAGCTTCTGGATCGATTCCGGGATAAAGGGTTTCCAGTTTCGCATGCCGACGAGGACAGGGATCAAACCATCTTGCAGGTCACGCGGTGAGCCATTCTGCGAATTGAGCGTGGTGGCCAGGCCACAGGCCTGGAGGTTCGTCAGACGCAGCAGCGGTGACTCTCCGCCGATCAATGCATAGCGATCCGTGACTTCTTGCACAGCCTTCTGCGCCAGGGCGCGCCCCCCCCGGACATTCAAAAGAAACTCCGGAATATCCTCAAGCCGGTCCGGGGCGCCATGCGCCAGGAGGATGACACCGGTGCGGCTCCAGATCCGACCGGCTTCACTGCCAAGATCGGAACTCATGGGAACTGTGCTTCGGTCGCTCACAACTTGAATATATCACGCGCCGATTCCTGCTTTGAGGTTCGAAGGAAAAAGCTAACACGCAAACTTTCATACTTCCCCTAGATAGAAATTTCGGAAATGGTGGCAAAATGCTACACTTTGGTTGATTTTCGGGAGGTTCAAGGAAAACAGCCTCGTAATCCTATGAAAGTAGGGCGTAAAAAAGTTTGTCTCACGGGTCTCACTCGTCCCACCCGTCTCAGGAGCCGGGCGTAAACTGGAAGCTGCCGGAAATTCAAAGTCACAATGATCGAACGAATTTTCATGCCGCCAGTTATGATCCACTGGTCAGAAGTTCACAGGGCGAGGAAATTTTCTTCAGAATGGAGCCTATTTCAGGACTCGTGCAAGGTTGCCGCCGGGCGGGAGGTGAGCCGGGTAAAGCCGGAATGTCTTTTGCCATCAACGGTACAGTTTGCGCTGAAAAGCGTTCTATTGCAGATTGGTTGTGGCCCATTTCGGGCAGTGACGATTACGCGACTCTTGATTCTATTCGTCCAATTCTGTAGCTTTTAAAATTCGCGGGTTAGCATGAGACCCAACTTATGAAATACACGGTTCAAGTATTGAAAATGGGCCAATGCCTGGTTCGCGGCCCGGAAGTGTTTTGGATGGACCACTGGGATGATTGGTTAGAGCTCTATTTCTACATGGTGGTAATCCGGGGAAACGGGAAAACCATTCTCATCAACACTGGCCCGCCTCATGACTTGGCGGAGTTGAACGCCCGGTGGACCGGAACTTTTGGAGAAAGGGGCGCGTTGGTTCGCGCCGAAACGGAACGGCCCGAAATCGCCCTGAGAGCAATGGGCATTGAGCCGGCGGACATTGACTTGGTCCTGATCACCCCGCTGCAGGCCTATGCAACTGCCAATATTCACCTTTTCCGGAATGCTGAGGTTGGTGTGTCACGGCGCGGTTGGATTGAGGATTTTCAGGCGCCGGTTTATGAGATGCACGTGCCCCGCAAGCTAAGGATCCCGGATGACGTTTTGGCCTATCTCACCATCGAGGCGCCGGAAAAGCTTCACCTGCTGGACGATGACGAGGAGGTGCTGCCCGGAATCCGCGCGATTTGGGTGGGCACGCATCATCGCTCCTCAATGGCATTCTTGATTGAGACCGCCCAAGGGCGCGTAGCGGTTACGGACTGTTGTTTCAAGTACGGTAACATTGAGAAAATGCACCCGTTGGGAATCATGGAGAGCTTGCCGGAATGCATGGCCGCGTACGCTCGAATTCAAAAAGAAGCTGACAAGGTGATTCCACTCTACGATCCGGAAGTGCTCGAGCGGTTTCCGGAGGGCAAGATCGGCTGACGGATACTTGGTTGGCCTGGATTATTCACGATGGTTCATTCGACAACCGTCATTCCCGCGAAGGCGGGAAACCATCGCCATCGCCGGTCTTGGGTTCCCGCTTTTGCGGGTATGACCTGGTTCGATTGCCTTGGGTACGGGCGTCCATTTTGATTTCGGCTACGCCGGGTAAAGGGAAATTGCATGGCCCCATCGCGCCCCCGAGTTTCGTTATTCATCACCTGCCTCGGTGACCAGTTTTTTCCCGAGGTTGGGGAAGCCGCCGTGAAGGTCTTGCGGCGTCTGGGGGTTGAAGTGACGTTCAACCCGGCCCAGACCTGTTGCGGGCAGCCCGCCTTCAACACCGGTTATCGCCAGGAAGCCCGGGCCGTGGCGCGGCGGGTGCTGGATATTTTCGAAGACGCGGAATACATCGTGGCCCCTTCGGGTTCGTGCACGACCATGGTCCGGGTCTTCTATCCTGAACTCTTTTCCGATGACCCGGCCTTGGAAGCAAAGGCCAAGAAGCTGGGTGAGCGTCTCTTCGAATTTTCGGAGTTTCTGGTCAAAGTTATGAAGGTGACAGACGTGGGGGCGAGTTTTCCGCACCGCGTCACTTATCACGATTCCTGCCATTTGCTGCGCGAGCTTAAGATCGAATCGGAACCCCGCGCGCTGCTTCACGCCGTCCGGGGCCTGGACATGGTTGAAATGCAGGACTTCAAACTCTGTTGCGGGTTTGGCGGAACATTTTCGGTAAAATTCCCGGAGGTCTCGGTTGCGATGGGCGAGGACAAACTTCAAGCGGCCATCCAATCCGGCGCAGAATATCTGGTGGCCAACGATTCGGGCTGTCTGATGCACTTGGCCGGATTGATCCACCGCAAGAGTTTGCCGGTTCGGACCTTGCACCTGGCGGAACTGCTGGCCGCGCAGGAATGAAAGAAGCAGCCGGCGGCCAGCATTCTGCCATCAGCATTCGGCTTGGAGTATTCGGGTTACAACATTTTTTCCGCGCGCTGACGGCTGATTGCTGATAGCGATTGAGAAATTTATGAGCGTCCACGGAATCGATACCGGCAAAATTCACGAAGCATCGGCAAGCGTGCTGCGCGATGCGCACCTGCAAGATGCCTATAAGAGCTCGACGCTGCGCCTCTACACCGAGCGCCTTCATGCAATTGAAAGTGTTCCGGGATTCGAACGTCTGCGGCAACGTGGGCGGGCCCTAAAGCGCGAGGTCATCGAACATTTGGATGAATATGCCTCGCAGTTTGCGGACGGCGTGGAGCACAACGGCGGCAAGGTCCATTGGGCGCTGACCGGAGAGGAAGTTTGCTCAATCGTTCTGAAAATCGTGAAGGACGCCGACGCTACTGAAGTAGTGAAGGCCAAAACCATGGTGGGTGAAGAAGTGGGGCTGAACCACTATCTGGAGTCCGCGGGAATTCGCGGTATCGAGAGCGACCTCGGCGAGTTGATTGTCCAACTGGCGGACGAGCGCCCCGCCCACATTGTGGCGCCCGCCATTCACAAGACTCGGCAGGATGTTTCAAACCTCTTCGTCAAGCATTTTCAATCCGAGAAGACCGAAGAACCGGAACGGCTGACGGCAATTGCGCGCCGCGCCCTGCGCGAATGCTTTGCCCGGGCGAGAGTAGGTTTGAGCGGTGCTAATTTCGCGGTGGCGGAGACCGGCTCGATTGTGCTGGTCGAAAACGAGGGCAACATCCGCTTTTCTACAACGGCGCCGCGCGTTCACATCGCCCTGATTGGTGTGGAAAAAATCATCCCGCGGTTCGAAGACCTTGCTGTGTTTCTGCGTTTGCTCCCCCGCTCCGGAACCGGCCAGAAACTGACAGCGTACACATCCATCCTCACCGGTCCCCGGCGCTCTGGCGAAGACGGACCGGAAGAAATGCATGTGTTGCTGATTGACAATGGGCGCGTGGAAATGCTGGCGGATGAAAAAATGCGAGAGGCTCTCTATTGCATTCGCTGCGGCGCCTGCCTGAACGCTTGCCCCGTTTACCGCAAGATTGGCGGCCACGCTTACGGTTGGGTGTATAGTGGACCGATTGGAGCGCTGGTTACGCCATCTCTGGTTGGACTGGGGACGGCCCGGGAACTGCCATTTGCTTCTTCGCTGTGTGGCGCGTGCCGCGAGGTTTGCCCGGTCCAGATCAACATTCCGGACCTGCTGTTGCATCTGCGCGGAAAATCTCAGGACCTGCCCCCAGTGGCCAAGCCGGCCGGAGCGCCGGTCAGCGAACGGGGCTCCATGCGGTTTTGGGCATTTGTCATGCTGCGGCCCTGGCTCTACAGCTTCGGATCCTCGCTGGCGCGGTTGGGACAAAGGTTATACGCTCGCAACCAATGGATCCGCAAGTTGCCGGTTTACCCGGCATCGCAATGGACGGACGGGCGGGATTTCCCGGCCTTAGCGAAGAGGACGTTCCGCAAACGTTGGAAGCACCTGTAGGGTCGACCCGGGTGGTCGCCCGTGGCTACCGCGCGGGAAAGAGGGTCGTCCCTAAAACAAAATCGGAATATATCGATACATCTAAATATTGGGAGCACTCACTATGAAGCTTGTTACTTACGAGTTGGGTAAAAGTACGAAGCCAGGCGTGTTGGCAGGAGAAAGCGTGATTGACGTTCGCCGGGTGGTGGAGCTGATTGCCGGCCGCAAACTACCCCGTGCGCTGGCCGCCCAATCGGCCTTCAAGAAATCCGCCGAGGAAGTTAAAGACGCTGGAAAAGCGCCGATCGACATGATCGAGCTCCTAGGCCGCGGAGAGAAGTGGCTCAAGGCCCTCGGCCGCGTCACCAACGCACTGGCCCGGGAATTTACAGGACGGTCCGGGAGCAAAGGCAAACCGGAGAAGCAACCTTCAGGATTGATCCTTCCGGTGTCATCCGTGCGCCTGCGGCATCCGGTTCAGAAGCCAGGAAAGATTACGTGCGTTGGATTGAATTATGCCGACCACGCCCTTGAGCAAGGCATTGAACCCCCCAAGTCCCCCATCTTTTTTCTCAAGTCGGGCAATACGGTGTCCGGCCCTGGAGATGCCATTGTGATGCCTCCGAATTCAGCCGACGTCGATTACGAAGCCGAATTTGCCGTGGTGATCGGAAAAAGAGGGAAGCAGATTCCCGAGGAAAAAGCCTACGACTATGTTGCCGGATACATGGTGATGAACGATGTCACAGCGCGGGACATGCAGCATGGGGACAAGCAGTGGTTTCGCGGCAAGAGTTGCGATACTTTCGCGCCCGCCGGCCCCTGGATTGTAACCAAGGACGAAGTTCCCGATCCCCATCAGCTCTCAATCAAGTTGGAACTTAATGGCGAGGTTATGCAGGATTCAAGCACCTCAAACCTGATCTTCAAGGTGCCATTCCTGGTCAGTTATCTCTCCCAGTCTTTGACCTGGGAAGTGGGGGACATCATCTCCACCGGCACGCCGCCGGGTGTGGGAGTGTTTCGCAAGCCACCCGTGTTTTTGAAAGCCGGTGACACCGTCAGCGCCATCGTGGAACGTCTCGGAACATTAACGAACCCTGTGATTGGGCCGGATTAATGAACCAAGCCGGTCCGCTCCGTCAGACTTGCTCCGGCACAATGAAAGGCGTCCGGTAGTCGCCGTGTAGCATTCGATTCGCTTCTTCGTCTCCAAGCACTTGCTGGTGATCGGGATCGTACTGCAGGGTGCGGCCCAGCCGGTAGGAAACGTTGGCCAGGTGCACCAGTGTGCAGGAGATGTAGCCTTCTTCAATCGGCGCGTTCAGGCCTTCGCTGTTCCTGCTGCGGACGCAATCGATGAAGTTGGCGAAGTGATTGCCGCCGCCCTCGCCGTGGGGACCTGGTTCTTGGGATTCACCCAGCCAGGTTTTATAGGAATCGTAGCCATCCATGGCCAGGTAACCTTTGGAGCCATAAAAGATATTCCCGATGGTGCTGGGGGCGCCGGAAGCAGGGCCCAGTCCCGGGTGAGCAGGCTTATGCTTGGGTGGGGTGTGATGGAGGCCGGCGGCCGGCACTCCCCTACTATGAAACGCGCCGGTGCCAATTTGCGCTTCGTGATTCGTCATCCATCCGCGCACTTCGAATTCCAACATGCGGCGCGAGCCGTCCGGCATGTCAAACTCATAGGCGCAATTCAACACGTTGGGCGTTTGCTGATCGTCCTTGAACAGGAAATGTCCTCCGATGGCGGAGACTCTGTTGGGAAATTTCACGCCCAATCCCCAGCGTGCCACATCCAACTCGTGAATCCCCTGATTGCCCAAGTCCCCGTTTCCGTAGTCCCAAAACCAGTGCCAGTTGTAGTGGAAATGATTCCGGGTAAAAGGATGAAGCGGCGCGGGACCCGTCCACAAATTGTAATGGACGCCGGGGGGCACGGGCTGGACGGAAGTGTGGCCAATTGTGTTCCGCCACTTGTAGCAAAGGCCACGGGAGAGATAAACGTCCCCAATCAAGCCGTCCCGCATTTTCTGAACCGCATCCTTCACGGCCTGGCTCGACCGGCTCTGCGTGCCGTGTTGCACGATGCGGTTGTATTTCTTCGTGGCGCGCACCAGTTGCAAGCCCTCCCACCAATCATGAGAGCAGGGCTTTTCCACATAGACGTCCTTGCCGGCCTGGCACGCCCAAATGCCGATCAGCGAATGCCAGTGATTCGGAGTAGCAATGGAAACGGCGTCAATGGATTTGTCCTCCATCAGCTTGCGGACATCGATGAAAGTTGCGGGTTTGGGAAGTCCCATCTGGTCCATATTGGAAAGCCGCCGGCGCATGACATTTTCATCCACGTCAACCACGGCCGCGATCTCCACGCCGGGAATTTTCGAGAAAGCTTTGATGTGATCAAAACCCCGGCCGCGCAAGCCGCAAATGGCAACTCGAACTCTGTCATTGGCGCCCGGCGTCTGGCCAGCCTGACTCACCGCACCGATTCTGCCCAAAGCGGCCAGGCCCACGCCGCTCATGGCAGTGGTCTTAAGAAAATCCCGCCGTGTCATGTCTTCTGGAGCTTTTTCCATGGTTTCTGCCCCCGAGTCAGAATATCTTGCTTCGATAGGTCAATTCAAACACGACAGTGTACCTCAAGAAATTCAGGATTGATCTCAGGAAATTATGGATTTCCGGGGCCGGGCGAAGCTTCACTGAAACGCGCCGGTTGCGAAGGCCGGCGCGAGGACATAGGATGTTACATTCACAGTTTACGCGGCGGGCTGCACGGCGCACGTGACCGCCGCCGGCCACAAATCATAACCTAAAGGGGTCATTCCATGCAGAACAAACCGACGAGAAGAGAAATTCTGAAAATGTCAGCCTTGGCTTGGCCCGCGCTGAGTGCATTCGGAAAGATTGGAGGAAAGTCATCAACTGTCATGCCCTTCCGCCTTGGGATTATCTGCGATGAGATTACGCAAGATTTTGAGAAAGCCGTGGATTTCATCTCCAGTTATTCACTGCACTACGTTGAGCTTCGGGAACTATGGCGCAAGAATATCATGAACCTCACGCACGCTGACGCCGCGCGCGCCAAGAGCCTCATCCAGGCCCACAGCCTGAAAGTCAGCGACATCGGCTCGCCGATTTTCAAATATAACCTGCCGCAAATGCCCGCCCGGAAGGAGCGCCGGGACACTTTTCGTGCCGATTTTACTGAGCAGGACAGCGATTCACTTCTCCTGAAGTCTTTTGAGCTCGCCCATTTCTTCGGCACGCGGAAAGTACGAGTCTTCAGTTACTGGCGCGTGGAACAGCCCGAAAAAGCTTATCCTTACGTTCGGGACCGCTTGGTGAAGGCCGCGGAACTCGCCGGAAAGCACGAAATCCTGCTGGTTCTGGAGAACGAGCACGAGTGCAATGTGGGCACTGGCGCCGAGCTGGGCCGCATCCTGCGGGATATCAATTCGCCCCATTTGCGTGGCAACTGGGACCCCGGCAATGATGCCATGCTGCACGAGGTCCCCTATCCTTATGGCTACGAACAGGTGCGCGGCCTCTTTGCTCACATGCATGTTAAAGACGTGAAAAAAGATCCCGCCACCGGGAAACTGAAATGGGCTCCCGTCGGCGGAGGCTTCATTGACTGGCGCGGCCAATTGAAAGCTCTCATTCAAGACCATTATGAGGGGACCATGTCGCTTGAGACTCATTACCGGCGCCCGGACGGGAATGCCATGGAAAGCACGCGCGAATCCTTGCAGGGTCTCCTGAAGTTGATCCACGAGGTGGCATGAGCCAACGCCTTGCTTTTATTCCCGGGGATGGAGTTGGAATCGAAGTTACAAATGAAGCGATTCGCACATTGGATGCGATTCGCAAGGGCCGCAATCTGCCTTTGGAATGGACGGTCTTTGACTGGGGTGCGGAGAAATACTTGCGTGAGGGCATCACGCTTCCCGCGGGCGCCTTGGAAATGCTGGCAACGGAGTTTCAAGCGATCTTCATCGGCGCTTTGGGCGACCCACGCGTTCCCTCCAATCAACATGCTGCGGACATCCTGCTGGGAATTCGATTCGGCCTCGATCTTTATGTCAACCAGCGGCCCGTAAAACTGCTGGATTCAAGGCTGTGCCCTCTGAAGAATCGTGAGGAAAAGGATGTCAACTTCGTAGTTTTCCGGGAAAACACGGAGGGGATTTATGTTGGCATGGGCGGAAACTTCAAGCGCGGGACTGCTGACGAAGTGGCCATCCAGGAAGACCTCAACACCCGTAAAGGCGTCGAACGCATCATCATCTACGCCTTCGAATATGCAAAGAAGCACGGGCTGCAAAAGGTCTGCATGAGTGATAAATCGAACGCGATGCCCCACGCGCATGGACTTTGGCAGCGAACCTTTGCGGAAGTCCGGGCATGCTACCCAGGGATTGAATCCCGCCACTTGTTCATTGACGCTTTGGCGATGGAAGTGGTCCGCGATCCTTCGCAGTTCCAGGTGATTGTTACTTCCAACCTATTTGGAGACATCATCAGTGATCTTGGGGCGCAAATCCAAGGCGGCATGGGATTGGCTCCTTCGGCTAATATCCACCCTGGCCGTACCTCCATGTTTGAAACGGTGCACGGCTCGGCTCCGCAGATTGCCGGGAAGAACATCGCCAATCCCATGGCCGCGATTCTTACTCTTGGAATGATGCTCGATCATCTAGGTTATCCGGCGGAGAAGGACCGAATCGAAAGGGTTGTCATTGATGCCATTCGTCAAGCGAAAACGACGCGGGATATTGGTGGTTCGCTTGGCACCCGTGAAGTGGCAGATTGGATCATCGCACGTCTCCAGTAAGCTATCCTATGGCACCTGTGAAGTGGCAGATTGGATCATCACACGTCTCCGGTAAGCTATCCTAAGCCGCCAGAATTGGGTGCGGAACCGGCCTTCAATACGGGCGGATCATTTCAACCCTCGCCCGCCGGGGCTGAAATATCAGGGCCAGAATCAAACCGGTCAGGAACCCGCCAACGTGGGCCCACCAGGCAACGCCGCCACCGGTGGCGGACTGAATCGCCAGCATTTGGAATCCAGTGACGAATTGCACCAGGAACCAATAGCCGAGGACCAGGAGAGCAGGAAGCTGAATGGTCCAAAAGAAAAAGATCAGGAAAATGAGTGTGGTAATCCGGGCGCGGGGGAAGCAGACAAAATAAGCGCCCAGCACTCCGGCGATGGCGCCACTCGCGCCAATCGAAGGGATGCGCGAGCCGGCGTTCAAATAGATGTGCAGAAAAGCAGCGCCTAGCCCACTCAAGAAATACAAGATCAAAAACTTGCCGTGCCCGAACCGGTCCTCCACGCTCCGGCCAAAGACAAAGAGGAAGAGCATATTGCCAATCAAATGAAGCCAACCGCCGTGGAGAAACATGGAGACAAAGACTGGCACAAACAAGGCGAGGAAATCCGGGATTACAAGTCCCTGCGAAGTCATGTAGCGCCCGGGAACCACCCCATAAATGAAGATGAACCGGTTGAGCAGATGTCCGAGCGAAAGTTCGTACAGGAACGCCCAGGTGTTCACAATAATTAAGAGCAATGTGACGGTCCAGAATGTCCTGCGGCGAACATTGTCATTGAGGGGAATCGGAATCATGGAGAGAGTATCTTAACCCTCGATGGGGGGTTGCAACATAGCCCAGGGAAGATCGTCCCTCGTTCAGAGAGGCAAGCCAATCCGCTGCATATTTTTGGCGTATTGAAACCAAGTGTGGGTTTATACTGCGGGTCGAGGCATGCTTGTAGTGGCAAGGGGGACACCGGAGGAAGTCCCCCCTTGCCGGTCCCGCCTTACCATGAAGGAGGCATGCGGGAAACTTGGGGAAGCGGCTGCCGTAGAACTTTTACCTTCCTTTGAGAAGCGCGACCTTCCTCCTGTCGTTCGCCAAGGCGGCTAAAGCGAATATGCTTGCTGTGGCAATGGGCCCATTCCGCTAATTTCCTCGGGCGCCCATTGCCACCGGGACCTTTCATATCCTTAGACGCCAGAAATTGGCTTCGAGTTAGCTCAACCCTGCTGAACTCAACAAAAATCCGAATGTCCGCCTTTCTTCTTCAGATTTTTATTACGCAAGAGATCAGCAATAAGTTTCATCTAACTTTCCACGCTCCTAACAACCCGCAAACGGCATGCCAATCTTTCGTCTTTTTTGTGCGTGAAAAATAGGGATTTGGAAAGCCGTTTCTTTGATTTCGTCTGCTTGCACTGTCCGGTTTCGGGATTCTACTGTTCATTTCTGGACGCTGCCTCGCCTTAGCCTTCAATTCCCTGGACTTCACATGACGGGTAAGGACTCCATGCCAAGGCCTGCGTTGACCAACCTGCCCCGCGCCGATATACTTCAAGCGTGAATCGTAACGGTCGGTTATTGATCGATTCACCCCAAACGGCCTGCGACCGATCAGGGTTCGACAAAATTGGGATTGCCAATGTCCGAAAATAAGTCTGAGACCTGGAGGAAAGCGATTGCCGGTCAAGCGGCGAAAATTGCCGGCGATGACGTTGTCCTGTGGCGGGCCGAGGATTTGATGCTCTATGAATACGACGGCCTTTCAACCATGGGAAAGCCGGACTTGGTCGTGTTTCCCTCCACCACCCAGCACGTTTCCGAAATCGTAAAACTGGCAAACCGGAATAATCTTCCGGTGATTGCACGGGGAGCCGGGACCGGATTGAGCGGCGGCGCGGTTGTATCATCCGGGGGCATCGTTCTTGGATTTTCGAGAATGAAAAAGATCCTGGAGATTGACATCGAAAACCAGCGGGCGCGAGTGCAGCCCGGCGTGGTCAATCTGGACCTCTCGCTCGCCGTCTCGGACTTCGGCTACTACTATGCTCCGGATCCCTCCAGCCAGAAGGCGTGCACATTGGGTGGCAATGTGGCGGAGAATTCGGGCGGGCCTCATACGCTCGCCTACGGAGTCACCACCAATCACGTGTTGGGTTTGGAAGTTGTTCTTCCCAATGGTGAAGTCATTCACACCGGTGCAGCTTACCTTGACCCGCCCGGCTACGACCTCACCGGCCTTTTTGTGGGGTCGGAGGGAACGCTCGGAATTGTTACGGAAATCACCGTCCGGCTCACGCGCAAGCCGGAGGCGGTTAAAACCCTTTTGGCGATTTACGACCGCGTGCACGACGCCACTTCGACGGTGGCGTCCATCACTGCCGAAGGGATCACTCCCGCCGCACTCGAAATGCTGGACGGCTTCACGCTCCGCGCCATTGAGGACGCCACCCATGCCGGTTATCCACGGGACTCCGCTGCCGTTTTGTTAATCGAGTTGGAAGGTCTTCGCGAAGCAGTGGAAGAGGAAAGCACTCAGGTAGAAGCAGTCTGCCGCGCCAACTGTGTGCGCCAGATTCGCGTGGCTCAGAACGCGGAGGAGCGCGACAAGCTTTGGCAAGGCCGCAAGAATGCCTTTGGCGCGATGGGACGCATCAGTCCGAACTATTACGTCCAGGATGGGGTGATTCCCCGCACTCGCCTTCCAGAAATGCTCGATTTCATCGGGGAGGCCGGCGCCCGCTACGATCTCCGCATCGGCAATATTTTTCATGCGGGTGACGGCAACCTGCATCCTCTGATCATGTTTGACGCGCGCGATGCCGGCCAGTCCGGCCGCGTTCTGAAAGCCGCCAGCGAGATTATGATGAAGTGCGCCGAAATGGGCGGCTCCATCACGGGCGAGCACGGCGTGGGCATCGAGAAGAGTGAGCTGATGCCGCTCATCTTCTCGGAGCAAGACATCGAAATGATGAAAACAATCAAATCTATCTTCAATCCGAAGGACTCCTTCAATCCCGGAAAGGTATTCCCCACGGGGAAATTGTGTGGGGAGTTGCGTGTCCAAATTTCGGAAGGCGCAGCCCGGGGTTGACCCATGGCCATGAACCTTCAATCTTCTGAAAGCATCATCGAGGCGCGAAGGGCGGTGGGGGTGAAGCCGGCGGATGCCCAATCCTGGGCCTATGCCTTTGCTGGAATCGTGGGAGCCCGCCGTGTTGTGACCGATCCCGCCGTGTGTCCCGCCTTCAATGTGGACGGGATGACCCCGGGGGCCGTGGTCTATCCGAGGACAGCGGAGGATGTCGCAACCATTCTCTCCATCGCCTCTTCCTGGGGACTCGCCGTCATCCCGCTCCGTAGTGGCACAAAAGTTGGTATGGGCAACGCGCCTTTGCGTTACGATATCGCGCTCTGCCTGAAAGATCTGAATCAGGTCTGGCATTATGAGCCGGATGACCTAACCATCAGCGTGGAAGCGGGGATGAAGTTCGGTGATGTTCAGCGTTTCCTCAGCCGCCGGGGGCTCTGGTTGCCGCTCGACCCTCCCGGCGGAGCGCGGGCGAGTGTGGGCGGGATCCTTGCAGCTAACGCCTCCGGGCCGCTTCGCGTTCGCTATGGCGCTCCCCGCGATATGGTCCTCGGAATGACGTTTGCCACTGCGGACGGGAAGCTCATCAAGACTGGCGGGCGAGTGGTGAAAAACGTGGCGGGTTACGATCTCTCCAAACTCATGATCGGATCTTTAGGAACACTTGGAGTGATTCTAGACGTGAGCTTCAAGCTCTTCCCTCTTCCGTCACTCCGCCAGACTTTTGCCTTTTCTGACGCAAGCCTCGAAGCCTGCCGCCATCTCCGGCGCGCCATCCTTGCCTCGCCGCTCACCCCCTTGAGAATGGTCCTGCTGAATGGCCCGGCGCGAGCCATCGCTGCGAATCTATCGGCACAGTATGGGCCAGATTCGAACCATGAGTTTTGGGTTGAGGTGGGAGGGTCCGAGAGCGTCCTGCACCGCTCGGCGCAAATCCTCAGCGGACTCAGCGCCTTCGTGGGGCCTGAACCGAGCAAGCTGGATGAGGCCGTTGCGCGTGAGTGTTGGGACCGGATTGCCGATTACACGGCGTGGGCGTCTCAGCCGGAACAGGACCTCTTGGTCCTGAAAGCCACCTTGCCCATCGCCTCCACTGAAAGGTTCCTGGAAGCGGTATATCAGGAATCAGAACAGGAGCAGTGTCGCGTCGCTTCCTTTGCACAGACGGGGGCGGGCACGGTTTTACTTTGTATTTTGACAGCAAAAGGCGAGGCCGGGATGGCGACTTTCGTCTCCCGGCTCCGGGGCAATGCCACTCGTCTTGAAGGCGCGCTGACCGTCTTGGCGGGTCCGCCGGTCTTGAAACAGTACGTCGATACCTGGGGCCCGCCCGCAACGGATCTTGCGTCGATGCACAAGCTGAAGCAGACGCTGGACCCCAGCGGGATCCTTTCACCGGGCAGGTTTGTAGGCGGCCTGTGACCCAGGGCGCTCCCATTGGTTGTAGCGCCGTCCAGCAGCGCCGCTCTATGAGCGGCGGCACAACGGGCATTCGCTGCGTGGGATGGGAGTCAGGACATTTTCCAAAAGTGCGTAAACTTTTCATTGAAGGATAATCGATGGCCCTAGCGCCCCCTCAAACTCCTGATGTTCCGCGCGCCAGCGGCTATGGCCCGGGCGAAGCTCCGAAGTGGGAAGTCTATTCCAAGTGTACCCACTGCGGCCTGTGCCTGAATAGCTGTCCCACCTACCGCGAATTAGGCGTGGAAATGGATTCCCCGCGGGGCCGAATCTATCAAATGGTCCAGGTTGCCAAGGGCCGCGTGCCGGTGAACGAAAGCTTCGTCCAACACATCGACTTGTGTCTGGATTGCCGCGCATGCGAAACGGCCTGCCCTTCCGGAGTGGAATACGGCAGGCTCGTCGAAGCGGCGCGCGGACAAATCCAAACTTATTATCAGCGGCCGGTTTTTGAAAGTTTTCTCCGCCGTTTCTTTCTTTGTCAGGTCGTGCCGAACCGCTTTCGCCTGGAGTTGATCGGAAACATCCTTCGCCTTTACCAGCGATCCGGCCTGGAACGTCTAATTCAAACCTCCGGCCTGCTTCGATGGGCGCCGGGCCGCCTGGCGAATGTGGCCCAGCTCGCGCCGCGCATGGAGAAGCCTTTCTTCTTTCACCGGCTTGGGACCATCGTGCCCGCTGTAGGCCCGCGCAAATACCGCGTCGCTTTCTTTGCGGGCTGCATTGCCAATTTGTCCTTTACCAGCTTGAATGAAGCGACGCTCCGGGTTCTTGTGAAGAATGGATGCGAAGTAGTGATCCCCAAAGCGCAGGGATGTTGTGGCGCGCTTCAGGTCCACGCCGGGTTCCGCGACGTGGCGCGGAAACTCGCGCGTCAGAACATTCAGGTTTTTAATGGCCCGGATTTTGACGCCGTCATCACCAACGCCGCCGGTTGTGGCTCCGTGCTGAAAGAATATCCCCAGCTCTTCGAAGATGCGCAGACAGCGTTTCTGGAGCCTGCGCGGAAATTCAGCAATCGGATGCAGGATGTGAGCGAATTTCTAGCTGCCATCGAACTGAACCGCGAAATGAAAGCCACCCCATTAAAGGTTACCTATCAGGACCCGTGCCATCTGGGCCACGCGCAACGCATCCGCAAAGCCCCGCGCCTGCTGCTCAACGCCATTCCCGGCCTGGAATTGGTGGAGTTAAAAGAGTCTGAAGTTTGCTGCGGCAGCGCTGGCATCTATAACATCATTCAGAACGAAATGGCGGAGCGGCTGCTAGCCTCCAAAATGCAGCGGGTCGATGAGACCGGAGCGGACACCATCGTCACCGCAAACCCGGGCTGCATGTTACAACTTCGTTCCGGGATTGCGCGCAGCGCGAACCCCGCCAGAAAAGTGATGCACGTGGTTGAGCTGCTCGATCAGGCTTATAACGGGGACCATTTATTGTAGCGCCGGTCTGTGACCGGCGGACTTCGCCGCTCCCTGTCAGGGCAAGCTCCGAGCGGCACTACAGAGAAGAAGGCGGGACCGGGCTCCCGCACTCCAAAGTAATTCGGGAGGTAATCAGAAAATGGTTGAACCATCAGCAGGCGAAGAGCGGCTGGAGGCTTTGCTCGATGAACGCCGCAAATTCGTTCCCAGCGGCGATTTCCGCCGCCAGGCGAACTGGAATGATCCTGCCGTCTTTGAGCAAGCCCGCAAAGATCCTGAAGCTTTCTGGGCGCGCCAGGCGGAGCGGCTGGATTGGTTCAAGAAGTGGGATAAGGTCCTGGAATGGAACGCGCCCTGGGCAAAGTGGTTTGTGGGCGGCAAGCTGAACGTGACGCACAACTGCGTAGACCGCCATGCCAACTCGGCGCGGCGTAACAAAGCGGCCATCATCTGGGAGGGCGAGCCGGGTGACTCGCGGGTGCTAACCTTCGGCATGTTGCAGCGCGAAGTGAACAAATTCGCTAATGTGCTGAAGTCGCTGGGCGTCAAGAAAGGAGATCGCGTCGCCGTCTACATGGGCATGACTCCCGAGCTGCCCATCGCCTTGCTCGCCTGCGCCAAGATTGGCGCTCCGCACAGCGTCGTCTTCGGTGGCTTCTCGGCGGAGTCCCTGCGCGAGCGCATCAATGACGCTCAAGCCAAAGTGCTGATTACGGCAGACGGCGCCTGGCGGCGCGGCAACGTGGTGAAGCTGAAGGCGAGCGCCGACGAAGCGCTGCAAGGAACCCCGTCTATTGAAAAAGTGGTGGTGGTGGAGCGAATTGGCCCCGCAGCGCACGCCGCCATGCAACCGGGCCGCGATGTGAGTTGGCAGGAGGCCATGGCCAAAGCCTCTGACCGTTGCGATGCGGAGCCCATGGACGCCGAGGACATGCTCTACATCCTTTACACCAGCGGCACCACCGGCAAACCCAAAGGCGTCGTTCACACCACCGGCGGCTACCTGGTGGGCACCGCTACCACTCACCACACTATCTTTGACCTCAAGGAGCACGACGTCTACTGGTGCACGGCGGACATCGGCTGGGTCACCGGCCACTCTTATATTGTTTATGGTCCGCTGGCCAATGGCGCCACCAGTCTGATATATGAGGGCAGCCCCGACTTTCCTGATCGCGGCCGCTTCTGGGAAATTGTGGAGAAGTACGGCGTCAATATTCTCTATACCGCGCCCACTGCCATCCGCACCTTCATGCGCTGGGGAACGGAATGGCCCGCCAAATTCGATCTGTCTTCGCTGCGCGTCCTCGGCACGGTGGGCGAGCCCATCAATCCCGAGGCCTGGATCTGGTACAACCAGAACATTGGCCGCGAACGGTGCCCCATCGTCGATACCTGGTGGCAAACCGAAACCGGCATGATTATGATCAGCCCCCTTCCCGGCCTCACCTCCACCAAGCCGGGCTCCGCCACTCTGCCGTTTCCCGGCATTGAGGCGGCGACCGTCGACGACAAAGGCAACAAGGTGGGACCGGGCGCCGGCGGCTATCTGGTGCTTGACCGGCCGTGGCCGGCCATGTTCCGCACCATCTACGGCGATCCCGAACGCTACGAGCGCCAATATTGGTCACGCTTCCCGGGAAGGTATTTCACCGGTGACGGCGCGAAGATCGACGATGAGGGATATTTCTGGCTGCTGGGCCGCGTCGATGATGTGATGAATGTCTCCGGCCATCGCGTCTCCACTTACGAGGTGGAAAGCGCGCTAGTGGATCACCCCTCCGTGGCGGAAGCGGCGGTCATTGGAAAATCTCACGAGGTTAAAGGCCAGGCCATCGCCGGATTTGTTACCTTGAAGGAAGGTATTAAGCCAAGCGACGCCCTGAAACAGGAATTGCGCGAGCATGTGGCCCGGAAGATTGGAGCGCTCGCCCGTCCCGATGACATTTTCTTCTCCGCCGAGCTTCCCAAAACGCGCAGCGCCAAAATCATGCGGCGCCTGCTCCGCGATATTGCCGAAGGACGCATCCTGGGTGACACCACCACCCTTGCCGATCCCAACGTGATCAGTATGCTCAAGCGCCAGTATGAGGAATCCGGCCAGGCGGAATGAACCGGGGCTTTAGCATGGGTCTGTCGCAGCGGGGTGCTTGCTGGTAATCGCATATACTGAACGCCAGGGGCGGACTCGGATCATCAGGGCCCGCGAGGCAACTCCCAGAGAGCGGAAACAATATGAATCGACAGGTTCACCACGCAAATAAGGACGAGATGCGGCCTGAGTACGACTTCTCCCACGGCGTTCGCGGCAAGCATTACGCGGCTTACCGTGCTGGCACGAACGCCGTATTTCTCGAGCCCGATGTGGCCAGAGTGTTCGGCGATTCGGCGTCGGTCAATCAGGTCTTGCACCTGCTATTGCGGCTTGCCAAAGCGAATGTTCCGGTAGAAACCGGGCCGGATAAAGCGGCACGGCCCGCCCGCCGCCGTCGGCCTCGGGGCAAGTAACCGAAGGTCGCGAAGGATGGCTTGCCGCCCGATGAGAAGGCGAGGGTTTGAATGCGTCCCAAGCAAAGAGTCGCAGACTTAGAAGACAACTCTGCCCTGCAAGGTCGTAATCACTTGTTTCTTTAGCAAACATTTTTTGGGGCGTTTCTCTGGGGCCGTATAAACAGAGGGTTTCTATGCATAAATCATCTGCGGGAGACGGACGTTCGTTTTTGTTGTTTTGGTTCCGGCCGGAAGGCATCGCTGCGCTACCTGCTTGCGCGAATGAGCATCCAAGGTTAAGTTAATGGACATTATCTTCCACTATCCGCCCGAACTACTGAGCCTTCTTATCGACACCATCCCTCTTCTCTGCCGATCAAAAAAAGACGTTTTGCTTTTCTTTAAGGGTGCCGGGGTCAGCTCCGGTCTGACCGAGGACCTTGAAGCGCGCATTAAGCGCGATCCCCGCAGTATCACAAAATACGAAATTACCCGAGTTGTACTAACCTGAATCCGGCGCATTCTCAGAGGCGGGACGGCGTCTCGGTCGCGGATTGA
>CALCEB010000259.1 GCA_937900045.1 uncultured Acidobacteriota bacterium
AGATTTCTGCCTGTCTCGTGGGCTCGGAGATGTGTATAAGAGACAGGTATGGCAGGTAACGGATGCCGATGTCAAGGTCATCAAAGGCCCTGAAGAGCATCTTTACGTTTTACACAAGATCAAAGATGGTGTTCACCTCTACTGGGTGGTGAATGACACGGCTGAGCCTCGGACCAACATGCTGGCGTTGCGAGCAACTGGGCGCCCGGAGCGTTGGGACGCGCACACAGGCAAAAGGTCTCCGCTCTTCTACCAAAGCCAGGGCAAGCGCACGGTGGTTCGCCTGACCCTGAGTCCGTGGGACGCTACCTACGTTGTCTTCGATGCTGCGGGTCCAGACCAGCCCTGGGCCCTCGCATCCACGAATCTAGACGAGCTCTACGTGGTGAGCGCCGCGAACGATGAAGTGACCGTCCGTGGCCAATCGCTCGCGGGGAAGGGACCTCTCTTCGGAGTGCTCACCAGTGGCGAGCAAACATTCCGCGGCGATTACCAGCCTCCGAACCTTGAGCCCTTTGAGATCACCGGTGAGTGGAAGGTGACGGTGGAAGCGCCGCGGATAATGTTGCCGATTGTGCTGGCTGCGGATGATCCCGAGGATCACGGGCTTCGCAACCGATGGTATTCCAGCACCAAGGGCCGCCTCCAATGGAATCCGTTGTGGCTCTCGCCGATGAATTGGCCGGTCCGGGAATGGAATGTAATCGGACCTTTTCCAAACGCTGGGGATCGCGGCCTGGAGGAAACTTATCCTCCTGAACAAGCCATCAATTATAATGCGCCATACTATGGAGATGAGGGACGGCTGCTGCGATGGCAGCGGTTGAACGCTGCCGATTATCACGTGCAAGCCGAAGCAGGGGGCTGGGGCCTTGGTACCATGGTGATCAGTGGCGGACCCTATGCCGACCAAAGCTTCGTTGTCAATTACGGAGAGGCTCTGCGGCTCTCTCCACCCAAGGGCACGATCTACGCACAAACGAATCTTCATAGTTCCGAAGAAATGGATGCCGTTGTAGTCCTGGCAAGCGCTAATCCGTCGGCGGCCTTCCTGAATGGCGCCAAGGTTTATTCCCGCTGGTTGCGTCCCCTGTATAACCAACTAACCGACGGCTTCGCTACTCGTATCCCGGCGCGGCTGCGGTCTGGCTGGAACAGTTTACTGTTGAAGTTTCTCCACAATCCTGAAGATCCCAAAGCGCCCCAGTTTACATGTCGGATCAACCGGCCTGATGGCGCCCTCATCGGGGACCTTTTCGCGGCTTCCCGAACATTCGGTAATCCTCAAAAGGGTGCACTGCCCGGATACCGCTGGCTGAAATTCCGCGTTCCCGCCGTGGCGGAGGCGTTGCATGTGCCTTCCCTAAAAAACCCCTGGCTCGCCTTCGTCGGTGAAAGGCGAGTAAGTGCGAATTCCGAAATTCCCTTGCCGCGAGGGACGAAGACCGTAACGCTCCGAGTGGCCGCGAATGAACTTCTGGCAACACCCTTCACCTTCTCGACGACCCCAGCATCCCTTCCGTTGGGAACGTGGAAAACGCCTGGCCTGGAGCACTTCTCAGGGCAAATGACCTATGAAAAAGACGTCCCGGTCACCATCGCTCTTTTGACAGAACGGCTAATTCTGGATTGCGGTCAAGTCGGAGTGGCGGCAGAAGCGTGGGTGAACGGGCGCCCCGCCGGAACGCGCGCCTGGGCGCCCTATGTCTTTGATGTGACAGAGTTCGTCCACGCTGGTTCGAATCATCTGAAGGTGCGGGTTGCAAACACCGCGGCCAACGCGCGAGCGCAGGGAGCGTCGCGAGGCATCATGGAGAACATTGATATGGACGGCTGGCACGGACCGGCACGGTTGATTCCTTACATTGATCGCCAGATTGTTTGCCGCCGCGGATGAATATAATGAATGCCGAATGTCTAACCCGCATTTCTCACCAGCTTTTTTGAACGCTGACAGCGAGGCCGGAGGGTGGCTATTCGAGGGTCTTGGGCAGGTTGGTGTCGCCGAAAAAGGGAATGCAGCTTCTCCTCGAGACCATATCCCTCTTTTGAGAGGTCTTGTCGATTGAATTACAAGGACTTGCCTGGGGGATGAGTCACACTTCCCTTGTGGATATTTCTTAGTGACTAGGAGGGAAATTCTTACTCCACTTTTCAGCTCCTCAAGGGAACTTGCTGAAGCTGAGCCCAGATCCCGGTTCATCTGACCCGAATGGAGGCCATCAGACGGGGGGGGAGGGCTCTTACGCCGATACCATAGCGCCTGGGCTGAAGTGGCGCTTCGAACGAGCATGGCTTGCCACTCCTGCTTTCCTCTAAATTCAACATCATTGACCTTTCCGGAATTCAGCTTCACCCCTTCTTCTGAACTAGAAAAAAGCATGAGCATCATAGATTTTTTCAATTTGACACGCTTACGCCTGCCCCGTAATCTCGGACTGCTAGCATTCGAACCTAGACCATGACGTCTAGTTCGGGAGCCCTGTTTTGCTCCGAATCTCCTCCGGCTGATTCGTTATATCCCTGGATCAATTCTCGCGGATCGGAGCATTTAGATGATACGTCGATTTTCGGCGGACAGATTAACCGTAGCTGGTCACAGAGCGGAGGTCTTCCTAGTATTTCTTCTCCTGCTTTGCCGCTGGCCTTGCTTCCCAGCGGAAGCGCCTGGCTCGTCCGGAGTACCGCCTTTCGTGCAAGAGAATTCTATGCACATCCGCCTCCAGTTGCTTCAGATCTCTAGCCAACTTCGCAACATGGAGCAAAAGTTTTCTGCCCAGCCGCCGGCACCGGCCCAAGCCAGCCACTTCCGGGCGCAAATTCGCGGCATTATAAATGAAATTCAATCTGTGAAGGAGAAGCTCGAGGCACAGCCTTCGGCGGGCGGCGCATCAAAATTTCAGAAAGAATTAACGGCAGACCAAAGCCGCGCTCAAGTTCTGGAAAGTCAACTGGATCGCGTGGCACTCTTGAATGATTCTGCAACGGGCATGCCCGATGATCCCTCGGCTCCCCAGGAAACCAAGAAGACGCAGCCGATGCAGATGGGGCGTGGCCCGGAGACCACGCCCGGAATCACCACCGGCTTGCAGCCAGCCGACATTTACAACAACGGCTTCTTTGTTAGGACCGTGGATAACAGCTTTTCGATGTACGTGAACGGTCTCTTCCAGACTCGCTTCACCTATTTCAAGCCGCAGGCAAGTGTAGGCCAGCTCGGAGCCAGCACCACCGGCTCTGACAATTTTGATGTGTATCTGGGGCGGCTTGCATTCTCTGGGTCGGTGTTCGATCCGACCATCAAGTACTTCGCCCAGATCCAGGGCAGCACGGCCGGCAACGGCAATACTGAAACTATGTTGGATTGGTTTGTGGCCAAGACTTATTCCAAGCACTTGACCGTTCAAATGGGAAGGTTCTGGACACCCTTCTCCTTCGAATACTACATGAATCCCGGAAATTACTTGTTTGCTGACCTCTCCACCGCAGAGTTTGCCTTTGTCTTACCAAGGGCTATTGGCCTGGAGGCATATGGGCAAGCTGGAAAGCTGTCTTACGCCGGCGTTGTGGCAAACAGCATTCCCGCTCTGGATGCACCTGGGCAGGAGAACTTCAGCAACCGGCTTGCTTATATCGGCCATTTGCAGTATGACCTGCTCGCACCTTACGGCTACGTTGAGACGGACCCCAATCCCGCCGGCGTGAAGCAGCCCGAGCTCACCCTTTGGGGTTCAGTGGCTTACAACCCTATCACTGGCGCGTCCAGTTTTGAGAATGTGGCTGTTGGCGACAAAACTTTCAATGGAACTGGCTCGGTGGCATTTCGCGACGGCTTCTTCACCCTTCAAACCACGGGCTACTTCCGCCGCACGACGCCCTACAACGGACTGCCCTCCGATAATTCCTATGGATACGGTGAACAGGCTGGCTACTATTTGGTTCCCGGCAAGGTTGAGCTTGCGGAGCGAGTCTCCGGCGTTAATTGGGGCGCTCCGCAATTTCTGTTGGCGGATTTTGCGGTGAACACATGGTATTCAGGCCCCAACTTTCCGTACCACAACATCACGGAGCATTCGATCGGGCTGAACTACTATCTCCACGGGCATAACGCCAAAGTGCAAACGTCTTACTCGTACCTGACAGGAGATACGTTCTCAGGGATAAAGTTTGGGGGGAACCGCGTGTGGCTTCAAGCCCAGATCATGTTCTGAGGGCTCGATCGGGATGGGCAAGTTGATAAAGACCCCGCTGAAGGATTCAGCGCTTTAGCAGTGGGCTCAATGGGACGGACTCACCGCTTTTGCCCGTCAAGCAGGGATGGAGCGGTTCAGGTTAAAGGTTTTGTATCTCAAAGGAGGAATGCCTTCCATGCAACCTTCGTGCCGCAACGCCAGAAGTCAGAAGTTTGGGAGTTCTCTCATCCTGATGGCAGCCTGTTTGGTGTTGACCTGGGCCTTCCCAAGCGCAGAGGCAGCAGGGCCGCCGGTCAAGGTCGGCGTCCTGCAATCCCTCACCGGCACCATGGCCATCAGCGAAGTGACCGTAAAGAGCGCTGAGATGCTGGCCATTGATCAGATTAATGGGGCTGGCGGAGTACTGGGCCGCAAGCTTGTTCCCATTGTCGAAGATGGGGCTTCGGACCCGGCCATCTTCGCTCAAAAGGCGCAGAAGCTGCTGGAGCAAGACAAGGTGGTCACGGTGTTCGGCGGGTGGACCTCTGCCAGCCGCAAAGCCATGCTTCCCGTCTTCGAGCGTTTCCATGGCCTGCTCTGGTATCCGGTGCAGTTTGAAGGCAATGAATGCTCGCCCGATATCATGTATTCCGGCGCACAGCCCAATCAGCAGATTCTGCCGGCGCTTGATTGGGCTTTTGAGAAGGGTTACAAGAGGATTTTCTTGCTTGGCTCGGACTACGTGTTCCCGCGCACCGCGAACCTGATCCTTAAGAAGCACATCCTGCATCGAGGCGGCGTGGTGGCGGGCGAAGAGTACGTGCCACTTGGAGGGACTGACTTCAGCTCGGTTGTCACCAAGATCCGGCTGGCGCATCCCCAGATCATTTTCAACACCCTGAATGGCGATAGCAACGTTTCGTTTTTCAAACAAATGACAGCCGTCGGGATGCCACCCTCGAAGCTTCCCGTCATGTCCTTCAGCATTGCGGAGCAAGAAGCCAAAGCAATGGGTCCTAGCCTAGTAGCCGGCAGCTATGCAGCGTGGAATTATTTTGAAAGTTTGGATAATACCCCCAACAAGAAATTGGTGGCGGCTTACGATGCAAAATTTGGCGCCGGGTCAGTTCTCGATGATCCCATGGTTCACGGCTATATTGACGTTATCCTTTGGGCGGCGGCAGTGAAGAAAGCCGGAAGCTTTGATCCAAATGCCGTCCGCAAGGCCGCTGTTCAACTGGGGTGGACAAGCTCCGCAATGGGAAACGTGAAATTTGCGGCTAATCAAAGCCTCTATCAGACTGCCTATGTTGGCATCCTCCAGCCGGACGGCATGTTCAAGATTCTCTGGCAGTCAAAAAATCCGCTTTTTCCAGAGCCCTATGACCCGCTGGCCTTTCCCGGCAAGCATTGCGTCTTGAAATAGCGGCTAAGCACCAGGGTAGGAGTTTAGACAAAAATGGGCGAGTCTGCTGTCATCGCCGGCCAAGCCTTCAATGGCATCAGTGTGGCCTCGATTTTATTGCTTGCGGCTCTGGGATTGGCACTGAGTTTTGGGGTGATGAACGTCATCAACATGGCCCATGGCGAAATGCTGATGGTGGGGGGCTACCTATCGTACTTGACCTGCAAGTTCGTCCACGGACCGTTCGCCTTCCTGGTGGCCCTTCTAATCGCTTTCGCCGGTGCATCGTTGCTCGGGGGCTTGTTGGAAGTTTCTGTAGTTCGCTGGCTCTACGGCCGGCCGCTCGACACATTGCTGGCAACCTGGGGCGTAAGCCTCATCTTGCAGCAAGGCGCGAGGAGTATTTTTGGGCCCATCGGCGTGGAAGTCACGGCGCCCGAGTGGCTCAACGGGTCCATTTCGATAGAGCATGGTGCGCTCGCGGGGATGGACCTTCCTTATGTTCGTCTCTTCATTATTCTGCTGGCAGTGGTGGTGCTAAGTCTGGTGGCGCTGTTCATCGCTCGAACTCGCTGGGGCTTGTTGCTCCGGGCCGTTCACCAGGATCGAGAAATGTCGGAGGCGCTTGGGGTTAACACGTCGAGGGTGGACTCGATGGTATTTGCTTTAGGGACCGGCGTAGCCGGCTTGGCCGGGTCGGCCCTGGCCCTCATTGCTCCGGTGACCCCCACGGTGGGCCAGAGCTACATCGTGTATGCCTTCCTGGTGGTGATTTTGGGAGGGCTTGGAAGTTTGCTCGGCACCACCCTTGCTTCATTACTGATTGGACTTTCTTCGGCTGGAGCTCAGATCTTTATGGGCGTAAGTCTGGCCGATGTTCTTCTGCTTGTGATGGTTGTGTTGTTTATCCAGTTCCGGCCAAAGGGCATCGTGGTAAGGCACAGCCGCGCGCTCGGGGAGGCTTGAATTGGTGCGGCTGAAGGTTTCAATTCGCATCATGTGCCTGGCCACCTTGGCGATGGCTCCGTTCTATCTGTCCGGCTATCACCTCTCGCTGTTAGGCCGGTACTTGGCGCTGGCGGTTCTGGCGCTGGGTCTGGCGTTGATTTGGGGGCGGGGGGGCATTTTGAGCCTGGGCCAAGGCGTCTTTTTTGGTTTAGGCGGCTATGCCCTGGCCATGCATTTGAAGCTGGTGAGCCTTGGGCCGGGCGAATTACCGGACTTTATGCAATGGAGCGGACTTGATCATTTGCCTTGGTGGTGGAATGCATTCAAGCGGCCTGGATTGGCAATCGCCGCGGTGTTGTTGCTTCCAGCCCTGGCCGCCGCCGGGTTGGCGTGGCTGCTGTTTCATCGCCGCGTAGGTGGTGTCTACTTTGCGCTCATCACTCAAGCCCTGGCGCTCGCCTTCACTACGCTGCTCATCAGCCAACAACCCTACACTGGTGGTTTTAATGGGCTCACCGGTTTCACTACTTTTCTGGGATTTTCCCTGCTCGGCGCTAGGATCCAGCGCGACCTTTACTGGGTCACAGTTGCGATTCTTACCGTCGCCTTTTTATTCTCATCCTGGCTGTTTCGCACAAAGTTTGGAAAGGTGTTGCTGGCAATTCGCGATGGTGAAAATCGCGTCCGCTTTCTTGGCTACAATGCTGTCCCCTATAAGGTGGCCGCATTTGCACTCAGCGGATTGTTTGCCGGGATCGCGGGGGGCTGTCTCTTATACACATCTCCGAGCCCACGAGACAGGCAGAAATC
>CALCEB010000260.1 GCA_937900045.1 uncultured Acidobacteriota bacterium
AGGCGACGCCTCTGAGATCAAGATCATGAAACTCGCCTTAACTGAACAGTATTGAGGTTAGACCGCAAGTAGTGGAGCGTTTTCGCGGCCCCCAGCAAAATTTCAAGAGTCCGGCGACAGACCCACGCCCGGCAGGGCTGCCTCAAGCCGTCACATATCCAAGTCAACGCGCCTTCACATCATTTCAATTTGGTCATTGCGTAGATTCGAGGATTCACTTGGCGGTCCAGACCAGAATGCAGATTGCTAATCAAGCACGGGGACAGCGAGGGGATTCGGACTGTCCGGGACGGAGAGCAAAAGTTCGTGAATGACAGCCGCCACTCTTTCAACCTTCACCCACTTGGAAAAGTCTGCATCGGGCATGGCACGGCGGTTCGGCGGAGTATCCATCGTGCCCGGCAACACGCAGTGAACGGCGATATCCAAACCCTTAAGTTCTTCCGCCAAAATCTCGCTGAGCTGGCGCACGGCGCTTTTAGAGATGGCGTAGGCGGCGATGCCGGCGCCGGGTTGTCCCAGAATGGCGCCGCTCGATACGGTTACAATCCGCCCGAAGTTTTGGGCTGCCATCGCTGGCACGACGGCTCGAAGCGCATTGACCAAGGTTTTCAGATTGAGATTCCACATGCGGTCCCATGCGGCTTCATCCGTCTGAAAGCTCTTGCCCGCCGCAAAACCACCGGCCGCTGCAACCAGAAAATCCACGCGCCCCCGGCGGCTTTTGAGTCCTTGAATCGCCGAATCAACTTCGGCCGGGCTCGTCAGATCCACACGAAGGCCCTCCAGCCGTTCTTCATCCTCCGCCACCTGTCCCGTCAATGTCCGCCATTCCACCTCCGAGGTATAAGTGACGGCCACGCGGGCGCCGCTCTTCAGAAGATTCAGAGCGACGGCGCTACCCAGCGCGCCCGTCCCGCCCGTAACCAGCGCCACTCGATTTTGAAAGTCCACATTCGTATCGTTGGGCATGGAGATCATCCATTTCCCGGTTGTGATTCAGTTTGGCGATTCCTTATCAGTTTGTTCCTTTACCGCCATTCCCGCGAAAGCGGGAATCCAGTCCGCAAACCGGAGTGATAGTCTGAACTCGTGCGAGGAAAAGGCTCGTCTATGGCATGGATCCCCGCTTTCGCGGGGATGACGGCAGCGAACATTGTCAGGAAACATCAAACTGAGTCACTTCCCATCCTCCTGCCCAGTTCGAACCCGCCATTCCAAAGGCCGCAGACCCATTGATACTTCGTAGGGCCATTTATCTTAGACCGGTTGCTACGAGCCAGCCAGAGAATTTCGGATGTCATTCTCCGTCCGGGGATTCACCGATCCGCCGGGAGCCGCCTAAAATTCATACCTCAGTACGAACTGCATGACGCGAGGATTGGTAAGCAACTGCGTGTAATTACCAAAGGAACTGGCAATGTCAATTTCCGGGAGCACTGGGGTGTTACCGTAATTGTAGATACTGAACCGGTTGGCGTTCGGAATGTTAAAAACCTCCCAGCGGAACTGGACGGATTGCTTGTCGCTCCAGGGCATGATCCAACGCTTGGCCAGATTGCCGTCCAGAGTAAAGAAGCCGTCCTGCCGCAATACGTTGCGGATGCCGGACGATCCGGGCAGCGTGTTGCTGAAAGAGGCCAGGGCCGATTGGGGATTGGGAAATACATTCACAACGCCATCACCAAACTTCGTGGTCCCGGTTTGTGGCAAAGGACCGGTCAGCGACGCAGTGCCCTCAAGCTGCCAGTCCGTTGGGAAATAGAAGCCGTTGTCCACGTTGAACGGCAGGCCGGTCGTCCAGTTGTGGTCACCTTCGCACCGGGGATCACTGCGCCTGACGCATCGGTCACCGTGCCTCGCAACGAGGTTGTGGCTTGGCTCCAACCGAATGACGCAAATAGTAGAATGGCCGCAGAAGAGATGAGCAGATTGCTTTTGACACGATTCATCTTTTATTCCTCCCGCCCGAATAACCCAACGGCAAGTCAAAAAGACAAAACTCAGTGGCACAAAAGAACGCCGTGGGGTAGCGCTGACCGGCAGGCGGAGAATCCGACCTTTTTTAAACCCTGAGAATGAGGGATTGGAGCGGATAGGAAGTTCCCTGCCGGAAAAATCCCCCTTGGGTTCACCCAATGCAAACTTCAGAATTGTTACTTGTTGTTGGTTCGAATAACGCCGCCTCGAATTTTATAACGCATCATGGCAAAAAAAGTCAATCCAACTTAACTCCAGGTCGTGGCGCGGTTTGTTCGCTTGCTGAAGCGGCGCCACTACTTGACTCCAACCCATCGAGTTTGCCGTCTCCGGCCCGGTGGCCTGGGAGCAAATCATCGGTAGTGACTCAGCTTGATGTCTCCTGACATTGTTCGCCGCCGTCATCCCCGCGAAGGCGGGAACAAGCTTCGCGGGAATGACCGTAAAGGAACAAACTGACAAAGAATCGCCAAGTTGAGTCACCATCGAATCATCGCTTCCGTAACCCCTGCAACCGGGAATAGGCGATGATCCCCTTGTCCAGGTCTACACCCAGAGCTAAAATGAAATCACCGAGTCACTCTTTCAATTTCCAGGAATGATGCAGTTTGGAAGACTCCAAGAGGGAGGACTTTATGGCGCGCAGAGTTTCGATGATGTTGACAGCGTTGATGGCCGCCCTTGCAACTCTGCAGATTGCGCAAGCCGCCACGCTCTACGATGAGAATGCCAACGCTCACCAATTGATCTCAGCAGCCATTGCGCAGGCTTCGCGCTCGCACAAGCACATCGTCCTAGATTTTGGCGCGAATTGGTGTTTTGACTGTCACGTGCTGGAGTCTCAGATGGAAAAGCCGGGGCTGGCATCTTTGATCGAGCACAACTTCGTGGTGGTTAAAATTAATGTGGGAGAATTCGATGAGAACCGGGACCTCGCGCAAAAGTATCATGTGCCTCTCAAGTACGGAATCCCGGCGCTGGCCGTGCTCGACTCGCGGGGCCGCCTTCTTTATGCGCAAGATCACGGCCAGTTTGAGGATGCAAGTCACATGAATCCATCCGCGTTCAAAGAGTTTTTTGACAAGTGGAAACCACGTCGAGGGCCTGCGAAATGAATCGGCTGGCCAAGCTAGCAGCTAGAGGGACGGCAATGCCGACCCGTCGTGTAGTGACGCACTTTGCTGTAGCGGCGGTCAGAGCTTGCCCTGACTGGGACCGCCGGTTTTGATTTTTCAGCAATTTCGCCGCTCACAGAGCGGCGCTCCAACAATTTGCGCCGCTGCCAACCGCTCGCAGTGGCCTTGACCGGTACGAGGTTGCAGAGTAAACTTTGGAAATTGTGCGCCTGTAGCTCAGATGGATAGAGCGGTTGCCTCCGGAGCAACAGGTCGGGGGTTCGAATCCCTCCAGGCGTACCATTCATTCTAAAGGACTTAAGCTCCGTTGACCGTCTTCAGGAAAGTACAAGTTGGTACAAGTCACTTTCGCCACAAGATATCTACGACCTTGGAAGCCGCTTCCCTCTTGGCCGGCGTGACGGCTTGGGTGTAGATATTCATCGTGGTTTGGATATCGGCATGGCGCAGCAGTTCCTTTTGCACTGCGGGCGTCGTACCGAGGGAGTGAAGCAGGGTTGAATACGAGTGCCGGAATGTGTGCCAGCCGATATTCCCGACTCCGGCTTTGGTCGCGGCCGGTTTGATGTGGTCAGTGAGCATTGATTCCGGCCAACGGGGATTACCCGAATCGCCGGCGAAAACAAAGTCCGAATCGGCCGAGTAGGAGGAACGTCCTTTGTGATTCAAGAATATTTCGGCCAGGTCCGGGTCAAGAGGCAGGTCACTGGCGGACGCCTCGTTCTTGGTTGGATATAACTCACCCTCTACGAAGCTGCGTTGTATCCTTACAGTGAGGCTTTCAAAATCGATGTCTCCCCACTGCAGGCCCATCAGTTCGCAGACCCGCAGCCCCAGGCAAGCAATCGTTACCACCATCGTCTTGTAGGGCTCAGCGAGCTCCGCCAGCAGCGCCTTAAATTCCGCCGGGGTAAGAACGCGCGGGGTCTTGAGGCGCTTTCTCGATTGGCGAACGAGATCGACTGGATTCCGTTCGACCATCTCCCAGCGAATGGCGGCCTGGTAGAGCGTGTGCATCAGGTTTCGAACGTGCGATTTAATTTGCCGGGAGTGGGGATAAGATCCAAGCCAGTCCTCGACGGCCATCGTCTTGACGTTTTGGACAAACTCGGCTCCCCACTTCGGCCTGATGTGGTTCTCAAAGAGACTGTTATAAACCCTCTGCGTCGGTTTGCGGCAATGCCTCGGTGCATACTCTTCTATGAACCTGTCAATCAGGCCCCCCACTGTTGCTGCGTGAAACTGCTGCTGTGGATTTTGTGAGTTAACCTTAATGCGGAGGTGTTCAACCGCTCTTTCCGCATCTGCTTGAGTCGGATATTTCTTAACCGTTCCAATTAACACTGATTTGGGTTTCCCGTTCTCCATCCAGCGGAATTGCCAAACGTCCGGCCCTTTCTTCCGCTTTCGAGTTGTCAAATTTCCGTACTGGTATCGAGCCGTCATGGTTTCTCCTTTTCAAAATGAAGTCTCCATGCGGCACGGTTGGCGACCTGATTGTAGTCTTGAATTGATCCAGGCGTCCAGCGTTGTTGCGCGATACCGCCAGAACTTTCCAACCTTGAGCGCTGGCACTTCGCCGCGCTTCGCCATCCGTTCAAGCACTTTGGGATGAATTTTTAGAACTTGGGATGCTTCCTTGCTGGTAAGGAGTATTTCGATTCCGTGCGACTCGCCACTCAGGCGGCGCTCAGCCTGCGCAGGCAATGACGATGCGGCTTCCAGTGTCAACTGAGATCCTTGCGTTTCGGACTGCCTTCCTTCAGACGCGACCAACCTTGCCATACGCACCTTCCCAAGAATCCGCCCAAGCCAAAGGCTGTGCCAGGAACCAGTTGCTCATGGCAATGGGCCTTTCGTTCCAGCCTTTCCCTCCCATAGCTGAGGGCGTTACTGTAGCCCGGCCCGTCGCGCGCACTGCGCGATCCACGACGTCCGCAAGGTCAGCTTCCATTTCCACGTCATGTGACCTCTTCAGCCCTGGCGCACCGTGAACTGTACCAGGGTCATCCTCCGGCGGAACGGAATTCCTGTCAAATTTCCGCAACCCGGCCTTTCGAATGCTCAGCAATGGCCACTTGAAACCCTCCGCGAGGCGCTTCTGGCTGCACGTTGATTTCCGAAATTGGGGGGTCTGCCTTTTCCCCGTGATGGGGTGCAGCGCGCTTAACAGATTGATTACAGGATGGTCAGCGGTGAGGTAGGAATGTGGGTGCCTTGGGTATCCGTGCGATCAAACAGGACATATTAACACTGAATCAGGATACTCAATTTCCGAGAGCAGCATTTGAAACCACATGCGTCGTGCACGATGAGCGGGCATGAAGACCCATGAAGACCAGCCACGAGTCGAGGGAAAATGGGGACATTCAACTCAAACGAGCAGGTGGGGTCCTTAAGGTCATGTATAGCCGTCATCGCACGATCACCGGGTATTCCTCCCAGCTTTCGTTGTTGCGCCGTATGGCCAGGGTGTATTTGCCTGGATGGAGCTTGCTACAATCCATTTGCACCCGCACTGTCGTGATGCCGTTCTTGAGCTTTCCCTGGCCCGCTGCCTGCACCAGCACTCTGCTGCCGTTCGAAATGGCCACCTGAAATTCCCCTGAATCCGTGCCGATAGGCTGGCGAATCGTAAGATTCAGGCGGGCGCGCTTAAGTTCAACTGGCGCCTGCGAAGGTTGTTCCGCACCACGAAGGCGCAGCCAACGGCTCAGGTCGACGGTAAGATTCTGAGGCAGAGCGGCCCTTCTGTCGGTTTGCACATGGAACCAGACGCCAGCTGCAATCGCAATAACTACCATTGCGGCAGCGGCGGGAGCCAGCTTCCGATAAGGCTTCTTTGCGGCGCTTGATTCCTTCAGGGCTCTGGCCTGCAGGTTTTCCATGAACTGGTATTCAGTCTCACCGGCGCGAGCGCGCCAATCCTGATTTATCTTCCCGCCCAGGTCATGCGAAGCCGCAATCAAAGCGCGCGTCTCGTCAAGGCGTTTCCGGCAATCTGGACACGCCGCCAAGTGCGCCTCAAAGTCTGCCCGGGCAGGCGGCCAGAGGGCTTCTTCAAGATAGTCCGTAATCAGGCCTTCAAGATTTTTGCAAGTCATGAGATTGAGTGCCACCAGACCGGGCTGGCAGCGCCTCCCTGAAGTAGTGCTGCAACTCCACTCTCAACTTTTGTCGCGCGCGGTGCAGCAAAATCCGCTGGTTTGCCGGGCTGAGGGCGAGAGCGGCAGAAACTTCCTCCGAGGTCCATTCATACACGTCCCTCAAGATCCAGACTTCGGCCTGCCGTTTGGGGAGAGCGCGGCCCGCCCGCATAATCTGTTCCAGGTGCTCCTGCGCAAGAAGCGCGTGCTCCGGGCTCTCATTTCCCCTCGACGCCGCTATCCCACCATGATGCTCGTCACGACCCGCTTCGACAACCCCAATTAATGCTTCGCGTGCCCGGCTGAAAATCGACCGCCGCTGCTCTTTCTTGATGCAGCGCTTCAGGATTTGCACCAGCCAGGTCTTTGCCGCGCACCGCCCCTCAAACCGGTGAAGGCTCTTCAGGAAGTCTACCCACGCATCCTGAACCACTTCCTGAGCGCGATCCCAATCGCGCAGGTGAAAGTGGGCCAGTTCCAGCAACAAGCCTTGGTGAAGACTCCACAACTGCGAAATCCACGCGCGGGCGCCATCGTCGCTGAACAGGGCGCGGATTCCCTGCTCACCGGGCTGCCTGGAGGCAAAAGGCAACTCAAGCTGAATTTCAGACGGAGGGTCGGGATCGGCAGGGGTGGTCACCGATTTTACTCTCGTTGCTTTCCCATGGGGGCCAGTCGCCCCGGTCGCCGACTCCCATTCTATCCCGGTAATCAGGGCGCGGCGAATTCTTGTAGAAGGAGTGTAACGTTTGGCGGTTTCAGGGAGCTATTACGGTAGCAGCCAGCGGGTCTGGCAAGGAGGCGTGGAGGGCGCTCCGGGAGGAATCATCATGGCGGAAGATGAGACAGTCCGTCATTCACCCAAAGATGCGCCGGTGCCCGTGCGGAATCTTCCGAGGATCAACGAGATCGATGAGATTCTCCGCTCGGTCGCCCATGTGACGCGGCAGGAGGTCCACGCGGCCATTGAAGCGATCCTGAAAGGCTGGCCGGGGCGAAAGCGCAGCGAGATTTGGGATCGCCTTCGCTGGCTGCGAAACGGCAACCGCGAAGCTCCGTGGCGGCACACCGTCTGGACCGAGGAAGACATCGAGTTTCTACGTGCCCAATATGCCCGGGGCCGGGCGGGAGCGCGCCGGGCAGTCAAGGAACTGCTTGCCCGCTACCCGGGCTGGAAGCCACGGTCGATTTGGTACAAGGCCGCCCAACTGGGACTCTTGACGCAGTTGGGACCGCCAAGGCCGTGGACGGGCGGTGAGGAAGGGAAACTCTTATGGGAGGCGGAAATGAAGCAGGCGCGCAGCATCGCGCGGAAGCTCAAAAGGAGCGAGGCGGCGGTGCGCCAGAAGTTATCCAGCAACGGAGTGAAGTCCAAAGTGCGCATCCCCAAGGACTACAGCCTTCACCGAATATCCAAATTGCTGGGCGTCAGCGACAGCATCGTGCGCGCCTGGTTTCAAAAAGGTCTGTTTGGCGAGCCGAACGGCCAAGGGAAACGCAAAGCCGGTGCTCGGTTAGGCGTGCGAATCAGTTCGGAAGCGGTAGAGACGTTTTGTGAGGAGCATCCTGAGAAGATCAACGCAGATGAGTGTGATCCGCACGTACTTGATTGGCTCGAGGAAAAGAAGAGGCAGCCGGAGGCCTGGAGAGGGCTTCGCCAGCATTTAGCTGAGCGGAAATCATGTCCGAGCTGCGGGCGCGTGATTCCAGGGAATGGTTATTTTCGCCACGTCAAATGCTGCATCGCGGTTCTGGCCTCTGCGGATGCATCGACTGATGATCCAAACCCGCACGGCGTCTAGCTTTCCTCCGGCTCAAACATATAAGCGTCGGCAGTAGCCCGCCACTTTTCAAAGGGCGGATACCGGGAACGAGTATGCTTTGACCGCAACGCCTCCCAGTGATGCCAGTAGTCCACCACTCGCGCACGCTGTGGATGAAGGCGTGCCTGATAGACAAGCGTGGCGAGCCAACCCTGCTTCTTGGCGCGAGCAAACTCGTGATCCTCAATCCAGCGCATCATCCGATTGAAGCGCTGGTACGGTTCTTCATTTGAATGCCGGGCTTGCGCGGCTGCTTCGGTCTATAAAAAACCAGGGCACCGTTGCCTCAGCTCACGCTCAACCGGGCCGGGCAATGGATGGCCGGATTCGAGAGCCGTGCGTGCCCAGTAAGCAAAGACTTGCCATTCGACATAACGATCAACCGCCTTGCGCAACACGCCGGGGCTGATCCGAAGACTGGCCTTAATAAGTTCCCGTTCCGTCTCGCGCATTTCACATGCATCGATAACCCGGTCATCGCAATGCTCCGAGGCTTTCCGCCACTCGCGGAACGACGGATAAGCGGATGGCTCCGAGCGCCTCCACTGGCTTTCACAATATTCCCAATAAGCGTGATCGCGGAGGCAAGCGAGATCTCGAACGGCGTAGTAGCCCACAGCATTCATCCAGCCTTCCCGCCAAGCCCGGCTGAAAAAGTGTTCGCTGATCCAGCGTTCAAGGTGATACCAGAAGAAGGGTGAACTCCGTCGATCAAGCAGCATTTGTTCCGCTACGAATTGCAGGAAGCCCGGACAGCGCTTTTCAACGATTTCAGCCAGCCACTCCGGAAAGGCACCTTCGGTATCCTCAATGGCTCGAACCCAATGTACGAACGCTTGCCACCTCACATATAATTCGCGGGCCTCGATCAATTGCGGCCACGGAATTCGTGCCGCCTCTTTCTCGGCCATGCGGCGGGCGGATTCTCCGACTCGCCTTTGCTGCCTGCCCGGTCGCCAAAGATGCTTTTGTTTGGCCAAACTCAACGGAGGGTGTGGGCCAGTTAGATTCTTAGACCTCCGCCTGGCTCCAGCCGGTTCGCGGATCATGGCTGTGTATCGAGCTTGTCCAGGTTTATGAGGGTTGGGAAGTCAACCGATAAGGGGGAACGAGATAGAATCGCCTCACCGCGTGCTTCAGCCGCTCTGTACGCCTGGATCAACTCGTTTCTGCTTCCTATCTTCAGTAGTGTTGCGAGACGGCTAAAGTACGAATGAGAGGCTGCCTTCGCGAAGATTTCAAGAGCCCTGGAGTATTCGGCATGAACAAGCGTGCGCGGGGACCATTATTGCTCAGAGTGGCGGGGATGAAGGACGGACCGCAGGAAAAGAATCAGATCCGACTCCATCAGTAGATCGATGTTGAGATCTTTGCGGTAAGCTCTTTCCTTGATTAGATCGCCGGTCACGCTCGCCCGACCGAGGTTGAGGCGGTTGTTGCGCTCCTTGTCGAGCGAGCCACAGGGGGAGCAAAAGATGGGGTAGCCAGTAAAGGTGCCGGTCTGATCGAAGCGCCCGCTATCGGGGAAATAAAAGTATGGCTGGTCGGCGAAAATGTCCAGTTTCTCGAACCTCCGATTCTTAATCAGAACTGCAACAAGATACAAGAACATCTCATAGCCGATAAACCGGAACTGGTCCGCCCAGGTAGGCCACCACATAGTAGCCTCGGTCGGCCTTCCCAACATAGGAAGAAAGTCTTGATACACTTCACGGATTGTCAAGTATAACTTGTCATCATTACGGAATTTCGCCACAAGGTCTAAAAACTCTACATACTCGTCTCGGCGCGGCAAGAAGGCATGAATGCAGGAAACTACTTTCTCGTCGACCGGTTCCTTGTTCACCGGCGAGCCTATTTTAAGGTCCTCAAGCGATGCCAGAAAGTTCTCCAAGTAGTCTGCGACAAAGCCCTCAACCAACTGCGTCTTTCCCGTGACAATCGCATCTTTTACCATCGCAAACTTCCCGCCGGTCCTTGATGGGAGGCGGTCGTCTTCAGCGACGTAAGACGGGGGGCTACCCAGGCTGGGCTTCTGATACAGGGGCCTATCGAATATACATCTCAGGAGCTTGGGATAGTGTTCGTTGAGCTTTTCCTGCGTCGACATATCGATGTAAACTCTGTTAGCAAAGAAGGCCGGCAAGCACGGTTTCCCTCCTGGATCAAACTCGGCAACTATAGGTATGAACTTCGTCTGCCTCACTTTTTCGTAGACTTCCTTCCTGAATCCGGCGCATTCTCAGAGGCGGGACGGCGTCTCGGTCGCGGATTGAC
>CALCEB010000261.1 GCA_937900045.1 uncultured Acidobacteriota bacterium
AGTCAATCCGCGACCGAGACGCCGTCCCGCCTCTGAGAATGCGCCGGATTCAGGAGATCAAGATCATGAAACTCGCCTTAAGTGAACAGTATTGGGTTTAGCCCGCATTTCTCACTGCGGGGAACAGAAGGCATTTGATTTATGTGTCCTGGCACAGAACCGGACTCTTCGTCCCGCCTGCCCGGCGGTTGGCTCTTACAGACGCTGCCGTTTGCGATCCTCGGGGCGGCTGCCCTCCGGATTCGGCTCTTGTGGAACCAGATCCCGAAACGCTTCGCCATCCATTGGAACCTTCATGGCACGCCGGACCGCTGGGCAACAAAGAGTTTCATAGGAGTCTATGGCGTATTGTTGATGGGCTTGGCGGGCTGCGCGATTCTACTGGCCATCAGCAGTGGCATGGGCGCCGGCTTCAAAAAGCTTCGGGCGGCGGAAACGGGTGTTTCTTCCGCCGCTCTGAACCAACCATCCATGCGATGGACTTTCATCGAGGTCGAATTTTTTGTGGCTTTGATGCTCGGCTGGGCCGCCATGCTCCCACTCAGGGCGAACCCGCAGGCGTCACCGGACATTCGATGGGTTGTATTCCTCACTCTGCTGTTCGTTGTGCTTGTTATCCTACAAATGTCCCGGATACAACGGCGGCGGAAAAATCTGAAGAATGCATCCATGCCGAACCCGTCGAGTCCAGCCGCTTCACCCCAGACCCGGTTGGAAATTGACCGGCAAAACCCCCGCTATTGGAAGGCCGGAATGTTCTATGTTAATCGCCAGGACCCATCCATCTTCGTTGCGAAGTTGAGTGGCCTGGGCTACACCTTGAATTTCGGCCATCCGGCTTCCTGGCTGCTTCTTGCAATCCTACTATTTCTTCCCCTGGCCATTGCGCTGTGTGTTTCCCACTGACTCTGCGCCGGAACAGAGGAAAATCAAAGGCGAGTGCCAAAAACCACTCTGGAGGCGATATTGGTTATAAAGAATCCAGTCGAGGAGTTGGCCGGTGTCTGATTCAAAGAGTGAGAGTCCTCTCGACAAGGCTTTGGGAATGAATTGCCCGATCAACCGGCGCGACTTCCTGAATTCCACTTTGCTGGCCTCCGGCAGTCTGCTGTTCGATCCCATCGCTCCGAGCGATCTACTGGCGGAGGAGGATTGGACTGGCTACAGCGGTGTGGGCGATTATCGCAATTCGAATGGCAATACCTGGGATGTGATGACCGCCGGCCACCAGATCCGCGACCGTGCTTTTGACTCGCGCCCATCGAATGTAACCGATACCAGCGAAGTGTTCGATTGCGTGGTAGTGGGCGGAGGCATCAGCGGTCTGGCCGCGGCGCTATTCTTCAAGCGCCAAGCCGGTGACGGTTCGACCTGCCTGGTGCTGGAGAATCATCCGGTTTTTGGAGGCGAGGCTAAGCGCAATGAGTTCATCGTGGATGGCCAACGCTTGATGGCGCCGCAAGGGTCAGACCACTTTCAGCTTCCCTACCCTCACAGTTTCATCGCGCGATTCTATGACCTGATCGGCCTCGACTGGAAGCAGTTCCAGTATCAAACCTGGAACAGTTCTTCGCCTCCCGTTCCATTGGGCCGAACTTTTGAGGCGATGCCGGGGCCCAATGCTTTTTACTTTGGGGCGAAATTCGGCAAGCGGCCGGGCGTCTGGCTGATTGATCCGTGGGGCAAGAGTCCCGAAAAAATACCTGTTCCTGCCTCAATCCGCGCGGAGATGCTGAACTACAACCAGGAAAACTCAAAGTCCGGACGCCCGTTTGATTTTCCCGGCGACGAAAAATCGCGGCGGCTGGACAGCATGACCATTGAGAGATACCTGATTGAAAGCTACGGGCTGAGCCAGGAAACAATTCGAACCTTCATGACTCCCGGCGATGGTGGCGGATTCGGCGCCGGGCCGGATGTGCTTTCCGCCTATTGTCTGTGGGCGTTCGACGAATTACACGCGCTCGATGATTCTCCGGAAACCGGCTGGCAGGCGTTTCCAGGAGGAAATGCCGGAATCGCCCGCCAGATGATGAAAACGCTAATCCCCGGCGCGATCTCAGGTCCGCGAACCCTCGCAGCCGTTTGCCGGGGCCGCTTGAATTTCTCGGCGCTCGATCAGCCGGGACAAGCCTCCCGCATTCGACTGGGCTCAACCGTGGTGCGCGTGGAGCATGGCGCGGAACCGGCGAAATCCAAGTACGTTCAGGTAACGTATACCAAGGGCGGAAAAATCTTCCGCCTGAAGGCGCGCAGCGTGGTGATGGCGGGTGGCAGTTGGACCACGCGCCGCGTCGTCCGCGACCTTCCGGCAGCGCAGCGCGAAGCCTATGCTCAGTTTTTCCGGTCTCCTTGCCTTATGATCAACGTAGCCGTGCGCAACTGGCGGTTTCTTTATAAGCTGGGGGTTTCGAACGCGCAGTGGTACGAAGGCTTGGGCAACTTCACCTCCGTCCGCAAGGTTCCCACATTTTCGACCCACGTCAAAACCATCGGACCGGATTCGCCCACGGTCCTAACTCTTAAGACGCTCTTCTGCCATCCGGGCCTTTCGCTTGCTGACCAGGGAAATCGCGGTCGCGCTGAACTTCTGGCAACTTCGTTCCGGGATTACGAGCGGCAAATCCGGGAACAACTGACGGAGATGTTTTCGCAAACGGGCTTTGACGCAAAACGTGACATCGCGGGCATCATCCTCAACCGCTGGGGCCACGCATACCTCAGCCCGCAGCCCGGCTTCTTCTTTGGCAAGGATGGCAATCCCGCGCCCCGCGACATTCTGCGCAAGACGCCCTTCGGCAGGATCGCGTTTGCCAACACCGATCTTTCCGGCGCCATGGATCACAAGACGGCGATTACCGAAGCGCATCGCGCCGTGGGACAGCTTCTGGACCAGGCGTTGACGTAGTGTGCCGGAGGCATGCGAGATATTATTCCCTGTGGGTCGCGTGCACATGCCGTCCGAAGCGGGGATGCTCCTTGCGACATTTCAGAAGGAATGCGCGGTAAAAACCAGGTAGGCGGCCAGAATCAACCCGAAGATCGCAGTGAGCAAGCCCAGAAAGACGATGATCCCCCGCGCTGGCTGGAATTGATTCGTTTCGAGACGCCGCAGGGTCAAGCGATAGCGGATCATGGCCACCAAGGCCATGAAAACGCCCATGACCATGAAGCCGATTCCGATCGCCAACGAAAGAGTGCTGTTGTGTCCCGGCTGATTCTGGAGGCGGAGAAATTGCCGCAAGGTGATGCCGAATTTGGCTACCACAAAGCCAAAGACGATGATGCTGATGCTGGTGCGGATCCAGGCGAGGAAAGTCCGCTCATTGGCGAGGTGTTCACCGGCTTTACCGTTGGGTTCAGGCATGAGCAGAATCAGCAAAACGGGCTTCGGGAGCCGCTGAAACGGGATGATTGTAGCTTTTTATCTCAAAGGAGGGCAAGCCTATCCCGTGTTCGCTAATGGTTAAGTTCGCTGTGGCGCAGCTCGGAGTTTACCGGCCGGGGCGGGAGCGCAGGCATGAATTGCCAGCGGTTTCCGGCGCTCATGGACCGCCGCACCAGCAAGTTAACCCACTACCCGTTTGGCAATGGGTCAGTTTGGGCCGGACTGAGACGGCAATTGCTCTGAAACGTCCCCGATCACGCAGTTGTGCAGAAAACCGTCTGTGGAGGAGGTCTCTTGTGGAACAACGAATCAGCGTTGTGACTCTTGGCGTGTCCGACCTGGAACGGTCACGCCGCTTTTATGAGGACGGGCTGAGCTGGAAGCGGGGCAACACCGACAAAGATATTGTCTTTTTCCAAATCAACGGTGCAGTGGTGGCCCTGTATCCACGTGACCAACTAGCCGCGGACGCTCAAGTGCCGAGTGAGGGAAGTGGCTTTCGCGGAGTGACATTGGCTTACTGCACCCGCACTCGGGGAGAGGTTGATGCGGTGCTTGAAGAGGCCGAACGGGCGGGCGCTCGCATTCTCAAGCCGGGCCAGGATGTATTTTGGGGTGGGTATTCCGGATATTTTGCCGATCCAGATGGCCATCTCTGGGAAGTCGCCTGGAACCCTGGCTGGACTCTTTCCGAACAAGGCGATGTGGCGCTACGCGCCCCGAAGGAGTAACCGAATTGCGGAGCGGTAAACCAATCGCGGATTCAACCTGATCCTCTACCGCCACGCCGCAGATTTTTGCTTTTCGGCAGGACGCTGATAGAATCGAGGAGCGAACGGAATCTCGATGCGCAGAATCGCTAAAATCGTTTTGATTGCCATCCTCGCCTATATCGTTCTGCTGGGCGCGACGGTGGCCGTGATGAAGCAGCCTCCAGAGCGCTTCGGACGCATCATGCGGCACGTTCCGGGGTTCGCCTTCGCAGTGATTCCGTTCAAGCCCCTCTGGCTAGTTGCCAGGGACGGTCCGTTGCAAATTGGCGATCCGGCTCCGGCGTTCAATTTGCCCACAGTGGATAAGAGTTCCTTTGTCGATCTCGCCTCGTTTCGTGAGGCCCGGCCCGTGGTACTGGTTTTCGGCAGCTACACTTGACCGCCCTTTCGCCGGGAGGTTCCCGCGCTCAATAAAATTTACGAGCAATATAAGGACCGCGTGGCCTTCTACGTGGTCTACATCGAAGAGGCTCATCCCATCGACGCCTGGCAGGACGAGGACAATATCAAAGCTCACATTTTTCTGGCCAGCGCTCGCAACCTGAACGAGCGTTGCGCCGCCGCTGGAACTTGCGTGGCAAAGTTGGGAGTCAAATTTCCCGCCATTGTGGATGACTCTCAAAATTCCACCGAGCGCGCCTACACCGCATGGCCCGACCGCCTCTACGTCATCGACCGTAACGGCAAGATCGCCTATAAATCGGAGGCCGGTCCATATGGCTTCCGCCCCGCGAATGTGGCAGCAACGCTCCAGAAAATACTTTCGGGATCGCAGGAGGCGGTTCAACCGTCAGCCCCCCGCCCCAGTCCAATTTCTGGCAAAGGAATGCAGTGACACTTGAATAAGCTGAATCAGACGGCGAGTGTTCCGGTATCGAAACAGCCTTTGGTAATCCAGACAGGAAGAGCGTCGATTACACGTTGGTGAGTTGGTGATGCAGGACGATCAGTTGGTCGAGTCTCAGGGCGAGCGTTGCGTATGCCCGTCCTTCGTTATCACTGAACTCGACCTCGAAGACTCCAGGAGCCAGTGTCTCAACCACCGTTCCCACCTGCCCCCGGCGCAAGGTGTGGGAGGGCAGGTCCTCCAATAACGCGACGACGGCAAAACGAGCTACGGTTTCCACTTTTCCCTCAGACCAAATAACAAGTGACCAGCCGGGGATACCTTTCTTGGCTAAGAATAATCCAGATGCTCCTAACCGTTGCCAATCCCTTTGGCCCTCTCATTTGAAAGTCTACCACGTACCTTCGTCCGTAGGAATCATCTTCTCCAAGAGCGGCGTCGCATTCAACCACAGAGTCCAACAGGGCCTGCTTCAGAATTTCGGCGTCTTCTTGGACCAGACCAAGTACTGACGCGAAGACTCGCGCCTTGTGACGGCCTCGCGGGTGGTGCACCTCAAACAATATTTCCGCAGCTTCTCCAAATCCACCACCTGTCTCTTATACACATCTCCGAGCCCACGAGACAGGCAGAAATC
>CALCEB010000262.1 GCA_937900045.1 uncultured Acidobacteriota bacterium
GGTTCAACTGTGTGCATTATTCTCGACCGGACCTTAAGTGAACAGCATTGCGGCTTGGCGCGAAATTGTTTTGCCAGTTGAGACAATTTCATTCACTCCCAGATACAAATGGCTGCAACCCAAACGAATCAAATCCACCCCGGACGTTCCCGGCTCATCGGCGGGCCAAGCCAACCAGGTCTGTGGCACAATGGCCAGTTGCAGGCTTTCTTGACCGCTCAAGACTTCATCACCACGGAGAGGTTTTCATGCAGGTACGTGAGCAGGACGCGCTGGACTACCATCGCAAAGGGCGTAAGGGAAAAATCGAAATCTCGCCCACCAAGCCTTGCATGACACAGTGGGATTTGAGCCTGGCTTACACCCCGGGCGTGGCCGCGCCGTGCCTGGAGATCGCCCGCAACGCGGAGCTGGGTTATGAATACACGGCCAAGGCCAATTTAGTGGCTGTGGTCACCAATGGCACCGCGGTGCTGGGTCTCGGCAATATCGGACCGCTCGCTGGCAAGCCCGTGATGGAAGGCAAAGCGGTGCTTTTCAAACGGTTTGCCGATATTGACGTCTTTGACCTGGAAATCAATTCGCAGGAGCCCGAGGACATGATTCGGGTCTGCCGCCTGATCGAACCGACGTTTGGCGGGATTAATCTGGAGGACATTCGCGCCCCGGAATGCTTCGTGATTGAGCAAACCCTGCGCGAGCAACTCTCCATCCCTGTCTTCCACGATGACCAACACGGAACCGCCATCATCTCCGGAGCAGCTCTCCTCAACGCCCTGGAAATCGCCGGCAAAGAGATTGGCAAGGTCCGTGCGGTTTTCAATGGTGCAGGAGCCGCGGGCCTCTCCACCGCGGACCACTACGTGCGGCTCGGCATGAAAAAGGAAAACATCATCCTGTGTGATGTGGACGGCGTCATTTACGAAGGACGCGAGAAAGGAATGAATCCTTACAACTCCCGCTATGCCGCCCGAACCGCAATGCGAACGCTGGCCGAAGCCATCCGCGACGCGGACATCTTTGTGGGGCTTTCGGTGGGGGGATGCGTCACCCCGGAAATGGTGCGATCCATGGCCTCGCAACCCATTATCTTTGCGATGGCCAACCCGGAGCCCGAGATCAGCTACGATGCCGCGAAATCGGCGCGGCCTGGCGCCATTGTGGCTACCGGCCGGTCTGACTTTCCCAACCAAGTCAATAACGTCTTGGGATTCCCATTCATCTTCCGGGGAGCTTTGGACGTGCGCGCTCGCGCCATCAATGAAGACATGCAAATCGCGGCAACGCGGGCCTTGGCGGCCATCGCCAAGGAAGATGTTCCGGACTCGGTGTTGCGAGCCTACGGCGTGGGGAGTTTGCACTTCGGACCGGAATACTTTATTCCTAAGCCTTTTGACCCGCGGGTTTTCATTTGGGAGTCTTCCGCGGTAGCGGAAGCAGCCATGAAAAGCGGCGTGGCTCGCATCCAAATTGATCTGGAAGCGTATCGGGACCAGCTTTCGCGCCGTCTGGGGCGAACCTCCGAAGTGATGCAGGGTGTCCACAGCCGCGCCCGTTCCGCTCCCAAGCGGATTGTGTTTTCCGAGGGCGAACACCCGAAAATCATCCGCGCCGCTCATCAGATTATTGAGGAACGCATCGCGCAGCCCATTCTGATTGGCCGTCCCGAAATCATTGAGGCCCGGTCCAAAGAGCTGGGCCTTGCCCTTCGCGACACCGTCATCATCCAACCGGAAGCCTCTTCGAAATTGCAGGACTATGCCTCCGCGCTATACAACCTGCGGCAGCGCCGCGGCATCACGCGAAGCGAAGCTCACGAGCAAATCGTGAATCCCAACTATTTCGGGGCTATGATGGTGCGCATGGCGGATGCCGATGGCCTGCTGGCCGGCGTTTCCCAACACTATCCGGACACCATCCGGCCCGCCCTTGCCATCATCAACACCCGCCCCGGCGTGCGGAGGGTTTGTGGGGTTTATGTGATCCTTACCAAGAAACAGGTCTTCTTTTTCGCGGACACCACCGTGAACATCGAACCATCCTCCGAAGATCTGGCGGAGATTGCCGCCCTGGCTGCCGAGGTGGCCCGCGAATTCAATTTTGAGCCGCGAGTGGCCATGCTCTCCTTCTCAAGTTTCGGGAGCACTCGCCACCCCGCAACCGAGAGAGTCCGGCTGGCCACTGAGATCGTGAAGCGCCGCGCGCCGGACATGTGTGTGGATGGTGAAATGATGGCGGACGTTGCTGTCATGCCCGAATTGTTGAGTGAAGATTACCCGTTTTCAACACTCAAAGGGGGAGCGAACGTCCTGATCTTTCCGGACCTGAACGCCGCTAATATCGCCTACAAGCTGATGATGAGGATTGGCGGAGCGGAGGCGTTGGGACCGATCCTGATGGGGCTCTCGAAGCCCGTTCACGTGCTGCAACGTGGGGCGGCTGTGGAAGAAATCGTCAATATGGCCGCCATCGCCGTGGTCCACGCGCAAGAAAATGAGGGGGAGCGGCAACGGCCTTCGGTAGCTCCGCAGTCGTGATGGCCACGGTCTTTCACGACGCCTGTTTATCTCAACTCCCAGCAAAGGCTGGGCGCAGCGTATGGGAGCTGGTCACTTTTCCGCCATTTGAAACATGAGTGTTCACCAGCTCGCCGACGTAACGCGCCAGTTCAGCGTCGTTGCTGCCCACCAGGATTGTGACGGACCCGGAGGGCGCGTTGAGCGCGCCAGCCACGCCTGGCGCCAGAACCGGTTGCGCTGCCCCAACCTCACTGGCAGTTGCCGTCGCGGATCTTGAGGAACGCGGACCGAGCTGGCCGCTTCCGGAACCTGTCAAGTCGCCAGGTATAGCGCCTCCGGCAATTCCCGCCACCCCGCCCACGACTGCCCACTCAGCGGCGGACGCGAATGCCGCGGTTGCCGCTGGAAAATTCATTTCCGCAAGGCGCAGAAATCCCAGCGCCGTGGCTTTCACCGCCTGCAACTCGGCTTCGGCGCTGATTGAAGCCGCCAACTGCTTCAGGACCATTTCCATCGATGCCGCGAAGGATGTTCCATAGACCATGGCCGCGGCCATTGAGGACGCGAACCCCTGCTCCAAATTGGAAAACGCCACCTCGGAAACCAGCCCCAGATTCTGGAGTGAGGCAGCGGCGGCCTGCAATGCTGGCGGCAACTGGTCGCCAAATGCGACGACCCCTTGGAGCATGCGCGAGTATTGATTGGAGCCTGCCTCCGCCAGCGCCATGCCACGAGTCAGACCCTCCAGCGAGATGCGATGCTGCTCCGCTGACTTTGCTGCTTCCTTTTGTTGGCTAGCGACTTCCTTCAAGTTTTGAATTTCTTCCCGGTACGCCTCATTATTACCTTTTGACGGCATGAGCAAACATCCTTTTTCCCTGTTCCAGAACTTACCCGGTCCAACCGGGCGGCAATGCTGCCCTCATGACTCCTGCCATGAAACCAAGGCAAAGGCGCACCATAACCGTTCCGGCCTGAACGGGGCCTTCTTTGCGAGGGGAAACGGCTACCAGCCCTTACGGGCCAGAGCCGCGTGGCGACGTTACCCATAAGTATACAGTATGTGTACTGAGTTGTCAATATAAATGTATATCGGGTAGTGTCTCAGTTTCTTTGCTGTAGCGGCGCTCTATGAGCGCCGAACTTGTAACCTCAACGACTTCCGGCGCTCATAGAGCGCCGCTACAGCAAACTGAGTCACTACTGTATATCGATGAGAGTTGGCTGGTTTTCGCCAGGGAAGGAAGTGCTATCCCTCGGCTTTTCCTAGGCGAACGGCGGAGCTGGAAGGACGCAGCACAGGCGGAGCGCAGGATTGGCGCACAATTAACTGAGTCGAAAGGGTTTGCTCGCCACCTGTGACCCCACGCCCTTCAATCTGTTCAATCAGCAGACGAGCCGCGGCCATGCCGATTTCCCTTGCGGGCTGGCGAACCATGGTGATCTGCGGACGAAGCAGCGGCGCCCAGTAGAAATCGTCGAAACCCAGCAGACTCACTTCGTCCGGACAAACCACCTTTAACTCCTGAATCGCCTGGAAGGCGCCAAGGGTCATCATGTTGTTGGTGCAGAAAATGGCAGTAGGCCGGTCCGGCAGGGTGAGCAGCTCGATGGCCTCGCGGTGGCCGCTGACCATGCGGTTGTCTCCCCGGCGCACCAGCGTAGGGTCAACCGGCACATGGCCGCCCCGCACGGCGCGGCGATAGCCTTCCAGCCGGTCGGCAGCGGTGGGCGCCGTCTCCGGCCCAGCCACAATGCCAATCCGCCGGTGGCCCAGGCTCATCAGGTAGCGCGTGGCGTCAAACGCCGCCACCGTGTTGTCCACTCCCACGTGTCCGGCCGCCGCGTCGCGCGTGTGGGAAAAACGGTCTGCATAAACCACCGGAATTTCTCCCAGCAAATCCCGGATGTTTCGGCATTGGTCGTCTGCGGCGGGAATGCGAATGACGCCATCCACGCGGCGGCGGTGGAAAGTATCCAGATAGACTTGCTCCTCCGCCCAACGGTCGCGGGAATCGCCAATCAGCAAAGTGTAATGAGCAGCCGAAGCATAGTCCTTCATACCCTGCAGAATTTCCGTGTAGAAGCTGTTGGAAAGGTCGGGAACCACAACCCCCAGGGTGTGGGTGCGTTGCAGGCGCAAGCCCCGCGCCAGGTCGTTGGGACGGTAGCCTAGCCGCCGGATCGCGCGCTCAATGCGTAGGCGCATGGCCGCGCTCACGTAGTCCGTGTTGTTGATCGCCGCCGAAACGGTGGAGATCGAGGCGCCCGCGGTCCTGGCTACGTCACGGATCGTGACATGCTTTCCACTGTGCTTCGCTCTTCCCTTGGCCGAACGCTTGCGGGAAGGCGGCTCACGTCTCTTTGCAGGTCTCATGGGCGCATTCCACCTCAAAGGCTCAGGCGGCGAAAGGCAGCATACCATCCTGCGCGGAAAAATGCTGCCCGGAGCGAAATCAGATAGTGATGCAGTTTGCTGTAGCGGCGCTCTATGAGCGCCGAATTTTATTTATCAACATCTTCCGGCGCTCATAGCGCGCCGCTACAGCAAACTGCGACACTACCTCCAGGGTTTTTTCTCTTGATTTTGTATATACTTAACGTATATATTAACTCTTATGGCTACCACCAAGGTCTTTCGAAGCGGCAATTCCAAGGCGGTGCGGATTCCACGTCAGTTCCAAATCCCAACTGGGGAAGTGGAAATCTTCCAGCGCGGGAACGAATTGGTGGTGCGGCAGAAGTCGCGCAACTTGGCCCAGGCATTTGAATTGCTCACTGGACTGTCCAAGGACTTTTTCAGCAAGGGCCGAAAACAGCCCCGGCCGGGTCAACGGGTTCGGCTATGATGCGATTCCTCCTCGATACGGACATCTGCATTTACATTGCAAAACAGCGGCCCGCCTCCGTCCAATCCCGGTTGCGCCGGTTGCAGCCCGGCGACGTTGGCATGTCCGTCATCACTTTTCTGGAACTTGTTTACGGCGCCTGGAAAAGCCAGCAATTCGAATCGAACCTGGAAAGGATCGAGCAATTGCGAACCGTGATCCCCGCGTTGCCCTTGGATAGCGAGGCAGCCAGCTACTACGGCCGGCTTCGCACGGACCTTGAAAGGAAAGGAGCTGCTATCGGCGCTTATGACCTCCTGATTGCCGCCCACGCCTTGAGCGAAGATTTAACCTTGGTCACTAACAACGTCCGGGAGTTTTCCCGTGTTGAAGGGTTGCGCGTTAAAAATTGGGCATTGTGAATGGGCTCGAAGTAACCTCCTGCCTGGGGAATCCGCTCAGGCAAGAAATCTTCAAGCTTGTGAGCTGACGGCGACTGGCGCAGACTCTACCCTGCATCCTGGCCAAGCGCCAACCCTTCGTTCTCAACTCTGCAATCGCAAACCCCAGATTGAACTCCCTGCTTTGGCCATCCGATCTTGAAATGCACTCCCGTCCGGGTCAGCGAGTCAGCAGGCTTGCGCCTCGTCCCAGTTGCGAACTCAGCCTGATTTTCCGGTAGTGACGCAGTTTGCTGTAGCGGCGCTACAGCAAAGAAACTGAGAACCTGTGAATAAACTCGCCGTGCCTGTCATCCTGAGCGATCACAGCCTTGCGGCTGTGAACGCTCAGCATGACATTTCCGGATTTTTTCACACCTTCTGAGACACCACTGATTTTCCTGCTCAATTTCTCCGCTTTCAAGGATATACTAACCGGCTTCCACATGGCTCGGATCTCACCACGCATCGAACAGGAGTGGGGATGAGGAATATTCTTGGATGGATCGCTTTCGCCATTTTTCTTCCGGTTGCAACTGCGGCAGCCCAGAGTAGCTCAGCAAACGGGCCGCTATTGTTGCAGGATCCGGCGCTCAGCAAGACTCAAATCGCCTTCATCTACGGCAGCGAGCTTTGGACGGTTCCCCGCGAAGGCGGAGTGGCTCATGTCCTGGCTATGCACATTACGCCGGAGACGCGGCCCATCTTTTCGCCTGATGGCTCGCTGATCGCCTACACTGCAACCTATAACGCCAACACGGATGTTTACGTTGCCCCTGCGGACGGCGGAACACCACGCCGCCTCACCTATCATCCCGGCCCGGACGTGGCGCTCGGCTGGACGCCGGACGGACAGCGTATTCTCTTCAAATCCCCGCGCCAGAGTTACAGTCTGTTTGCGCAGTTCTTCACCATCCCCGTCAACGGCGGATTCCCCACACTGCTGCCGCTGCCTATGGGCGACGATGCCTCGTATTCACCGGATGGCTCCGAGCTGGCTTACGTTCCGCTCCATCAATGGGAGCCGGCGTGGAAGCGCTATCGCGGCGGCCAGACCAAGCCCATTTGGATAGCGCAGCTTTCCGACTCCAGTATCGTCAAGGTGCCGCGCAATAATTCGAACGACTCGAACCCCATGTGGGTTGGTAACACCGTGTATTTCCTTTCGGACCGCAACGGTCCCGTCTCGCTTTTTGCCTACAACACCCAAACCAAGCAGGTCCGGCAGGTGCTCGAGAACAAGGGCCTTGATTTCAAGTCCGCATCGGCCGGTCCAGGCGCCATTGTCTACGAGCAGTTCGGCGCCCTGCATCTTTACGATTTGAAGTCCGGACATCAACATCCTGTAAACATCACCGTGGCAGGAGACCTGCCGCAAACCCGCCCTCACTTCCTGAAGATCACATCGAAGGACATCATCACCTCCGGCATCTCGCCCACCGGCAAGCGCGCCGTATTTGAGGCGCATGGCGAAATCCTCACCGTGCCCGCCAAAAAAGGGGACGTCCGCAACATCACGAGCACGCCCGCCGTGGAGGAACGGTTCCCGTCCTGGTCGCCGGATGGCAAGTGGGTTGCCTATTTCTCCGACGCCACCGGAGAGTACGATCTTGAAATCAAAGGTCAGGATGGATTGGGCGCGCCCCGGCACATTGGCTTGGGGAATCCGCCATCGTATTTTTACAATCCCGCCTGGTCGCCAGACTCCAAGAAAATTGCTTACACCGACAAGCGCCTGAACATGTGGACCGTGGACCTGGATCATCCCACGCCCGTCAAGGTGGACACGGACTTGTACGACTCGCCCGCCCACATCATGGATCCCATGTGGTCGCCGGACAGCCGCTGGATCGCCTATACCAAGCAGCTTCAAAATCATTTGCACGCGGTTTTCGTTTACTCGGTCGAAGATCACAGCATTCATCAGATCACCGACGGCATGAGCGATGCTCTTTTTCCGGCGTTTGACAAGAATGGCAAATATCTTTACTTTACCGCCAGCACGGACATGGGCTTGACCTCCGGGTGGCTTGATATGTCGAGCCTGGAGCATCCGGTGGTGCGCAGCGTTTATGTGGCCGTGCTTCGCAAGGACCTGCCCTCGCCCATCGCTCCGGAGAGCGATGATGAGAAGTCTGCGAAGACCGCCGGGACGTCTTCAAGCTCAGCGCCCCAATCCGGCGCTGGTTCCAGCCAGAATGGAGAGAAGTCCAAAGCAAAATCAGGAGCCGCCAAAAAGCCGGTGAAGGTGCAAATCGATTTTGAAAATATCAGCCAGCGCATTCTGGCCCTACCCATCCCGGCGCGCCGTTACGGGAGACTGTTTGCAGGAAAGACGGGCGAGGTCTACTTGCTGGAAACCCCGATCGTTTTCCTGGCGCAGCCGGGCGCGGACCATTCCATGACGGTCTGGAACTTTGACCTGAAAAAGAGAAAGACCACGAAGCTGGTGGGTGGCGTCAGCTCGTTCAACTTGTCATTTGACGGCACGAAGATGCTCTTTGAGCAGAAGAATAAGTGGTTCATCACCGCCACGGCTAAGCCGCCCAAGCCGGGCGAAGGCGCCTTGAAGATGGCGGATATCGAGGTTTACACCACGCCCCGCGCCGAATGGAAGCAGGAATACGACGAGGTCTGGCGGATCGAGCGCGATTTCTTCTACGACCCCCATTTCCACGGCCTCAACCTGCCGCAGGCGGAGGCTTTTTACAAGCCTTACGTAGCGAATCTGGGCAGCCGCGCTGACCTGACCTACCTCTTCGAAGAGATGACGGGGAACATGACCGTGGGCCACATGTTCGTGCGGGGCGGCACCGACTTCCCGCCGCCCAAACCGGAGAAAGTGGGGCTTCTGGGCGCCGACTATGAGATTGAAAATGGCCGTTACCAGTTCGCCCGCGTCTTTAACGGCGAGAACTGGAATCCACAACTCCATGCGCCGCTCACCCAGCCCGGCGTGAACGTCAAGCAAGGTGAATATCTGCTGGCGGTAAATGGCCGGGAGCTGCACGGCGCGGACAATATCTATAGCTTCTTCCTGGAAACTGCCGGCAAGCAGACGGTTTTGAAGGTTGGCCCCAATCCGGATGGAACCGGATCGCGCCAAGTCACCGTCGTTCCCGTGCCTAATGAATACGCGCTGCGCAACCTGGCCTGGATAGAAGCCAACCGCCGCAAGGTTGACACGATGAGCGGCGGCAAGCTGGCCTACGTCTACCTGCCCAACACCGCCGGCGCGGGTTACAGCAACTTCAACCGCTACTATTTCGCGCAAGTCGGCAAGCAAGGCGCGGTGCTCGACGAGCGCTTCAACACCGGCGGCGACTTGGCGGATTACATCATCGAATACCTGAAGAGACCGCCCATGAGCCGCGTGGCTGGACGGGAAGGCCAGGACTACACCGAGCCGATTGACGCCATCTTCGGGCCGAAGGCGATGATCATCAATCAATTCGCCGGCTCCGGTGGCGACGCCATGCCCTGGTACTTCCGCAAGGCTGGCATTGGACCGCTGGTGGGTATGCGCACGTGGGGCGGATTGGTGGGAATCAGCGGCTATCCGGTGCTGATGGATGGCGGTGGGATCACCGCTCCCCGCTGGGCCATCTATGGATTAAAAGGACATTGGGAAGTGGAGAATCACGGGATTCCCCCCGACGATGAAGTGAATCTCGATCCCAAGCTCGTCCGTGAAGGCCACGATCCGCAGCTTGAGAAGGCCGTCGAGGTGGTGCTGGAGATGCTCAAGAAGAATCCACCCCAGCACTTCCCGCGGCCGCCATATCCGAACTATCATCAGACGCTGCCGGGGCAGTAGGCCTGGAGGGTCACCGTGGCATGATTTTTGTGCGTGGTCGTCCCAAGGGAGCGGAGTCTCTCACTTCGGAGACTCTTCGGCTGGTTGTGGGTCGGGTAGCCACGGTCAGCGTCGTACTGACCGTGGGCCTTTGTCCGTAGGTTTGTCCCTCGCCGAAAAGCCCACGGACAGGAAGGAACTGTCCGTGGCTTGTATCTTGGTTTTTGCCCTTGGTTTTGCTGTTGCTGGTGCC